>DASPWG010000062.1:0-23817 GCA_035621915.1 Streptosporangiaceae bacterium
GACGCGGTCGGCGCGTCCGAGACCGGCTTCACCGGCCTCGGGTACGTGTCGGCTGCCAACAAGAAAGCCGAGGGGCCCACGGTCACGCCCGGCCCGTCGACGATCGTGATCGACGAGCACAACCGGCCGGTCGGCCCGGGCGGCGTCGGCAGGATCGCGCGCGGCGGCCACATCCCGCTTGGCTATTACAAGGACCCGGCCAAGACCGCCGCGCTGTTCGCCGAGGTCGACGGCGTCCGCTACGCCGTTCCCGGTGACTTCGCCCGAGTCGAGAGCGATGGCTCCTTCACCCTGCTCGGCAGGGGGAACACGTGCGTGAACACCGGCGGCGAGAAGGTCTACCCGGAGGAAGTAGAGGGCGCGCTCAAGTCGTTCGACGGCGTCTTCGATGCGCTGGTGATCGGCGTTCCGGACGACAGGCTCGGGCAGCGCGTCGCCGCGCTGGTCCAGCCCCGTCCCGGCCACGATCTGGACTTGGCCGCGCTGGAGGCGCACCTGCGCACTCAGATCGCCGGCTACAAGGTGCCGCGGTCGGTCTGGGTGGTCGACGCGATCGGCAGGACTCCGGCCGGGAAGGCTGACTACATCTGGGCTCGCCGGTACGCCGACGAGAAGGTTGCCGCGGCCGCGGCCGGCAGCAAGGATGCGGTCGAGGAGGGCCAGCCGGCCTGAGGAGGACTGCCATGCGGACTGCCCTGAGCGAGCGGCTCGGCATCCAGTACCCGATCTTCGGGTTTACGCCGTCCGAGCATGTCGCTGCCGCGATTAGCCGGGCGGGCGGGCTTGGCGTGCTCGGCTGCGTGCGCTTCAACGACGCAGCCGAACTGGACAAGGTGCTGGACTGGATGGACGCCAGCACCGACGGCAGGCCGTACGGCATCGACGTGGTCATGCCCGCGAAGATCCCGGCCGAGGGCGCGGCCATCGACCTGAACAAGCTGATCCCCGAGGGGCACAAGGAGTTTGTCGAGCAGACGCTCGTGAGGCTCGGCGTTCCGCCGCTGCCGGAGGATGCGCAGGCGAGGGATGGCGTGCTCGGCTGGCTGCACTCGGTCGCCAGGGCGCAGGTCGAGGTGGCGCTCGCCCACCCGGCCAGGCTGATCGCCAACGCCCTCGGCTCGCCGCCGGCCGACGTGATCGACAGCGCGCACGAGCGCGGCATGCTGGTCGCGGCGCTTGCCGGGAAGGCCGCGCACGCGCGCTCGCACGTCGCGGCCGGCGTCGACATCGTGGTCGCGCAGGGCTACGAGGCCGGCGGGCACACCGGCGAGATCGCCAGCATGGTGCTGGTGCCGGAGATCGTGGACGCGGTCGGACCGGCGGTGCCGGTGCTGGCGGCCGGCGGCATCGGCTCCGGGCGCCAGGTGGCCGCCGCGCTGGCGCTGGGCGCGGCGGGCGTGTGGATGGGCTCGGCGTGGCTCATCACCGAGGAGTACTCCAATCTGTCGCCACTGCCTGGCCTGCGCGAAGCGCTGCTCTCGGCCACCTCGTCCGACACGGTCAGGTCGCGGATCTACAGCGGCAAGCCGGCCAGGCTGCTCAGGAACGCCTGGACCAATGCGTGGGAGGAGCCGGGTGCTCCCGACGCTTTGCCGATGCCGCTGCAGAACCTGCTGGTGGCCGACGCGCACCAGCGGCTGATGCGGTCCGGCCGGCCGGACGTGATCCCGATGCCAGTCGGGCAGATCGTGGGCCGGATGAACGAGGTCAGGCCAGTAGCCGACGTGATCGCGGATCTGGTCGCCGAGTTCGAGCAGGCGGTCCAGCGGCTTGAGCGCCTGCGGCAGGGAAACAGCTAGCCCACGGCCGCGGAGAACATCGCCTAACGCCGCCAGGGCTGCCAGCCGCGGGCGGCAAGGAACGCCACCGCTCCGGGGCACGCCGAGCGCGGTTCAGGCCGCTGGCAGCAGAGCCGGGTAGTCCTGCAACTGGATGTCGTTGGCAGCGTTGCTGGCGTATTTCAGCATCAGGTCAAAGGCCCGCGAGCCGAGGAACCAGTTGCGTGCGCGGATGCCGAGCGCCGTCCGCGGCGCCAGGAAGCGGCCGGCGTTGGACTGGCCGGCGATCTTGGCGTATCGATGCATGATCTCGTTGTAGCGGGGATACGCGATGGTGTAATCGCCGCCTGCCACAGCAAGCTCACCGGCGAGCACGTATGCACCGACAACGGCGATTCCCGTCCCGACACCGCCCAGGGTGTTGCCGAAGGCGGAGTCACCGACCAGCGCGACATGGCCGGTTGTGTAACGACCTTTCATCCGGACCTGGCTCATCGAGTCCAGGTAGAAGTCGTCCAGCCCGGGCAGTTCGGCCAGCATGCCCGGCACTTCGCCGCCGACCGCAGCGAACTGCTCCATGAGATGGCGTCGCTGCACCGCGACGTCGCGGCGGTCGTAGTCGAGTTGCCGCGCGGCAAATATGTAGAGCTGAGAGGCCTTCGAGCCGCCCCTGACGGCCAGCCGGCCGGGTGCGCTCCACGCGTTGGCGACGCTGCGCTGCGGTCGGCTGGCTTGCATCCCCCAGGCGGGCGCACCCGCGACGGCATAGTAGTAGCCCAGGTGGCGGACGTAATCTCGCTCGGGACCGAACGCCAGCCGCCGCACGGCCGAGTGCACGCCGTCGCAGCCAACGACGAGGTCGAAAGCGCGGCCCGGGGCGTTCTCGAACTCGGCGTAGACACCGTCCGCCGTCTCGACGAGCGCGCTGATCGAGTCACCGAACAGGTACTCGCAGCGGTCGGCGGTGCGCTCATAAAAGACGGCGGCCAGATCGCCCCGCAGGATCTCCACGTCACCGCCAAGAAACTCGCCGGTCATGACGGCCAGCTGCCGCCCGGACGCGTCGAGGAACTGCACATCGGCCCGGCCGGTCTGGCGCCGGAAGATCTCCTCCCGCACGCCCATGCGCGCCAGCACCGTCAGCTGGGTCTGGCCCTTGAAGTCGATGGCCTGGCCGCCAGGGCGCAGCGTGGCGCCGCGCTCGACCACCGTGACCTGGAAGCCGTAACGATCCAGCCAGTAGGCCAGGGCCGGGCCGGCGACGCTCGCGCCGGAGATCAGAACAGTCTTGGCGTTCACGGTGGTTCCCCGATTCATTAACTGCGTCTGTCGGACGCCATTTAGCGTATGATGGACGCAGTTTTATGTCAAGCTCCGGGCCGCGAGGATGAACACATGTCGACACCGACCACCCTTGATCTGCTCTGGGGCACCGCGCAGCGGTCAAGGCGCGGTCCCAAACCCTCGCTCACGCTCGCGCGCATCATCGACGAGGCGATCGCGTACGCGGACGCCGAGGGCCTACCGAACCTGTCCATGCAGCGCCTGGCCGAGCGGCTGGGCTGCGCGAAGATGGCGCTGTACCGGTACGTGCCCGGCAAGGCGGAGCTTGAGGCGCTGATGCTGGACACCGCGCTCGGGGCAGCACCGAATCCGGCCGCCGCCGTGGCCGACCGCGAGGAACCATGGCGCGCGCAGCTGCGCGCCTGGGCGATGACAATGTTCGAGCGGATGCTGGCGCATCCCTGGGCGCACGAGCTTGCGCAGGGCATCCGACCGGTCGGCCCGAACGAGGTCGGCTGGATCGAGTCTGCTCTGACCGCACTGGCCGGCACCGGGCTGACCGGCGCGGAGAGCCTGGACACGATCGCGCTGCTGGCCGGGCATGTGCGCGGCCTGGCCCTGCAGATGGCCGCATCCGGTGAAGACAACAGCGAAGCCGGCCTCGGCCGCCAGGTTTCCCTGGCTCTGGCTGCCCAGGCCGACCACTACCCACGCACGGCCGCCGCCTTTACCGAATCCGGCCCACCAGGCAGCCGCGACAACGCCCTCGGTTTCGGCCTCGACCGCATCCTGGACGGCTTGAGCATGCTGATTGCCGCCCGCGCCCGCGGATGTGACTAGGACGGGCGCTCTCGCTTCGGGAGCTTGCTGACGACGGCATCGTAAGAGGTGTCGATGGCCTCGAGCAGGTCCTCGTCCGAGATCGCGCCGCCCACCAGCAGCGTGTTCCATCCTGACCGGCCGACGTAAGGCATCACGGTGACGTCGTCCGGAAAACGCTTCAGCCACTCGTCGGCAACCTCCCTGGTCGGCCCGCACTTCAGGCCGACTCTGGTCGCCGGCGGCGAGCCGAGGAACGCGAAGATCTTGCTCCCCACCTTCGCGACCACGTCGCCCTCCCACGGCTCGTCCTGCCAGGCGCCCGGCTTCGCCAGGCAGTAGCCGACTAGCTCATCCCACGTCACTCCGCTCTCCCTTCAGTCGCTCCATTCTCGCCCTCAACGTGCCCGACGGTTGCCGACGAGGACTGGGTGGTTCTGGCGGGGTTATAGCCCCGCCAGAACCACCCAGTCCTTCCAGGATCATGATCTGCCGGGCTTATGGTGGTTGCTGAGATGAGCCTGGCGTTTCCGGTGGCCGCAGCGGCGGTCGCGGCTGCCTGCGGCTGGCCGGCGCTCGCGGCGGTCGACGCGTTCGGGGGTCCGGCGGGGGCGTTACCGCGGCACTGGGCGGACTACCGCTGCGCGCTGCGGCTGGCCGGGCTGGCGCTTGCCGTCCCGATGGCAGCGCTGGCCTTCGCGGCGGCCTGGCTCGTGCATCCCGCGCTCGTAGGGTGCGCTGCCTGCTGGCTGGTCATCTGCGCTGTGCCGCTGGCCGTGATCGACATCGCGGTGCGGCGGTTGCCTGACGTGCTGACCGGCGCAGCGCTCGCCGGAACCGCGGCGTTCCTGCTCGCCGCCGCCTGGGTCGACGGAGACTGGGGTCAGCTGGCCAGGGCAGCGGCCGGAGCCGCCCTGCTAGCAGGGATCTTCGCGGCGCTGGCCCTGATAAGGCCGGGGTCGGCGGGACTTGGCGACGCCAAGCTGGCCCTCAGCGTCGGCGCGCTCTCGGCCTGGCTCGGCTGGGGCGCGCTGGCAGACGCCGTGGCCGCTGGGTTCGTGCTGGCCGCGGGCTATGCGCTGTGGCTGATCAGCACCCGGCGGGCCGGCCTGCGCAGTAGCCTCGCGTTCGGGCCGTTCCTGCTGGCCGGTTGCTTCGCCGCGGTACTGCTGGTGTCGGCTCGCTGACGCCAGTCAGGCCACCAGCCCGCTGCGCTGAGCGCTGCGCGGCCGCCGGCGGATCGGGCCGGCCGACGCGCCCGGGCCAGCTAGCGTCTGGACATGAACGTATTGCGCAGCGTTGGCCTTTTTACCGCCGCCGGGCTGGCCGAGATCGGCGGCGGCTACCTCGTCTGGCGATGGCTGCGCGAGGGATCGCCCTGGCCAGTCGGGCTGGCGGGCGCGATCATCCTGGTCTGCTATGGCATCATCCCGACGCTCCAGTCATCGCACGACTTCGGCCGCATCTACGCCGCGTACGGCGGCGTGTTCGTCATCATGAGCCTGCTATGGGGCTGGGGGGTGGACGGCCACCGTCCCGACAACTACGACTGGCTCGGCGCGGCGATCGTCGCCGTCGGGGTCGCGGTCATCTTCTTTAGCCCGCATCGGGTCTGACCGCGAGCGTGCGGCGAGCGCTCAGGTGCCGGGGCCGGCGACCACCGCGTCGACAGTCAGGACGTGATCCTTGGCGTGCACGCAGGTGTACCCGTTGAACGGGATCCCGACGGCGGTAGTCAGGTTCGGCGGGTAGACGAGGATCCCGCTGGCGGTTGTTAGTCCGCACGGTCCTGGCGAGTAGTTCAGCGCGTCCACGACGCTGATCTGCGCGCTGGCCACCGCGCCGGGCGCCAGCGTAACCAGTTGCTTCGGGCTGCTGGGGTTCCGGGTGGCGGCCGGGCCGACCTGGACGCTGTAGGTCTCGCCAGTGAACGACACCCCCGGGTACCCGTACAGCGTGCACGTGGTGGCCGAGACGTTGGTGAAGTCGATGGAGTAATAAGCGGTGCCCGCCGCCGCGCCGCCGTTAGCGAGCGTCACCTTCAGGGCGGTGGACTGGCACGGGCCCGGCCCGGACGGTGACGAGGGCGCCGCGGTCGGCGTCGTGCTCGAGCCCGCCGGCGCGATCACAGCGGAGGCAGCGGGGCTGGAGGCCGGTGCAGCCGCGGGGCTGCCGTTAGAGGAGCAGCCCGCAAGCAGCACAGTGCCGGCCGCCACTAGCGCGCCAGCCGCCAGCACGCCCGTCCTGGGAGAGAGTGAAAGCATGGGTGCAAGGATCGCAGCAGGTTGGTATTAAGTCAGTCTCTGCGTCGTATCAGATCTTCGTGTCGTGCGGTCACGGACGGCGGCCGACGCCGCAGTAAAACGCCAGCGCGCCGTCGCTGTTGGCCACGGTCGGGTCCTCTGCGCCCCACTGGCCAACGTTGACGAGTTGCGGCTCGGCACCGGGGTAGGGCGCTACCAGTTCCACGCCCTTGAAGAAGCGCTCGATCTCGGCTCGCGTCCGCGGGTAGGCCCGCTCCGTCGCCCGCTCGTACACCTCCACGCCGGTCTGCACGGATCGCGCGGGCATGTGGTCGCCGGTGATGTGGGACAGCGCCAGGTAACTGCCGGGCACGACAGTGCTCAGGTAGCGGGAAACGAGCCCCCATGGGTCGGCAGCGTCCGACACGAACTGGAGCACCGCGGTCATCAGCAGCCCGACCGGCTCGTCGAAGTCGATGAGCGCGCGCAGGCCAGGGTGGTTCAGCACGCTGTCTGGATCGCGCAGGTCGGCCTGGATCACTGCGGTGGCGCCGTCGTCGGTGAGCAATTCACGGGCATATAGCGCCACCATGGGATCGATGTCGACGTAGACCACTCGTGCCTCGCTCGTGACCTGGCGGATGGTCTCGTGCGTGTTGTTCTGCGTCGGCAGCCCGGACCCGATGTCAACGAACTGCCTGATCCCCTGGTCAGCGGCCATCCACCGGGCGGCGCGGCCGAGGAACCCGCGATTGGCGAAGGCAGCGTCCTCCAGGTCGGGCCACTGCGCCCGGAATCGCTCCGTCGCATCCCTGTCGACTTGCAGGTTGTGCGTCCCGCCGAGCATGTAGTCGTACATGCGCGCCGGGCTCGGCCTGGTGATGTCCACGCCCGCCGGTACCTGCTCCGCCTCGGCCATTCCGCCTCCATTACGCGTCTGCTGATAAGTCTGGCATCAAGCGAAACGACGCCATACGGGGAGGGGTGCTCGCGGGCAGGTCCATCGCGCTACCCGGCGACTGACCGGAAAGGTCGGTTTGGCACCCCTGGCGCAGGCATACCTGCAGCGTCGGCCGGGCACGTACCGACAAGATCCTTAGTCGGGATCAGCGCCCTTCCGCACCGGGCGCAGGGCGGGGATGATCGGTGATGCTGTTCGGGGACCGCGCCGACGCGGGCAGGCAACTCGCTGAGCAGCTGCTGCACCTGCGCGGCCAGCCAGTAGTCGTGCTTGGGCTGCCGCGCGGAGGCGTGCCCGTCGCGGCGCAGGTGGCCAGGGTCCTCGGCGCGCCGCTCGATGTGATCGTGGTGCGCAAGCTTGGCGTTCCGTTCCAGCCAGAGCTTGGCATGGGCGCGGTAGGCGAGGACGGCGTGCGTGTCATCGATCCGGAGATCGTCCGCCAGGTCGGCGTGTCCGGTCCAGAACTGGAGCAGGTCGAGGCGCGCGAGCGCGCGGAGGTAGCCTCGCGGGTGCGCCGTTACCGCGGCCATCAGGACCGGGTCAGCCTGACCGGCAAGACCGCGGTGATCGTCGATGACGGCATCGCCACCGGCTCGACTGCCAGGGCCGCCTGCCAGGTCGCCAGGGCACTGGGCGCGGCCCGGGTGGTGCTGGCGGTGCCGGTGGCCTCGCGCGGCTGGGAGGACAGAATCGGCTGGGATGCCGACGAGATGGTGTGCGTGGCCACGCCAGCGCCGTTCTTCGCGATCGGCCAGTTCTATGCCGATTTCACGCAGACCAGCGACGATGAGGTCGTGCGCTGCCTGAGCGACGCGGCAGCGCGGACAGCCGATCCGAGCGCCGGAGCGCGTGCGCCCGGGCAGCCCGGTGGCACCGGCCAGCAGGGCGGCACCGGCCAGCAGGGCGGCACCGGCCGGTCGCCCGGCGCCGGGCATCCTAGCCGCGCACCCCGCTGACATGGAGCGGGAGACAGTGGTCGCTGCCGGGCCGGCCCGGCTGCCTGGCCAGCTGATGCTGCCCGCCGGGGCGACCGCGATAGTGCTGTTCGCACACGGCAGCGGAAGCAGCTGGCGCAGCCCTCGCAACCGCTATGTCGCGGGCGAGCTGAATCAGGCGGGCCTGGGCACCCTGCTGTTTGACCTGCTGACCCCGGACGAGGGGCTGGACCGCGCCAACGTCTTCGACGTGGGCCTCCTGGCCGACCGGCTCGCTGACGCCACGGCATGGGCACGTGCACAGGCCGTGACCGCCGGCCTGCGGGTCGGGTACTTCGGCGCCAGCACAGGGGCGGCGGCCGCGCTGCTTGCTGCCGCCGCCCCTGCGGCAGACATCGCCGCGGTGGTCAGCAGGGGCGGGCGCCCGGACATGGCAGGGCCGATGCTCGGATCAGTCCGCGCTCCCACGCTCATGATTGTCGGCGGTGACGACCAGCCCGTGCTCGATCTCAACCGGCTGGCTCAGGCGCGGCTGAGGTGCGAGAGCGAGCTCGCGGTGGTGCCGGGCGCGACTCACCTGTTCGAGGAACCCGGGGCGCTGACACAGGTCGCGAAACTGGCCCTCGGCTGGTTTGACCGCCACCTCGCCGCTGGCGGCTGATCTGTCTCAGAGGGCGGCGGCGAGCCGCTCGAAGTCGTCCAGCGTGTTGTAGAGCTGCGCCGACAGCCGCAGCCACCGGAAGCCATCGTGATAAGTGACGGGAACGACGATTCCGTGCTCGTCCAGCAGCCGCCGCTCCGCCGCCCTGGCCTCGGCCTCGGACAGCGGCGCCCGCAGCGGCACGACCCGCATGGCCGCTGCCAGCCCGTCAGCAGTGCAGGAATCGGTGCCGATGCGGTGGGCGACGAGATCCGCGCCCACGCGGACAAGATCCTCGTTGTGCCGGCGCACGGCCGTCCAGCCGGCCTCACCGAAGAACGCCAGCGCCGCCGGGGCCGCGAGCATCGAGGTGGGATCGCGGGTGCCGGTCCAGTCAAACGATGGCCGGTAGCCGTCGAAGAAGCCGTGCGAGGCCACTAGCGGGCGCAGCGCCTCGCGCCACGGCGGGGCCGAGTACAGCACCGCCGACGCCTTCGGCGCGCACACCCACTTATGCAGGTTCCCGACCCAGAAGTCGGCGCCGAGGCTGGCGAGGTCCACCGCGAGCATGCCGGCCGCGTGCGCGCCGTCGACAAGGACCGGGACGTTCTCGCCGCGGCAGTGCGCGGCTATCTCCTCGACCGGGAACACCAGCCCGCTGCAGGAAGCGACGTGGTCGACGACCACCAGCCGGGTGCGTGCGGTCAGCCGTGACAGCACGGCCTCGGCGACCTCCGCCCGTCCCGATGGGCGCATCGGCACCGGCGCGATCCTGAGTGCGGCGCCGGTGGCCGCAGCGGCCCGGCGCAGCTGGGCGAGGACCGCCGGATAGCAGTGGTCGGTCGTCAGCACCTCGTCACCGGGTCCGAGCCCGGCCTGGGCGATGACCGTCTGCGCGCCCGAGGTGGCGTTGTCGACGAAGACCAGGCCCTCTTCCTCGGCGCCGAGGAATGCAGCTATCTGGCTGCGGGCGCTGTCCAGCAATCCGGGCAGCTCGCCGGCCAGGAATCCGGAGGGGTTGCGCTCCATGGCGGCCCGCAGTTCCTGCTGCCGGTCAAGCACGCACACCGGCGCCGCGCCAAACCCGCCGTGGTTGAGATAGGCAAGCCCAGGGTCCAGGGACCACGCGGACGCGTCTGGGAGACCGGTCGCCGCATTCATACCGAACCGGATGCTAGCACCGCTCCGCTGTGCCGCCGGGCGGCGATCCGACGCCGGTCAGGCCGCCCGGCGGGCAGGCGGGCGGTCTGATGTCAGCTCGACCCCATCGGGTAGAGGCTTGCCGACGGCACTACCGGCGACACGCTGATCGCGACGCAGGCTGGCAGGTAGGTGCCCACGGATCCCAGCCAGGCCGAGAGCGTGGTGGACTGGGTGTCGCCTGGCGGGGTGACCCGCAGCGTCCGGTAGGTGGGCAGCGTCCCGCTTCCGCACGAGCCGCCGCTTTCCCCGCCGGTGAACACCGCCTCGGTCGAAGTGCCGGGGGCGAGCGTCACCTGCGGTGCGGACTGGATGTTCGGCCCGAATACGGTCGTGATCACGTGATTCGCGGTCACCGCGGAACCGCCGGCCGTCACGGCCACCAGCCGCGGCCAGCCGGACAGACGGCACGGCACGGCCCCCGTGTTGCGGAAGCCGATGTAGCCGCCCACGGCCGGTCCAGCGGCACCGCTGCGCGCCACAGTGATCCGCAGCTGCGAGATGGAGCAGACGGCGACCGCCGAGGTCGTGGTCGGCGGCGGCGAGCCCGACGCTGACGGTGATGTCGATGGCGCGGACGCAGACGGCGTGCTACCGCACCCGGCTAAGGAAAGGAGGGCAGCGACAAGGACTGCCCTGCGGATGACCTTGAGCTTGGCGAGCATCATGATGCACCTGTTTCTTCTAATTCCGTTCTTTTGTCACCCATCTCTTTCGACGACCATCGGGGGCGACTGGTTGCGGGCAGATGAACAGTGCGCCCGGTGGCTGGCCGCTCCCGTGCTCTGACAGCGGCGCGTACCGCAACAGTGCCACCGGGGCCGCGGGATACATCAAAGATCAGTTCCTGCGAGGGCCCCTCGGAGACAGCGGGAACGCTGAACGAGAACTGGTCGGTGCATCCGTCCCGCTGGTAACTGGGCGCGCCGGTAGGCCCGTGCGAGTCCAGGAACGCGCTGAAGATGGCGTTGCTGGTCAGCGCGCTGAAGGCGTCGCGCACCGGGAACCACAAGCTCCGGTGACATCGCGGCGTGCGCACCGGCAACTGCATGCTGAGCAGCGTGTACGCCAGCGCCGCTATCAGCGCGCCGACACCGAACCAGGCGTGACCGGCCTGCCGGAGCCCGTTCGGCGTCGCGGTCAGGTCGGCGACTCCGGCGGCCAGCACGCATCCGGCCCGCGCGATCGCACGCCAGGTGACGGCCTCGCCTGTTCGATGCCACGGCAGGCAGCCGCAGCCGCCTGGTGCCCGGCGGCGGCGCGCCGCCGCG
Source organism: Streptosporangiaceae bacterium (assembly GCA_035621915.1). Lineage (GTDB taxonomy): Bacteria > Actinomycetota > Actinomycetes > Streptosporangiales > Streptosporangiaceae > JAJYUU01. The sequence goes on from DASPWG010000062.1 coordinate 11,132, forward strand.
AGCAGGCCGACGAACAAGGTCCCGAGCACGGCCATCACCGAGCCCGCCACGCGGGGCGCGCTGCCGGTGCAGACCGCGATCCCGGTCGCGCACTCGAGCACCCCGAATGCGCACTCGGTCAGGCGCCAGCGGGCCGGCCCGACCCGCAGCACCCGGCGGATAGCCGAGTCCGGGCTGCCGCGCCAGATTTTGGCCGCGCCCGCCAGCGCCAGGACTACTGCGCTGCAGCAGACAGCACCTGACAGTTGCAGCGCCCAGGGACCTGGCACTCCCGCGGGCCTCTAGGGCGGCTCGGAGTCGAGGTAGAAGCAGTATGACGGCGTGTAAAAGCCCGGCGCTCCTACGTCCTGGTCCACCAGCGAGTCGTTGCAGATGCCCGAGCCGTCGTTGAACTGCCAGACTTCGGTGGGCGTGGCGCTCAAGGTCCCGCAGGTCTCCGCTGCCCAGGCTGGTGTGTCCTTGACATAGTTGCTGCACCTGAGCGGCTCCGAGGACCAGACCGCTGCGGCCGGCCAGGCATCGGCGTTACCGATAGTCGAGCAGTTCGGCGGCGGCGCATCGGGATTGCAGTACAGGCACGGGAACAGCGGCAGCGCGCCGGTCCCCTCCCAGTTATACAGTCCGACGTAATCCGCCCAGCCGTTCCAGTAGGCGAGGCTCAGCGATGTCGACGCTTCCTGGTCGAGCCAGCAGTACAGCTCCCCGTTGGTCGGCAGCAGCATCGGGACGACGTCCAGATAGGCCGTCACCAGCGCGGACGCGAAGGTCTGCCCGTCCGCCTGTCCCTCCGCCGAGCTTCCGCTCAGCCGGGACTGCGTCGGCGTGGTGATCGGGCCGAGCATCGGGCTCGAGCTGTTGCTGATCCAGATCTCTCTGCACTCAGCGTTGGCGTTACTCGAGCTTGTATTGACGGGCGTGTAGTAGCAGGGCGAGAAGTACCGCAGCCAGAACAGTGGCGTGCCGAAACTGTAGCTCTCGGCGTTTGGCCAAGCACTGGTGACGAGGCTCGCCGTGTCGTATCCGGCCATTCCTGTGGTCCTCCGGTCTATCGAGACTGAGATTGCGGATTAGAACACTTCGGTCACATGCAGGTCGGTGTTCAGCGAGCTGAATGGCTCGAGGGCGGAGCTGAAGAAGGTAAGCCGGGGGTTGTTGCCTGCGGTCGCGATCAGCGTGCCGCTGACCTGGTAAAGGCCGGTGTACTGCACCCCGTGGCTGTAGGACGCGGCAAGCCGCCCGGTGCCCACGTCGTAAGCCGCGAGCCCGCCCGCCTTGGCGGACCCGAGCACGTAGAGCGTCTTGCCATCCGGCGACAGCGCGACCTTGCTGGCCGGCCCGCCGGCCCGGTACAGGGGGGCGGGGAAGCTGATCACCGACTGCGCCCGGAAGCTCCCCGCGGGGTCGGCGATGACGGCCCGGCCGATCGCCGGGTTGGCCATCAGGACCGTGCCGTTGGGCTGCAACTGCATGAATGGCGCGCCCGGCTTGGCGGAATCGAGGCTGAGTCCGGGAATCGCGTACTCCACGACATGCCCGTCGGCCGGCGAATACACCTGGACCGTGCGAGCGTAGGCAAGCCGGGCGAACTCGCCACTTGGCAGCAGCGTCACCGGCTCGCCGCTCACCGGCCACGGATCGGCGGTGAGTACCGAGAAGCTTGGCCGGCCGGACCCGAGCGGATAGGCAGCCAGGCTCGGCACCGGGCGGTCCCACGACACAGACTTGAAGGCCTGGCCAGCTGCCGTGGGCCTCGCCTCCGGCACCGTCCACAGGTACAGGTGCTTGTCGTCCGCCAGCGTCGTGACGCGCGCCAGCGAGGGCGCGTCGGCCAGGTCGAAGGGCCCTGCAAATGAGCTGGTCCCGACGTCGAAGTACGCCAGCTCATGATGCGACGTCCAGGTCGACGCCGGGAGTTCGAGCATCTTTCCGCTGCGCGGATTCAGCTTGCTGACGGTCTTGGTATTGGTTGGCACCGTCACCGACAGCACCAGGCCGACCGTGGCCGAGTTGGCCGCGAACGTCGGGGTGACCAGGAGCATCGAGTCACTGGTTACGTGTGGCAAGTTCAGGGTGCCGCTTGCCACAACGACAGCGGTGGCGACGTCGACGACGCTGACAGTTACGGTCATGCCGGCGGCAGACTCCTGGATTGCGGCCAGGGCCAGGAACCGGTTGTCGGGTGACTGCGCCGGAAGGGCGGCGAGTTGGGTGGCAACCAGCAACGGCCCTGCGGCAGCCGCCTTGCCAGTCGCCGGCGCCCGAGCCGCCTGCATCGAAGGTCCCGGCGCCTCGGCAGGCCCGGGGATGCCATAGATGAAGAAGTGCGGCAGCGCGGCAGCGCTGCCTGGCAACGTCGCGGCGGCGGTCCCTGGCAGCGCCGCCGCCCGCGCACTGACAGCGCCAATGACCTGCGCCGGCAAGGCCACCAGCGCTGCCGCGCCCACGCTTCCGGCCAGCATCCCGCGCCTGCTTAAGCCGGCGTCGCCCGGCTGGAATTGGTGCCGATCTGGCGCACGCGAACGAGCACTCATGGGTCGTCTCCCCTGTTCTCAGCGCTGCTTGTCGCGCGGACGGCGAATCGGAAAAGCGGCGCAACTGGCGTTGGCGGACAAGCTCCATGCGATATCAGGGCAGGTCGCGTAGCCATGAGGTTTACCGGCAGACTTCCGGCAGTTTGCTTTCATGCTAAAAGCCGAATACCAGCCCAGAAGTGCACCACATTTCCGACTAGCTTGTACATGTGCTACAGAACTTGTGGTGATAAAGGACATGCATCAGCTATTGCACGACTCCGACGGACATGTTACTAGTCGGATCGGACGGCACGTTTTCCTTGCTATGCGGCCAGGGAGGCGAAGATGGATGCCGAGGGCGGGACCTCCTTCGGCCGCTTGCTGCGCGTGGCGCGGATGGAAGCGGGGATGACGCAGGAGGACCTGGCCGCGCGCTCCGGGCTCAGCGTCCGCGCCATCAGCGACCTGGAGCGAGAGCGCACCCGGCAGCCTTACTTCCGCTCGGTGCGGCTGTTAGCTGACGGTCTCGGCGCGACCGCCTCGGTCCGGGCCGAGCTGTTACACGCGGCCGGGCGGGCCCGCCTTTACCGGCAGGTCATCCGCTGAATCGCCGCCCGCGGCGCTGTCGGCCGACTCACCGCGGTCCCGCCTCTAGCTCCGCCCGCGCCTGCTGCAGTTCCTGCCTGGCGGCGTCGTCGGGCACCGGGTAGTGCGGGTCGATGTCGATGAGCGCCTGCGCGATCACGGCGGCCGCGCAGATTCTCGTGAACCACTTGTGGTCAGCCGGGAGCACGTGCCACGGCGCCCAGTCCGTGCTGGTGTGGGTCAGCATCTCCGAGTACGCCCGCTGGTAGTCGTCCCAGTACCGGCGCTCCCGCGCGTCGGCTGCCGAGAACTTCCAGTTCTTCTCCGGCAGGTCGATCCGTCTCAGGAAGCGGGCGCGCTGCTCTTCCTTCGAGATATTCAGGAACAGCTTGACGACCCTGGTGCCGTTATCGGAGAGATAGCGTTCCCAGTCGTTGATGTCGCGGTACCGATGCTTCCAGATCTGCGGGCCCTTGCCCGCCGCCGGAATCCGCTCTCGGTCCAGGATCTCCGGGTGTACCCGGACCGCGAGTACCTCCTCGTAGTGCGAGCGGTTGAAGATGCCGATCTCGCCACGGGCCGGCAGCCGTAGCGCGTGCCGCCACAGGTAGTCGTGGTCAAGCTCGGCGGCGGTTGGCACCTTGAAGCTGGACACGTGCACGCCCTGCGGGTTAACCCCGCTCATCACGTGCCGGATCGTGCCGTCCTTGCCCGCCGCGTCCATCCCCTGCATGACCACCAGGACCGCGTAGGTGTCCTGCGCGGACAGCCGGTCCTGGTAGTGCGCGAGCAGTTCCGAGCCGCGCTGGAGCAGCGCGGCTCCGTCCTGCTTCTTGTGCACGCCGAACCGCTCGCCCGGATCGAAGTCGCGGTCAAGCCGTACCTTCATGCCCGGCTGCACCCGCAGCGGCTGCACGAACTTGGCAGCCCAGTCAGTGTCCGGACCGCTCATCGCAGCCTCCCGCCGCTGGTGACTGTTCGTGCCCCAGCCACGACCTCCCCGGCCGGGCCGCCGCAAAAACTCCGGGCACAGGTTTGCGAGTAAATTCCGTGATCAGCCTGCCGGTAACTAGCGGCAGGAGGCAAACGCGCCGATCTTGGCGTTCGGATGCTCCCGCCACGAGCTCGTGCCGGCGCCAGAAGGCCTCCTTAATGCAGCATGCCCCCTGGGCCGGGTCGCAGGCCAGGCAGGCCAGCCGCTACCCGCCAGGACTGCGGGCATGCCTGGACGCGTTTTAGCTTGGCTCCGGCCAGGGCAGCGCGATCAGGCCAGGCCACTGCCGCTGCCACCGGGCGACCTTGGCCTCGTAGACGTGCCGGGGAGCCAGCACCGGGTTCGGCCGTACTACCAGGTTGAAGACGTCAGAGAGTCCGTAGGGGGCGTAAACGCGCCACCGGCCGCCTTGCTCCAGGCGGACCCCAAGGCACGCGGTGGTCGCCTCGAAACTGTCGATCGCAGCCTCAGTGGACGGATGCGGCAGGCACGGCAGCCCGTATTTCGGCTCGTACCACAGATGGACCCGCGCCTGGTTGCGGATCTGGACGGGGGCGGGCAGGCCCCCGAAGACCTGCTCCCCGGCCCTGATCACCGCGTCCTCTGCCTCGTAGGAAAGGTCGGAGTCGTCGAAGTAGGCCAGGTCGTAGTCGAGGATGCCCGCCTCGGGCGGCTGGCCGGTGACCACGTTCCATACCGTCTGGTACAGGCACCCGGCGACCAGGTACCAGCCGGGCAGGCGCATCCCCGCCGCCCGGCGGAGCACGTCGGTCAGCGTGCGGTTGCGTCGCAGGGCCGCCCGCAGCCGGGCGACCTGCTGGTCGATCGGAAGCTGCCCGGCCCGCGTCATCGCGGTGCCGCCGGCCGGTGCCCGTCGGCCTTTGCGAGGAAGCGGCTGACGTCGGCGGCACAGCGGTCGGGCGCCTCGGCAAACGGCACGTGGCCGATGTCGAAATACACCTGAAGGCCGCATCGCGAGATGGCCTGCTGCGTCGCCAGGTGGTTGCGCAGCGGCACGTGCCGGTCGCGGTCGCCGCAGATCACGATCGACGGCAGGTCAAGGGCGGCGAGTTCCGGCTTGAACGCTCGCATCGAGCGGGCCGCTCCCTCGATGTGCCGCGCTGAGGCGCGCGCGACCACCGCTAGGAGTGCGGCGAAGTCCTCGTCGGCCGGCGCGCGCCGGAACGCCGAGCGGGCGAGCGCCGCCTGCTGCTCAGGCGTCGGGTGAGCGAGCGAGTCGAAGCTCGCCTCATCGGGCAGGAAGTCAAGTCCGCTGGTGGACGCGGGCGCGATAAGCACCGCGGCGGCGAAGCGACCGCGGTGCGCCAGCGCCGCGCTGACGACGACGGCAGCGCCGAGGCTGTGGCCGATCGCGACTGGCCGCTCGAGCCCGAGCGCATCGCACAGGGCCGTGAGGTCCCCGGCGTACTCGCCGATGGTGCAGCGTTCCCACCCCGGCGCGTCCGCGCTTGCGCCGCACCCAGGCAGGTCGAATGACGTGAACCGGTATCGATCCTCGTCGAGGCGCTCGACGAGCGGGCTCCATGCGGAGTGATCATTCTGGAAGCCGTGGACGAAGACCAGGTCCTGGTCCCCCCGTCCGGACTGCCACACGGCCAGATCTACGCCCCGAATCACCTGGTGCCGCACGCCGTCTCTCACCTCCCAGACACACAAGTTAGACGCCGGCTACGACAGTCCAGACCGCCCCGGATCTCCAGATCGCATATGAATCAGGAGGAAACCTGGGCAACGCATGCTGAGAACATGCCAGCATCTACCTGAATCCGGGGGGATCCGAGTCTGCTTGAGCGCAGGGGACTCCATGGGAACCGTCGAGACTGCAAGACACAAGACATATGTTGCGCCGGGCGCTTACGTGCTCCGGCCAGGAACTCTGATCGCGGCAGTGCTAGCCGTCTGCATGGCGCAGATGGCGCTGGCCATCCCGGCCGTACTCAATGGCCTGTTCCAGCAGGACCTCGGTCCGAGTTCGGCCCAGCTCACGTGGATCTCGGACGCGTTCCTGGTCCCGGTCTGCGTGCTGGAACTGAGCTTCGGAGTGATGGGCGACCTCTTCGGCCGCAAGCGGCTGCTAGTGGGCGGCGCGCTGGTGCTGGCCGTCGGTGAGATCGTCGGGCTCCTGACTCCCGGCGCCTCGGCGCCGACGAGCGTGCGGCTGCTCGTGCTGTGGATCGGGATGGCGCTCGCCGGGCTTGGCGCGGCCGCGATCTTCCCGACCAGCCTCGCCATGATCGCGGCGGGCACGCACACGGCCAGGGATCGCGCCCGCTCGGTGTCAATTTGGGCTGCGGCATTATCAGTCGGGAACTGCGGCTCGCCGATCCTCGGCGGCCTGGCAGCACGCGAGCCGTTCGGCTCCGACCCGGATGCCGGCTGGCGGTGGGCGTTCCTGGTCGTGATGGCGCTGGCGCTGATCAGCGCCGGAGTATCGCGCCTCGCTGCGACCGACTCGTCCTCGCCGGAGGGCCGGTCGCTGGACTGGCCAGGCCAGCTGACCATCGCGATAGCCCTGTTCGCGCTCCTGTATGCCGTGGTGCAGGGCCCGACGACCGGGTGGCGAAGCGCGCAGACGATCGGCGTCTTCATCGTCGCCGTCGTCTTCCTGGTGATTTTCGTGCTGCTGGAGCGGCGGTCAGAAGCACCGCTGCTGCGGCTTGACTTCTTCCGTGACCGTAACTTTGCGGTGGCGTCGGTCGTCACGATCATCGGCATGTTCGCGTTCCTCGGGGTGGCTTATTCGACGAGCATCAGGCTCTCGGCGATCCAGGGCTTCACGCCCCTCAAGACTGCGATCGCGTTCCTGTTCTTTAACGGAACGGCACTGATCCTGCTGCCGGTCACCATCCGCCTGCTTCGGCGGCGCAGCCCAAGGCAGCCGCTGAGCATCGGACTGGTCCTGATGGCCTGTGGTGCTGTGTGGATGGCGGCCGTGCCCATCTCCGACATGTCCTTGGCAGCGGTCGTCCCCGGCTGCTTCCTCGTGGGCGTGGGCTTCGCCCTCGCGCTGTCCGCGCTATCGACGCTCGCGGTGAACACGCCGCCAACCCATCTGGTTGGCATGGCCAGCGGTACGACCAACATGTTCCGCGACTTCGGCTTCACGCTGGGCCCCGCGGTCATCGGCGCCGTCGCGCTCAGCCAGGCGGCGGACGTGATCAGGGGAAAGCTGGCGGGCAGCGCTTCGCTGCGGCAGGCCCTGGCGGCGTTTGCCGCCTCTCCCGCGCACGCGCCGGCGGCTCAGCGGCCTGCCCTCGAGGCTGCCGTGCATGCGGTCCTGTCCGGGCCGCTAGGAGCGAACGCGGTGCCGGCCACCGTGACGCAGCCCGGTGGCCAGGCAGTGCCGTTCAACCCGCTGCAGCCCATCGCCTTCAACGCGCTGGGCCACGCGTACTCGCTGGGCTTTCTGCTCAGCGCAGGCGCGGCGCTGCTGGCCGCGCTGCTGACCCTCATCGGGATCCGCAGCCAGCGAGACGACGGCGTGCTGGACCTGGAGATGTTGGACGAATGAGCGAGACTACCCAGGCGCCGCCACGACGATGGCCCGTGATGTCGGGAACGGTTCCGTTCGTGGCCGAGCCCTATACGCGACGATCAGAGACCGGGCAGGGTCCATGGGACGCGCTGCGGCCGGGGCTAACGGTCATCCTGGGCCCAGACAGTGATCGTGCAGCAATGGTCGCGGCCCGCGGCGGGACGGGGAAGACCCGGCTCGCCGCCGAGTTCGCAGCCAGGCTGTGGGCCGCGGCCGAACTTGACCTCCTGGTCTGGCTCGACGCGGGCAGCCGTGACAGCATCGTCACCGGTTATGCCAGCGCACTTGCCGCCATCAGGGTTGCCGCACCCGCGGGCAAGCCGGAAGCCGCCGCCGCCCAGTTCCTGACCTGGCTGGCGGACACCCGCCGGCGCTGGCTCGTGGTACTCGATGACCTGGCCGAGCCCGCTGACGCGGAAGGACTCTGGCCGCAGGGCCCGAGCGGACAGGCGATCGTCACGACCTGCACGCCCGGCGTGAGCCCGTCCCCGATCCCGGCCGCTACGAACGGAAACGGGGCGCGCGCCGCCGATCCGGTGTCGATTGGCATATCTGCGTTCAGCCCGCGCGAGGCCCTGGACTTCCTCTCCGACAGGCTGAACGACGATCCCTACCGCTCCGCTGGCGCGCTCGATCTCGCCATGGCCCTGGACTGCCTCCCGGCGGCAATGGCGCTGGCAGTGACGTACATGCTCGACACCTGGCAGGACTGCCGCCAGTATCGGCTGGCGCTGGAGCGCCACCGTCGGCCAGCGGCTGGCGAAGCCCGCACCGACCCGCTGGCAGCGTCATGGATGCTCGCCGTCGAACGTGCCATGGAGTTCGCGCCGACCGAGCTGCCATGGCCCGCACTGAGGCTGGCAGCTGTGCTGGGGCCAAGCTGGATTCCTGGCGCGGTTCTCACCAGTGCCGCCGCCTGCGCCTATGTCACCGGGCGGAAAGACGTCACGCAGGCTGAGCAGGCGAGTGTCCGGACGACCTTCGGCAACCTGCAGCAGGTCGGCCTGGTCACCATCGAGCCAGCCGACGATGCCCACACCGTGCACATGGCTGCGGCGCTGCGGTCATCGATCCTGCAGGTAATGGGCGCGGCTGAAATCCGCCGGACCGTCCAGGCAGCCGCTGACGCGCTATGCGAGTCGTGGCCGGAGCGAGGATCACAGCCTGAGCTAGAGCAGGCGCTGCGGCACTGCGGGAACAGCGTCAGGCGATGTGACGACCAGGCGCTGTGGAGCCAGGGCAGCCATCCCCTGCTCGTTCGCATCGGCCAGAACCTTGATGACGCCGGGCTGGCCGAGACTGCCTTCATCTACTGGCGCGACCTCGCGACGCGCTGCGGCGGGGCCCTTGGCGCCCGCTCTCCGGTCACCCTTCAGGTGCGGGAGGGCCTCGCCGACGCCGCCATGGCGGCCGCACGGATCGAGGAGGCCGTTGGCCTGCGAGAAAGACTCGCCGCCGATCTTGACGAGGTAGCTGGCCCGGCGCACCCGCAGGCCATTGCCTCACGGGCAAGTCTGGCAGTGGCGTTGCGGAGGGCCGGCAGGCTCAGCGAAGCGATCCTGCTCGGTAACCGGATCGCGGCCGACAGCGATCGCGTCTTCGGCACGGCCCACCCGCAGACCACCGCGATACTGCTGGAGCTAGGCACCGCCCACTACGAGGCCGGGCACAATGCCAAGGCGATCGACGCGTTCGAGCGCTGCCTGAGCCTCCGCGCTCAGTCACTGGGCCTGATGTATCCCGACACGCTGGCCGCGAGGCACAAAGTGGCGGAGGCCTACCGCCGGGCCGGCCGCGGGAAGGATGCGATCGCGCTCTACCAGGACGTGCTGGCCCAGTACGAGAAGGCTGCCACCCGACCAGCCAGGGCCGATGCGGTTATAGCGCGAGAGAACCTGGCGATCGCCTATTACCGCGCCGGAATGACCGACGAGGCGGTCACCACGCTGGAGCGCGTGATCGCCGAATGGCGGCGCGTGCCGGAAGGCGATGCCGCGAGCACGCTCAAGGCACGGGCGAACCTCGCCGCCATCTGCTGCCTGAGCGGCCGGCTGCGGGAGGCGATCCGGTTCTACGAGAGTGAACTGGAAGATCTCGAGCGCCTCCGCGGACCCGAGCATCCCGATTTCCTGCGGGCCCGCTGGAATCTGGCCGCTGCCTACCACAAGGCCCGGCGGCTTCCCGAGGCGGTTGAACTCGGTGAGGCAACGGTGGCCGGCTGCGAGCGGGTGCTGGGCCCCGGGCACCGCGAGACGCTGGCGTCACGCGCGAACCTTGCCCACGCGTATCACGCGAGCGGCATGCTCAAGCGGGCAAGCGCACATTTTGACCGCGCGCTGCGCGACTGCGAGCGAGCCCTGGAACCCGGCGACCCGCTCACCGAGGAGGTGCGTGCACTGCGGGTGCGCTACCTGTCCGGTCGGCAGGGCGCCGCCCCGATCATCTCCCCGCCAGCCGACTTATGGCGTTCCCGGCCTGGCCGGGCTAGCGGAACTGTCCCGGTCGCCGGCCCGCCGACGGCGGGCCGGCGTAGGCCTGCGCGACATCCAGCCAGCCGTCGGCCTCCGCGCCCTGAGCGTGCACCGTAAGGTCGGCGCGGTGCCGCCGCCTGGTGACCAGAAGGCAGAAGTCCGCGGCCGGGCCGGTGACCCGCTGGGCGGCATCTTCCGGGCCCCATGCCCACAGTGCCCCGCTGGGTGCCGCGAGTTCCACCCTGAAGTCTCCGGAAGGCGGCGCCAGACCGCTGTTGGCCATGGCGAAATCCCTGGTCCTGATCCCGAGCCAGGCAACATGGCGGATCCGGTCGGTCGGCGCCCAGCCGATGCCAAGCGCATCCCTGACGTCCTGGCCATGGCCGACCAGTTCCATCAGCCTCGTGCTCGCCACCGTGGCTGGCGAGAGCGGCGTGACGACCCATGGCACCCGCTCCCCCGGCGGCACTGACGCGAGCGCCCTGATCACTGCCGACCGGCTGGCCCGCCAGGTCGCCAGCAACTCGGCGGGCCCAGCCGCGGCGTAACGCGCAGCGGCGGAGTCCATGGCCAGCTCAAAGTCTGCCGCGAGGGCCGCTTTCCGCGCGGCGAACGCGTCCGGATCGCGGATCGCCGTCACAGTCGAGTCGTCTGACGCGGCCAGGTGCCCGATCTGGTCGGCGACGGTCCAGCCGGGCGAGGGTGTCGGCGCCTGCCACTGCTCCGGCGCGAGGCCGGCCACGAGGCTGTCAAGGTCGTCTCCCTCGGCAGTCAGGTCGGCGAGGACTTCATCGAGGGCGGACACTCCCCCATGATTGCAGCAGCGGGCCGGCGAGGCCGTCCAGGCACGCAGCGCCAGGTGAAGCGCGAGACTAGCCAACTGGTGCCGGCCAGCCCGGGCTCATAGGCTCACGGCGTGAAGCGGGTGCTGCTGACCGGGATGTCAGGGACCGGGAAGTCGAGCGTGATCCGCGAGCTGGCCGGTCTCGGGTTTAAGGCGGTTGACGCTGACGACGGATGGTGCGAGCCGCTGGCGGACGGGCGGCAGCGGTGGCGGGAGGATGCCATCGGGCGGCTGCTGGGCACCGAGGATGCCGAGGTGCTGTTCCTCGCCGGTTGCGAGGAGAACCAGGTGCGGTTCCATCCGCAGTTCGATGTGATCATCTTGCTGAGCGCGCCGGCCGAGATCATCCTCGATCGCCTGTCCGCCCGGACCGGCAACCAGTACGGGAAGGCTCCTGGCGAGCTTCGCCGCATCCTGGAGGACGTCCAGGCCGTCGAGCCGCGGCTGCGGCTGGTGGCCGACCACGAGATCACGACCACGATGCCGCTGCAGGACGTCGTCATTACGGTGCTGCACCTAGCTGGCCTGTCCTAATCACCCGGTTAGGGTGACGCATCCAATGGGCCAGAGCGGTGACGATGGTGGGCGTAAAACGGGCGATCGGGATTGTAGGTGACGGATTAGTCAAGGAGATGGGAATGTCAGCGATGACCGGGAACTCGATGATCCGGCCGTTCACGATCGAAACGTCCGAGGCGGAACTCAGTGAACTCCGTCAGCGAGTGGCAGCAACGCGCTGGCCAGAGAAGGAGCCAGTAAGAGATCATTCCCAGGGCGTGCAGCTGGACACGATCCAGGAACTCGCCCGGTACTGGGCTTCGGGCTACGACTGGCACCGGTGCGAGGCGGAGCTCAACGGCCTGCCTCAGTTCATGACCGAGATCGACGGGCTCGACATCCACTTCATCCACGTGCGGTCACCGCACGAGAACGCCCTGCCGCTGATCATCACGCACGGATGGCCGGGCTCGATCATCGAGCTGCTCAAGGTCGTTGGGCCGCTGACCAACCCGACCGCTCACGCCGGGAGCGAGGCGGACGCGTTTCACCTGGTGATCCCGTCGATGCCGGGCTATGGCTACTCCGGCAAGCCGGCCGAGACCGGCTGGGGCCCGGAGCGCATCGCCAGCGCATGGGTCGAGCTGATGAGGCGCCTCGGCTACTCGCAGTTCGCCGCCCAGGGCGGCGACTGGGGCGCGATCGTGACCGACTTCATGTCGGTGCAGGCGCCTCCTGAACTGCTCGGCATGCACACCAACATGGCCGGGGCCGTCCCGCCGGAGGTGTCCAGCACGCTCAACGTGCTGCCCACCGGGGCCATGCCGGAAGGCCTGTCAGCGGAGGAGGAGCAGCAGTACCAGCGGCTCAGCGGCTTCTACCAGACCGGTACCGGGTACGCGATCGAGATGGGCACCCAGCCGCAGACGATCTACGGAGTCGCCGACTCGCCCGTCGGCCTGGCCTCCTGGATGATCAACCACGACCAGTGGAGCTACCAGCTCATCGCCGACGCCTTCGCCGGGCACCCAGGCGGCCTCAGCCGCGATGACGTACTCGACAACGTGACGCTTTACTGGCTGACCAACACGGGGGTCTCCTCGTCCCGGCTCTACTGGGAGAACAAGGTCGGCTTCTTCGACGTCAAGAACGTGACCATCCCGGCAGCCGTCAGCGCTTTCCCCGACGACATCTACGCACCGCCGCGCAGCTGGGCGGAGGAGGC
>DASPWG010000063.1:0-24318 GCA_035621915.1 Streptosporangiaceae bacterium
GGCCGCGCAGCGCCGCGACCTCCTCTTCAAGGAAGGAGACCTGCGTGGTCAGGACCTTGACCTCGTCATCGTGCCGCCCGGAGTGAACGCTGTCGTCACGAGAGGCCATGCCCCTCACCCCCTCCCGGAGAGCTGAATTACATAGACCCTACCTATCCAAGGTCGTTTAGTAACCTGGCGGCGGGTCCCGAGTCCGCATTCTGCGTTACGATCCGGAAAACTGGCTAGTTCGTTACGCCCTCCCCCGCTCCGTCAGGGGCTGTCAACGACCCGGCGCCGGGCTGCCAGGGCTGGGCCGCCGCGCTGGCAGTCGGCCCGCCGTCAGCCAGCCCGATTCCGGCTAGCTCACCCTCGGCCAGCCCACTGTCGGCCAGCCCGCTCTCTGCCAGCAGGGCCTCGGCGCCCTTGGATGGCCGGCGACGGCGAGGCGGCGGCGTCACGCCGTCGGCCAGCCGGCGCGCGGTGATAAGGAACCCGGTGTGCCCGACCATCCGGTGCTCTGGCCGCACGGCGAGACCGTCCACGTGCCAGCCGCGCTGCATGGTCTCCCACGCCGCGGGCTCGGCGAAGTTACCCTGGTCGCGCAGCGCACCGACGGTCCTGGCCAGCTGCGTGGTGGTGGCAACGTAACAGCACACAAGCCCGCCGGGGATCAGCATGTCCGCGGCGGACTGAGCGTGCTCCCATGGCGCGAGCATGTCGAGGACGACGCGGTCCGCGTCATTCAGGTCGGCCGGGTCTAGATCCGCCACGACCAGTTGCCAGGCAGGATGCGCGCCGCCAAAGTACTGCCGCACGTTCGCGGCAGCGATCTCGGCGAAGTCCGGCCGCCGCTCGAAGGAGGTAAGCCTGCCTGACTCGCCGACGGCGCGCAGCAGCCAGCATGACAGCGCGCCCGAGCCAGCACCGGCCTCGACGACGCGCGCGCCGGGGAAGATGTCCGCCAGGCCGACGATCTGCGCAGCGTCCTTGGGGTAGATCACGGCTGCGCCGCGCGGCATGGAGAGCGCGTAGTCGGCAAGCAGCGGCCGCAGCGCGATGTACGCGGTCCCCCCGGCCGACAGCACCACGCTTCCCTCGGGCTTCCCGATCAGGTCGTCATGCGACAGCGCACCGCGATGAGTGTGGAACGACTTGCCAGCCGTCAGCACGAGCCGGTGCTGACGGCCCTTCGGATCGGTGAGCTGCACCTGGTCGCCAGGAGCGAAGGGGCCGCGTGGCGGAGTGCGCATGGCTCACAGGCTAGGGCACTCCGAACGCCCAGGCGCCGGCGGCCGCCGGCCGCAGCTACCGGCGTCACGCGCCGCTGAACGCCATGTCCAGATCTGAGGTGGCCAGCACGCCGTAGACCTGTCCGGACGGCTCTACGAGCAGGTACTCAGAGGCCGGAGCCTTCCGCACCGCCTCGATCAGGTCCATGCCAGACAGGTCGGCGGACAAGATCATGCCGTCGTCCAGCGTGCGCGCCAGCGACCCGGCGTCGACCCACGGCCGACGCTGCTCAGGCGTCGCCATCACCGCGCCCTCGTTCACAATTGCGATGGGCTTGGCCTCGTGGTCGACCACCACGAGCGCCCTGGCCTGGGCCAGGTCCGCGCGCCTGATGGCCTCCGACAGCGGCAGCGTCGGCGGGATGGGGATCGCGCGCCGCGCCAGCGTCCTCGCCTGAATGCCAGGCAGCCGTTCCCGCAGCCTCGCCGCCCGCAGCGCCTGGCCTGCGCTCATCCACATGAAGACGGCGACGATGACAAGCCACAGGCCGTAGGCGCCGGTGATGCTGAGGTTTGCAGCCGAGGTGTCGACCAGCGGCACGGCGACCAGCACGATCGCCAGGATCCGGCCCGACCACGCGGCCAGCACCGTGGCCCTGGCCGGCTGGCCAGTCACCTTCCACAGCCCGGCCCGCAGCACCCGGCCGCCATCCAGCGGCAGGCCGGGCAGCATGTTGAAGATCGCCACCAGCAGGTTCGACAACACCAGCAGGTCGAGCAGCGCGTGCGGGACCCCGGTGGTGTGAATCAGCTCCAGCACCGCATACCCGATGCCAGCCAGCAGCAGCGACATAGCCGGCCCGGCCGCCGAGACCAGGAACTCCTGGCCGGGCGTGGGCGGCTCCTGCGTGATCTCGGAGAACCCGCCGAGCGGGTAAAGCAGGATGCGGCGCACGGACAAGCGCAGGGCGCGCGCTACCACGCTGTGGCTGAGCTCGTGCAGCAGCACGGAGACGTACAGCAGTATGACGAAGGCCGCGGCCACCAGGTACCTGGCCACCGGCCCGTGCACGCTGCCTGGCAGCGAGCCTGGCGTATGCCCGTAGAGCACCACCAGTACCGCCGCAACCAGGAACCAATAGGGCGAAACGTACACCGGGATGCCGAACGGCCTGCCGATGACGATCCCCAGCCTCAGATCGTTGCGCCTGGCGGTCACGGGGTCCTGCCCAGGCCCGCCAGGCTGCTGGGATCCGCCATTCTGGAAGGGTCCTGCCACGCCTCGATGCTACGCGGTGCAGGCCGGTCCTAGCTCACGCCAGCAGCCCTGAGGCGCGTGTCAACCGCAGGAGAATGTCGGGACTCTGCCCTAGTCTGCCGAACATGAGTGAAGCGATCAGGCCGGTACCAGGTCCCGGCGGCGAGCCGGCCGAGGCTGCCGGCCTCGAGAGGATCTCGGGGCCGAGCCTCTCGCCGTCCAGGGCAGCGGACTTCATGACCTGCCCGCTGCTCTACCGCTTCCGGGTGGTGGACCGCCTGCCGGAGCCGCCTAGCCCGGTCGCCGCCAGGGGCACGCTGGTGCATGCCGTGCTGGAGCGGCTGTTCGACGAGCCCGCCGCTGGGCGCACTCCCCGCGCCGCCCGCGACCTGGTGCCCGGCCAGTGGGAACGGCTGGTCGCCGATGTGCCTGAGCTGGCGGCCATGTTCGCCGACGAGGCAGAGCGCGCCGCGTGGTTCGACGAGGCATGCCAGATGCTGGACCGCTACTTCACTCTCGAGGACCCGCGGCGGCTGGAGCCTGCGCACCGGGAATTGTCCGTGCAGGCATTGCTGGACTCCGGCCTGACGCTGCGCGGCTACATCGACCGGCTGGATGTGGCGCGCACGGGCGAGATCCGCATCGTGGACTACAAGACGGGCACCGCGCCACGCGAGGAGTACGAGGCCAGGGCCCTGTTCCAGATGAAGTTCTATGCGGTCGCGCTCTGGCGCATCAACGGCACGGTGCCGAGGATGCTGCAGCTCATCTACCTGGGAAACGGGGAGATTGTCCGCTATACCCCGGATGAAGCTGACCTGGTGGCGACCGAACGGAAGATCAACGCGCTATGGCAGGCCATCGACCGCGCGCACAGCACGGGTGACTGGCGCCCGCGGCCGAGCCGGCTCTGCTCCTGGTGCTCCCACCAGGCCATCTGCCCTGCCTACGGCGGCACCCCGCCGCCGCTGCCGACGGCGGACACGGCCGCCGTCGAGGCCGCTGCCCCGAATAGTGCTGCCACCGAGCCGCCCGCCAGCGAGTCCCCCGCCAGCGAGCCCCCCGCCAGCGAGGTGCCTGCCGCCAGCGAGCCGCGCGCCAGCGAGGTGCCTGCCGCCAGCGTGCCGGCGCAGGCGACCGCTGCCGAGATCCCGGCGCAGGCGACCGCTGCCGAGGTCGCTGCGGTCCGCGCCTAGCGGACGCGAGCCAGAAGGTGAGTACTCTCGGTTTGGCTCCAGGCAAACCGAGAGTACTCACCTTTTGCCTGGGTCGCCGGAAGCGCCGGTGGCAGCCTGTTTCCGCGGGCTGCCGTGCGGCGTAACGTCAGGACGTGGCCACCGAAATATCCCGCCATATACCCGCGATGGCCAGCGCGGTAGCGCCGGATGCGCCCGACGGTGCCTTCCCGGACGTGGCCGGGACCACGCACCGCATGCTGGATGTCAACGGGCTCCGGATGCACGTCGCCGAGGCAGGTGAGGGCGTCCCGGTGATCCTCTGCCACGGGTTCCCCCATCTGTGGTACTCCTGGCGCCACCAGATCCCGGCGATCGCTGCCGCCGGGTGGCGCGCGGTCGCACCCGACATGCGCGGCTACGGGCACACGCAGGCGCCGATGCAGGTAGCCGAGTACGGCTCGGAGCAGGTCTGCGGCGACGTCGTCGGGCTCATCGACGCCTACGGGGCTGAGCGAGCCGTGCTAGTCGGCCTGGACTTCGGGGCCCAGCTCGCCTGGGAGACTGCGCTGCGCTTCCCGGACCGGCTGCTGGCCATCGTGGTTCTGAACAACCCTTATACCGGGCGTGCTCGGCGCCGCCCCTCGGAAGCTTTCGCCGCGCTGGCCAGGCAGCATTTCCTGCACTTGCACTACTTCCAGCAGCCAGGTCCCGCAGATGCCGAGCTGGCCAGCGACCCCGGCGAGTTCCTGGTCCGGCTGTACTGGGCGCTCAGCGGGCGCGGCATGTACTTCGAGGTCTTCAGGCATCCCTCCGATGGCCGTGGCTACCTCGACACGCTGCCGCCGGCTCCGCCGTTGCCCTGGTCCTGGCTGACGCGCGAGGAACTGGCGTATTACGCCGCCGAGTTCGGCCGTACTGGCTTCACCGGCGGCCTGAACTGGTACCGCGCCATGGACCTGCGCTGGGAGCAGACCGCGCAGATTGGCTCGGCTCCAGTCCAGGTCCCGGCCTTCTTCCTGGCCGGCGAGCGAGACGTCGACCTCGCCGGTTTCAGCGGCCGCGACCCGCTGCAGCGGATGCGCTCGCTCGTCCCTGACCTGCGCGAGCTAGTGCTGGTAGGCGGAGCCGGGCACCTGGTCCAGATGGAGAAGGCCAGCGATGTCAACGCCCACCTGCTGCACTTCCTGGCCTCCATCTGACGCCCGCAGCTCGGGCGGGTGCTGTGCGGGGAGCCTCAGGCGGCGGTGTTCTCCGGGAAGTGGCAGGCGACCTTGTGGCCTGGCACCAGGTCCACCAGCGGCGGCTCCTGCGTGCGGCAGATGTCCTGCGCCTTCCAGCATCGGGTGTTGAACCGGCAGGCCGGTGGCGGGTTGAGCGGGCTCGGAACGTCGCCAGTGAGCCGGATCCGCTCTCGCCTGGTGCGCTCGCCGGCCTCGGTGCGCACCGGTTCGGGGACCGGAACTGCCGACATGAGCGCGACGGTGTACGGGTGCCGCGGGTGCGCGTACAACTCGTCGCGGTCGGCGACCTCGACCAGCTTCCCTAGGTACATCACCGCGACGGTGTCGCTGATATGCCGGACTACGGACAGGTCGTGCGCGATGACCACGTAAGTCAGGCCGAGCTCGCTCTGCAGGTCCTCCATCAGGTTGACCACCTGGGCCTGGATGGACACGTCCAGCGCCGAGACCGGCTCGTCCGCAATGATCAGACGCGGCTTGAGCGCGAGGGTGCGCGCGATGCCGATGCGCTGGCGCTGCCCGCCGGAGAACTCGTGCGGGTAGCGGTTGTAGTGCTCGGGGTTCAGGCCGACAAGCTCGAGCAGTTCCTGGACCGCGCGCTTGGTGCCGCCCTCGGTCTTTACCTTCTGCAACCGGAACGGCGCGCCCACGATGGCACCCACGGTCTGACGCGGGTTCAGCGACGAGTACGGGTCCTGGAAGATCATCTGGATGTCACGGCGCAGCGGCCGCATCTGTCCCATGGACAGGTGGCTGATGTCACGGCCGTCGAAGATGATCTGCCCGCCGCTCGGCTCGAGCAGCCGGGTCAGTAGCCGCCCCGTGGTGGTCTTGCCGCAGCCAGACTCCCCCACTAGTCCGAGCGTCTGCCCGGCTGGCACGGCGAAGTCGATGCCGTCCACCGCCTGGACCGCGCCCACCTTGCGCCGCAAGATCAGGCCGCGGGTCACGGGAAAGTACTTCTGCAGCCCGACGACCTGCAGCAGGGCGTCGCCCGGCGCGGACGACTCGGCCGGCATCGGTGCGGCCGTCGCCGACGTACTCATGCGTCTTCCCCTGCGGTCACCCTGACTCGCTCGGCCCGCAGCTTGTCTCGCTGCGCGGCGGTCAGGTGGCAGGCGACCAGGTGGCCGGGATCGGCCTCGTGCAGGATCGGGATCTCGGTCTGGCTGCGCCCGCCGGTCATTCCGGCGTAATCGCAGCGCGGATGGAACGGGCAGCCCGGCGGCACGTTGATGAGGCTCGGCGGTGTGCCCTTGATCGGGATGAGCCGCTCGGCGCGCGCCTCGTCGATCCGCGGCATCGAGCTGAGAAGCCCCCAGGTGTAGGGGTGGCCGGCCCGGCCGAAGACGTCCTCGGCGGTGCCGTACTCGGCAACGCGGCCGCTGTACATGACCAGGATGTCGTCGGACAGTTCGGCGACGACGCCCAGGTCGTGCGTGATGATGATGACCGCGGAACCGAACTCGCGCTGCAGGTCAGAGATCAGGTCGAGGATCTGCGCCTGCACGGTCACGTCCAGCGCGGTCGTTGGTTCGTCGGCGATGAGCAGCTCAGGGTCGCAGCTCAGCGCCATCGCGATCATGGCACGCTGCCGCATGCCGCCGGAGAACTGGTGCGGGTAGTCGTGCACCCGCGCGGCGGGCTGCGGGATGCCGACCCGGCCGAGCATGTCGACGGCGTGCTGGAGCGCGGCGCGCTTGCTGACCTTGTTGTGGATCCGGTAGGCCTCGCTGATCTGCGCGCCGACAGTGAAGTAGGGATGCAGCGCGGACAGCGGATCCTGGAAAATCATGGCCATCTTGCTGCCGCGCAGCGCGCGTACCCGCTCCGGCGTCGCGCTGATCAGTTCCTCGCCGTCGAGATAGACCTGGCCGGAGATGTCCGCGCGGCCGTACTGGTGCAGCCCGAGGATGCCCAGGCTCGTCACGCTCTTGCCGGAGCCTGACTCGCCGACGATGCCGAGCGTCTTGCCCCGGTCCAGGGAGAACGAGACGCCGTCGACTGCCCTGACCACGCCGTCGTCGGTCGGAAAGCTGATCCGCAGCTCGTGCACCTCGAGCATGGCGTCCGGGCGACTCGGTGCCAGAGCCTCCGCCGTCTGGGGCTGGCGCCCGCGGAGGCCGCCCGCGGCCCGCCAGGCGCGCAGGCCGGTGCGCTCGCTCACGTCAGCTCCGCCGGTCTCGGTCATCACAGCCTCACCCTGGGGTCGATCGCGGCGTAGAGGATGTCGACCACCATATTCGCGATGATGATGAAGAACGATGCGAGCAGCACCACGCCCATGATCTCGGGCAGGTCCTGGTTCCGGACGGCCTCGATCGTGAACAGGCCCACGCCGTTAAGGCTGAAGGTGGTCTCGGTCAGCACCGCTCCGCCCAGCAGCAGGCCGAGGTCCATGCCGAAGATGGTCAGGATCGGCGTCAGCGCTGCTCGCAGGCCGTGCTTGAAGATCACCGTGCGTTCGCGCAGGCCCTTTGCCCGCGCGGTCCTGATGTAGTCCTCGTTCATGGTCTCGAGCATGCCGGCCCTGGTCAGCCGCGCGTACAGGGCCGAGTACAGGAACGCCAGGCAGATCCATGGCAGGACCAGGTTCTTGGCCCAGAGCAGCGGGTTCTGGGTGATGCCCACGTACTGCACGTTGAAGATCTGCCACTTGAAGCTGAACAGCAGCAGCAGGATCTGGCCGGTGAAAAAGATGGGCAGCGAGACACCCATGAGCGCGGTGCCCATGGAGACGCGGTCGAAGAAGGTGCCGCGCTTGAGGGCCGACACCACACCGATCGCCACCCCGCTCACCAGCCACAGCACCGCGGCGCCGCCTGCCAGCGACGCAGTCACCGGGATGTCGCTTACCAGTAGCGGCCAGACGGGCTGCTGGTTGCGCCAGGAGTAGCCAAGGCACGGCGGCGGGCAGGACACCCTGCTCGGGCCGACCGTGTAGGTCTCACCCGCCACGATGGCCTTGAGGAAGTGCCAGAACTGCACCGGCACCGGCTCGCTTAGCCCGAGCCTGACCTCCATGTCATGGATCTGAGATGGGATCGGGTTACGCCCCACGTACCTGGCCGCAAGGTCGTAGGGTGTCTGGCCGGCCAGCCTCGGCAGCAGGAAGAAGATCGCATACGTGATCGCGCTGACGATTACCAGCAGCAGCACAGTCGCGAATAGCCGCCTGATGATGAATGTAGTCACGGAGCGTGGCGCCAGCGCACGCCCCTGGCGGTCTCCAGGGAACTGAGTCCCTGGGACCCCCGAGGGGCGGGCACCGGCGCGCTCACCTGCTCTCTTCTTGAGTTCCTGTCGTCCTCATCTAGTCGGGTCGAACTACTTCAGCCCGAGCACCGCGTAGTTGTACATGCCGTAGTACTGGTCCATATACACGTTGGTCATGTTCGGGTTCCGGTACAGCAGCACCTTCTGGTAGACGATCGGCAGGATGTAGGCGTCGGCCATGACGTCCTTGTCGATCTCGGCGTAGATCGCATTCGCCGAAGTGGTGTTCGTGTCGTTGGCGGCCGTGTTGAACAGCGAGTTGATCGCCGGGACGTTGATCTCCGAGATGTTGGCGTTGCCGGCCGGCGCGATACCTGCGCCGTCGGTCAGGTCATACAGGAAGCCGAACCCGTCCGGCCAGTCGGCAGCCCAGCCGCCGAGGTCGATCCCGAGGTCATTTCTGTGCACGTACGCCGGAACCCCGGCGTAATTGCTGTAGTACTCGGCGGTCGGGTAGCCGTGCAGGACGAGCTTGATCCCGACGGCGCCGAGCGCCGCCTGCAGCGCTGACGCCGCCGCCACGTCCGTCGGCCGGTCCGACCGGTAGGCGAGGCCCGTGGTGAAGCCGCTCGGCTTACCGCACAGTGTCAGCTGCGCCTTGGCGGCCGCGTCGTCGCCGCCTGGCATGCTGAGGGCGTTGTACAGGTCGAACTTCTGGTAGCCGGGGATGATCGGCGGGATCACCGTACTGGCGATCTGGCCGCCGACGATCGGGCCGCCGTAGGCGTCCTGGAGCGTCGTCTTGTCGGCCGCGTACTCGATAGCCTCCCGGCAGTGCACGTTCGGGATAACCACTGAGTTGATGTAGGCGAAGCGGAGGAAGTTGTTCAGCGCGTCGTCCGCGTCTGCCTTGAGGGACGGCGTGCTGAGGACCCTGGCGCGCGCGGCCGTCTGCACGCCTAGGCCCTGCTGGTCGATGTCGGCATAGTTGGCGATCTGGTTCTGGTCGACAGTGGCCTGGTTCAAGTTGAAGTACACGATGATCTTGCTGACCAGCTGCTTGGCCTGCGGGTCGGTAGCTGGCTTCCAGTACGGGTTCTTCACGAGCACCAGTTCTTTGTTCAGCGTGTAGCTCTGGAACTCGTAAGGACCGGTCGAGATCGGGTCGAGCTGGAAATTCGCGCCTCCGTGCGCGCCGGTGTCCCAGCTCGGCAGCACCGGGGTGCTCTGCGGGATCGCGACCACGTAGTTGAAGTCGGCGAACGGGTGCAGCAGGTGGAACTGGATCGTGGTGGAGTTCGGCGTGGTGACCGAGGTCAGTCCCCACAGGTTCTTGCTGGGGTCGACGTAAGGCCCTGGGTAGCTCGGGTCGTTCAGCAGCGTCTGGTAGTAGACCGGACCGTCCGGCAGGAGGTTCTTGGCGAACGTGCGCTCGATGCCGTACTTGACGTCCTGCGCGGTGACGGTGACACCGTTCTGGAACTTCACGTCCGGCTGGATGTGATAGGTCCAGATCAGGCCGTTGTCGCTAACCGTGCCGAGGCCGGTCGCCAGGTCGGGCGCGAGCTGCAGGCCGCAGGCGCCAGGGCAGGACTTGTAGGTCAGCAGCGACATACTGTAGAGCCGCACGAAGTCCCAGTTGAACGCGTAGTAGGTGTTGGCGTAGTCGGTGGAGTCGGGGGTGGTGGCGGTGTCGAAGATCAGCGTCTTATTGGCCGCGGTGTTCGACGGGTTCACCACGCTCGTGATGCCCTCGCCGTAGTAGGTGGTGGTGGTCGACGAGCTCGTGCTGCTGCCACATGCAGCCAGCGTCAGGGCCGCCGTCGCGGTCAGGGCGAGAAGCCCCAGACCCTTGCGTCTATTCATGGGGGGAATGCGCCTCCTGTCGTTACTGCATCTAGTCAGAACCAGCAAGCTCAGGGTCACCGGCTCTTCGGGTCGAGCGCGTCGCGCAGCCCGTCGCCGAAGAGGTTGAAGGCCATCACGGTCAGGAAGATGGCCATGCCCGGGATGAACATGTACATCGGGTCGATGTAGTAGTAGCCATTGGTCACCGCGTCGGACAGCATCTCGCCCCAGCTCGGCGTGGGCGGGATAATGCCGACGCCCAGATAGGACAGTGCCGCCTCGAAAAGAATGTTGGTCGGGATCAGCAGCGTGGCGTAGACCAGGATCGGGCCCCACAGGTTCGGCAGCAGCTCGCGGAACAAGATGTAGGGGCCGCGGGCGCCAAGGCTCCTGGCGGCGTCCACGAACTCGCGCTCGCGCAGCGACAGCGTCTGGCCGCGGATGATCCGGCCCATGTACGGCCAGCTGAAGAAGCCGATGATGAAAATCAGCAGCCCGATCCGCAGCCCGTTGCCCGACACCGAGATGCCAGCGAAGATCGCGGTGGTCGGCAGCACCCCCACCAGCGCGATCGCGAAGACCAGCAGCGGGAACGCCAGGAAGACGTCCATGGTGCGCGCGATCAGCGTGTCCACCCAGCCGCCGAAGTACCCGGCGATGATGCCGAAGAACACCCCGATGATCACCGCGAGCGCCGTGGCCAGCGACGCGATCAGCAGCGAATACCTGGCGCCGTTCACGATCCGGCTCAGCACGTCCCTGCCGGTCGTTGGCTCAACGCCGAACGGGTGAGCCAGGCTGATGCCGCCGAACCTGCCGTTCGGGCTGAGCAAGGTCGGGTTGAGCAGGTTCGGGTGGTAGACGTCGGGGTTCTGCACGAGGAACGGCCCGGCGACGGCCACCAGGATCAGGAATATCACGAAAATCGCGCTGCCCATCGCCACGCGGTCGCGCCGCAGCCGCATCCAGGCAATCTGGCCGAGTGACCGGCCCTGGATCTTCCTGCCGCCCAGGCCGGCCGTCACGGCCTCTGGTGAAACGTCCACCTCGGCCGGCGACACGTCCAGCGGAGCTGCCATTAGCTACTCATTCCGATCCGGCAACCTTTCCGCCATGGCCACCGCCAGCCGGCACAATGCCGGCCAGCCTCAGGCTGCAGCGGAAACCCAGCTGACCGCGGCTTACAGGCCGGCACCGGCACGGGGGAACTCCGGAAGCCCTGTTACCTCTTGTTGGAGAATGCCAAGTTTCCGGTAACCAGCCAAGCCCCGTGAATCGTCGTAGCGTGATTGTGACCGAATGAAGATCATGCCGCGACTCACACCCAGCCGCCCTTCCTGGCCAGTGCGAATTATGAGACTTAGTGACTTATATGGCTACTTGATCCCGCGGCGGCGGAGGATCTCCTCGACGTCAGAGAGGTCATCATCGCCAGCAGCAGCCGAGCCCCTGCCGATGGCCGGGGCCGAGGAGTTGCCGCCCCCCTGCTGCTGCTTCTGGTCGGCGCGGCGACGACGCTCGCGCTTGCGGCCGCGCTGGAAGAGCGGAATGCCGCCGGAAACCAGGAACAGCACTGCCGAGACGCCAACGAATGTAACGCCCAGCCATGCCTTCGGGGAGAACACGAAGCTAGACCCGAACCGCACTATGGCCTCGCCGATCCGGCCGACCAGCCCGACCGCGCCGGTCAGGTACATCGCCAGCGGCAGCAGCGACCAGGCGACACCGCGGATGCCGCTGCGAAAGCCCTTCTTGCGCCAGGCTAGAAAGCTGAGGATCAGCCCCACTATGGTCACGATCAGGCACGTCGTCCCGGTCGCGATGCTGGTCCAGGTACCCATTGCCGCCCTCCCCTTCGTTTCGGCCAGCCAGAGCCACCGGCGGCCAGGGCGCTTTGGACAACTATCTTCTCACAGCCTGGGGCAAATGCCGCCCACGCAGCGTGCCGGCCTAGCGCAGAGTTCGGGCGTACTCAGTCAGCAGCCGGCCGAGGCTGAGGTCGCTGACGGCCTTGACCACCAGGCGGCCGGGCACAGCCGGAATCGGCACCAGGCCCTGGACCGCGATGGCCATGCAGCCCGCGGCCTCCGCGGCAGCCACGCCATTGGGCGAGTCCTCTATGACGACGCACCGGCACGGATCCACGCCGAGCTTCTCCGCCGCGAGCAGATAGCCCTCCGGGTCCGGCTTGCACCTCGACACGTCCTCGGCGCAGATCGCGACGGGGAAATCCGCGCCGAGGCCGGCCAGCACTGCGTCCATGATCTTGCGCTCGGAGGAAGTCACCAGCCCGTACGGCAGTCCGGCCGCGGCGACCTCAGCGACCAGCTCCCGCGCCCCCGGCATCACAGGCAACGGCCGGCTGGTTAGCGCGTCGATCATCGAGTCCACCAGCCAGCGCTCGACCACAGCCGGAGCTGCGCTGCGCGTTCCCCTGGAAAGCAGGTAGGCCACGGTGACGGCCATTGATCCGCCGACCAGCTGCTGCTGATAGTCCTCGGTCCAGCTGCCGCCAAGGCGCGCCATCACCGCGCTTTCGGCCTCGAACCAGAGCGGCTCGGAGTCAACCAGGACGCCGTCCATGTCGAAGAAGACCGCCTGCAGCGCTTCGGCTGGCGGCACCGGGGGGTTGGGATTCGCCGTGCTCACGGGCTGAAGTATCCCCTACCGGTGCCAATGGGTGATCACCGCGGCCAGGTCTTGCCGGCCTGATCCGTCCAGTCTGACCCCGCTGCACGTAGGCTGGCCGTATCCGCCTGGGCGGCCGGTCCCGGGGCGCGGCGAGGGAGGTGGCTGACGATCGAGCTGCAGTCCGTGGGAAAGCTGCACTCGCCGGCGCTAATCGCGGCGTTCGAGGGATGGAATGACGCCGGCGAGGCGGCCAGCGGAACGATCAGCCACCTGATCGAGTCGTGGAACGCCGCCCCAGCCGGGGAGATCGACCCCGAGGACTACTACGACTTCCAGGTCACCAGGCCGGTGATGGACGTCTCCGACGGCAAGACCGAGCGGCTGGTCTGGCCGACGACCAGGCTGGCGGTGGCCAGCCCGCCGGGAATCGACCGCGACCTGGTGCTGGTGCAGGGAATCGAGCCCAACATGCGCTGGCGCGGCTTCACCGCGGAGCTGGTGTCCGCCTTTACCGAGCTGAAGGTCGAGCTGGTCATCCTGCTCGGCGCGCTGCTCGCCGACTCGCCGCACACCAGGCCCGTGCCGGTATCGGCAGCGGCCTCGGACGCCGCGCTAGCCGCCCAGCTGCATGTCGAGCCGGTGGACTACAAGGGCCCGACCGGCATCGTGGGCGTGCTGCAGCACGCCTGCGCGAGCGCCGGCCTGTCGGCGGTCTCCCTGTGGGCCGCGGTGCCGCACTACGTGGCGCAGCCGCCCAGCCCCAAGGCGACGCTGGCACTGCTGCGCCACATCGAGGACATCATGGATATTTCCCTGCCGCTGGCGGACCTCCCCGCGGAGGCGCGGGCATGGGAACGCGGTGTCGATGAGCTGGCCGAGCAGGACGCCGAGGTCGCGGAGTACGTCCGGACCCTGGAAGAGGCGAAGGACGCGACCGACCTGCCCGAGGCAAGCGGCGACGCTATAGCCAGGGAGTTCGAGCGCTACCTGCGCCGCCGCGGGGACCGCGGCGAGCACGGCGGCCGGTGACCCCGCGCGGGGTGTCCGGGGGTCGTCGGGGGTGTCCCCCGACTGTGCTATAAAACCGAAGCCTCGTCGCCCGCCGTGCTGTCCGGCGCACCAGCGGTCGGCTGCAGCGGGAAGTGGCACGCGGCGAGATGGCCAGCACCCGCGAACGTCGTCATCGGCGGCTCGGCCTGCGCGCAGATCTCCTGCGCGAACGGGCAGCGGGTGCGGAAACGGCAGCCAGAGGGCGGGTGAATGGCGCTTGGTAGCTCACCCCTGACACCCTCATGCACCTTCGCCTTCTCCCAGTGCGGGTCGGCCACCGGCGCCGAGTCGAGCAGGCCCTTGGTGTAGGGATGCGCTGGCCGCTGGTACACCTCCTCGGCCGGGCCGATCTCGACCAGCTTGCCGAGGTACATCACGCCGATCCGGTCCGACAGGTACCTGATCACCCCGAGGTCGTGCGAGATGAACAGGTAGGTCAGCCCGAAATCGCGCTGCAGGTCCTTCATCATGTTCAGGACCTGGGACTGGATGGACACGTCCAGCGCGGACACCGGCTCGTCGGCGACGATCAGCCGCGGGTTCAATATCAGCGCTCGCGCGAACCCGAGCCGCTGGCGCTGCCCGCCGGAGAACTCGTGCGGATAGCGCTCGGCGGCGTTCTTCGGCAGGCCCACCTTGTCCAGCATCTCCTGGACGCGCTGGAACCGTTCCTGGCGGGAGCCGATGTGCTGGATGGTCAGCGGCTCGCGCAGTATCGCGCCGGCCCGCATCCGCGGGTCCAGCGAAGCGTAGGCGTCCTGGAACATCAGCTGGATGCTCCTGCGCTCCCTTCGGTACTGGCGGTTGCTGCTCCTGGCCAGGTCCTTGCCGTCGAAATCGATCGTGCCGCCCGTCGGCTTCTCCAGGCCGACCACCAGCTTGCCGAATGTGGACTTGCCGCAGCCAGACTCACCGACCAGGCCGAAGGTCTCGCCGCTGCGGATCGTGAGGCTCACGTCGGCCACGGCGCTGAGTGAGCCCACCCGGCGCTGCAGGACCGCACCCCTGGTCACCGCGTAGTCCTTGGTCAGGTGACGGATGTCCAGAAGCACATCGCCGATGCCCGGCCCGGCCGGAAGCTCCTCGCCGGTAGCGCCGTCGAAGGCGGCGATCCGGCCGCTTGCTGCGCGCTCGGACGGCCCGACCGGGTAGAAGCAGCTGAACTCGTGCCCGACCACCTCGCCTATCAGCACCGGCTCCTCTTCCCGGCACCGGTCGGCCGCGTACCGGCAGCGGGCCGCGAACCGGCAGCCGGCCGGCGGGTTGACCAGATCGGGCGGGATACCGGGGATGGAGTACAGCCGCTGCCCGGCCTCCGCGGCCTTGTCCGGCAGTGCCTGGAAGAGCGCCTCTGTGTAGGGGTGGCGGGGACGGGTGAAGAGCGTATCGGTGTCGGTGACCTCGGCTATCTTGCCGGCGTACATGACCGCCACCCGGTCGGCCTGGCCAGCGATCACGCCCAGGTCGTGGGTGACCAGCACCACGGCCATCCGCAGGTCCCGCCGCAGGTCGTCGATGAGCTCGAGGATCTGCTTCTGGATCGTCACGTCCAGCGCCGTGGTCGGCTCGTCGGCGATCAGCAGCTTCGGCTCGCAGGCCAGCGCCATCGCGATCATCACGCGCTGCCGCATGCCGCCGGAGAACTGGTGCGGGTACTCCTTGATCCGTTCCCTGACCCGCGGGATGCCGACCAGGTCCAGCACCTCCGCGGCCCGGTCCATGGCCTGCTCGCGGGACACCTCCCGGTGCAGCAGCACCGCCTCGGCGATCTGCCGGCCCACCGTCATCGTCGGGTTCAGCGAGGTCAGCGGGTCCTGGAAGATCATGCCGATCTCGTTGCCCCGGATCTTGCGCATGTCGCTCTCCGGCAGCGCGCTGATCTCCAGGCCGTTCAGCCGGACGCTGCCGCCCGCGATCTGCCCGCCTGGCGGCAGCAGCCGCATGACCGACAGCGCGGTCATCGTCTTGCCGCAGCCCGACTCGCCGACGATGCCCAGCGTCTCACCGGGATCCACCGACAGCGAGATGCCGTCGACGGCGTGCACGACCCCCTCGCGCAGCTTGATCTCGGTGCGCAGGTCGGAAATCTCCAGCAGTGGCGCCACTACGGTTGCCTCTCCCTTACCGGCGGTGCAGCCGGGACTCGAACGCGTCACGCAGCGCGTCGCCGATGAAGTTGAAGGACACGCAGGTCATGATGATCAGCAGGCCTGCCGGGTAGATCAGCCACCAGTAGCCCAGAGTCATGTACTCCAGGCCATCCGACAGCATCGAGCCCCAGTCGGTCGCGGGCGGCGCGAGGCCGAAGCCCAGGAAGCCGAGCAGGGACAGGATCAGGATCGAGTCGGCGACCGCGAACGTCCCCTGGACGATGATCACCCCGATGGCGTTCGGCATGATGTGCCGGAACATCGCCCGGCTGCGCCCGCCGCCGGACACCTTGACCGCCTGCACGTACTCGCGAGTGCGCAGGGTCAGCGTCTCACCGCGCACCAGCCGGGCCGGCTGCGGCCAGTAGGTGGCAGCGATGAAGCCGATCAGGGTGAACGTGCTCGGGTGGATCAGCACCACCAGGATGATGAGCACCAGCACGTACGGGATGGACAGGACGGCGTCCACGATCCGCATCATGAACGCGTCGATCACGCCGCCAATGAACCCGGAGGCAGCGCCGTAGACCGCACCGAACGTGCACGCCACCGCCGCGGCAAGCAGGCCGACGATCAGCGAGTTTTGCCCGCCCACCATGAGCCGGCCGAGGATGTCGTAGCCGAGGTTGTCACAGCCGAGCAGATGCGCGGCGCTTGGCGTGCAGTACGCGTTCTGCAGCGGCGTGCTGACCTGCTGGGTCACGTAGATGTGCGGGCCGACGAAGCAGAACAGCAGGATGAAGATCACGAAGCCGAGGCCGGTCAGCGCCAGCTTGCTCTCGGCAAACACCTCCCAGCCGCGGCGGAACAAGCTGCGCGGCTTGGCGGGGAGCACGCCGCCGGCCGGAGCGGTCGCCAGTTCCGCGGTGGCCATGGCGCCCGCCCCCGCCGGTTCTGTGTGCGGTATGGCCATCAGGCGTACCTCACCCTCGGGTCGAGCACGGCGTAGCTGATATCGGCGAGCAGGTTGCCCAGGATCGTCACCACCGTGGTCAGCACGGTGATCGCGAGCATGAGCTGGATGTCGTCGTTGAGCGCGGACTGGTAGAACAGCAGGCCCATGCCGGGGTAGTTGAACACAACCTCGATCGCCACCGCGCCGCCGAGGATGGCCGGCAAGCTCAGGCCGAGCAGGGTGACGATCGAGATCAGCGAGTTGCGGAAGATGTGGCCCCAGATCACTCTGCGTTCGCTGGCACCTTTGGCCCTGGCGGTCCGGACGTAGTCCTGGATGATGTTGTCCATCACCGAGGACCGCATGAACCGGCTCCACAGCGCGAACGCCACGAACGCGTAGGTGAGTATCGGCAGCACCAGCGCGCCGAGCTGGGAGGGTATCGGTTCGGACGAGGTGAACAGGTTGAACAGGTGCAGCTGGACAGTGAACCAGTTGACCAGCAGCAGGCCGACGAAGAAGGTGGGCGCGCCGTAGCCGATGAATGAGATGCCGGTCGCCACGTTGTCTACCGCCGTGTAGCGGTGCACCGCCTGATAGATGCCGAGCGGCACGCCGATGAACAGGCCGAGCAGGGTGCCGATGCCAGCCAGCACGATGGTACGCACCAGGGCCGGGGCCATCAGCGTCCAGACCTGCGCGTTGCGGGAGATGTCGTAGCCGAAGTTGCCGTGCAGCAACTGCCAGACCCACTTGTAGTACTGCACGTACATCGGCTGGTCGAAGCCCCACTCCCGGTTGAAGGTGGCCTTCTCGGCCGCCGTCGCCCTGATGCCGAGGACCGCCTGGGTCTCCCCGCCAGGGACGAGGTGCAGCAGCATGAACGTGATGAGGGTCACTATGAACGTGACCACGATGGTCTGCAGCAGACGCCGGATGAGGTAGCCGGTCATGCGGCGACCCCCCCTTCACGCCGCCCGCCGCTCAGTCGGACGACGCGGCCAACAGCTCGCATCGGGCTCCTTTCATAGTGCGCCGGCCTGGACGCTCTCACAACACCCCAGATTCGGTCCGGTCGCCGCGCCGACGGCTGGCGTCGGCGCGGCGACCGGACCTTTTGCTACCGATGGGCCCTATCCGGGCGCTGGCGTCAGCACGTCTTCGTGCCGCACGTCCAGTACTCGGGGAACCACGTGAGGTAGGGGTTCTCTGTTGCGTTGTGCAGGTTGTTGCTGTTCGCCACCTGCGTCGTCGTCCACGGCATCCACAGCGACGGGACCTGCGTGGCGGTCCAGTCGGCGTAGCTGTAGAACGGCGTCATGCTGTTGCTGGTGTGTGTGGCGTTGATCAGCGAGTTCATCGTCGCGTTGCTGTAGCTGCCTGAGTTGTTCGGCGCATTGCTTGAGTACAGCGGCTCACCGGTTGGCTCGAAGCCGGGCCCGTTGAATAGCCAGCCACCCAGGTACAGCAGCGTCCACTTGGAGCACTCGGCCTGCGACGGCGTGCACGGAACTGTGTAGTTCAGCAGGGAGTCGAAGGTCTCGGGCACGAGGGTGAGCTGGATGCCCGCCTGCGCGAACCCGGACTTCAGCACGTCCGCGATCGCGGCCTGGGTCGAGATCCCGGATGTGTACATGAAGGTGAACTTCGCCTGCGCGCCCACCTTGATTCCGCTGCCGCACGCCGAGCTCTGGCAGGTCAGCACCCCGCCGGTGTTCTTCCAGCCGTGCGCCGCGAGCAGCGACTCGGCCTTGCTGACGTTGTACGGGTACGGGCCCGCCCCGCCGTTCTCCTTCATGACCGGAGAGATCCACTGGCTTCCCGGCGGCTGCGCCGGCACGCCCGCGTCCGTCGGCAGCCAGTACCCGCGGGCCGCTGCCTTCGACATGCCCAGCTGGTCGTCCAGCTCCATCATCGCCTGGCGGAAGTACAGCTGCCGGAAAATCGGCCCGTACGTCGGGTTGTTGAAGTTGATGTACGCGTAGCCGATGCCGAACTGGTAGGAGCCGGCGATCGTGTAGCCAGCCGAGGCCAGCGGGTTGCTTGGCGGCGTGGCCTTGCCCGGAGTCGCCTCGGGCAGGTCGCCGGGCGCGATGGGCCAGTTCGGCCAGTCCGAGGCCAGTGTTCCGGTCCGCAGCGCGGTGTAGACCGCGGTGTCGCTGGTGAACTCCTCGAACTTCAGCGTGACCTGCGCCTTGTGGCCCGAGTAGTCAGGGTTCGGCACCAGGGTGAAGTTGCCGTCCACGTTGTAGGCGGTCAGCTTGTACGGACCGTCCACCACCTTCCACAGCGGGTTGGTGGCGAAGGTGGAGGTGTCGCTGTTCTGGCTGTTCAGGAACTTCCAGACCGCTATGCACTTGGCCCACTTGTCCGCGGCGCTGTCGGTGAGGCAGCCGCCGCTGTCCGCCGCGCCGGTGGTCGACGTGGTGTCCCAGGTCAGCGGGAATGGGTAGAGGATGGCCAGCTGGTTGTAGGTGAACCAGATGCTCGAGTAGGCCTGCGTGAGCTGGAGCGTCACCTGCTCGGGGCCGGTGGCCTTGTACGACGCCAGGTTGTCGGGCAGCAGGCCCGGCGTGTACCCGGCGTCATTGGCCTTGTTGGCCTCCAGCATGTTCAGCATGAAGATCAGGTCGCTGGCGTCCACCGTCTGGCCGTTGGACCACTTCCACGGCTTCAGGTTGATGACGACCGTCCTGCCGCCGTTGGAGTACACCGGCGTGCTCGCCGGCGAGTCGGCATAGTCCACCGCGGTGGATGTACTGCTGTTCCCGCCGAACATGTACAGCGGCCGGACCATCAGGTACTGGAAGTCCTCGTAGTTGGCCACGCTGTAGAACTGCGTGGTCTCCAGCGGGAAGATCGCGTTAGCCCCGGTGCCGGTGATGATGGGCAGGGTCGCCACCGCGCCCTTCACCGACTTCGTCGAGGTACTGGACGGGGTGGTGCTGGAGCCGCAGGCAGTAGCCAGCAGCCCGGCTGCGGCAAGCGCCGCCACTCCCGCGACGCGCATTCTGCGTCTGCGTTCGAACATGTGTGCTCCTTAGTTGCGGCGCCAATTCCATCCGAGCCGGGTCAGTTCGACGTCACCGTGTGCAGCTTGGAGGGCGTTACGTCCCGGCTGCATTAGATAGCGGCAATGCGGCGCTGTGCGCAGTACGGCACTCTTACGGCTCACGGCGAGTCATCGGTCGCTGGCCTCCCCGGCCGACGCCCGGAACCAAGGCCGGGCACGGGCAACATCCGGGTACACGGGGTGCGCCCATCCCATCCCGGCGACGGTTCGAGGAGAGCGTAGTGCTGTGTGTATGTAGATGCGATGCACTAAATGTCACAAGTTGACATCGAAGTCCCGGCAGCCCTTCGGTCCCGCTATACCGGCGGCCAGGGGACGGCCGGCCAGTCAGTCGGCGGCAACGGGTAGACCTTGTGCTCGAGCAGCATCCCGACCCGGCTCGCCGTTGCATCGATCTCGGCGGCCGTCAGCCACTGCGCAAGCTCGGTGGCCAGCTCGCCGCCCAGCGACCGCTGCAGCCCGGCAAGCGCGGTCACGGCCTGCGCGGGCAGCCGCTTGCCGCGCCACTGCCACAAGACGGTGCGCAGCTTGTACTCGGCAGCGAAGCAGACACCGTGGTCGCAGCCGTAGAGATGACCATCGGGCATGGGCAGCAGATGGCCTATCTTCCTGTCGGCGTTGTTGACCACGGCGTCGAAGACCGCCATCTGGCGCAGGCCGGCGTGATCGCTCCGGCGGGCCAGCGCTACCAGGTCCACCGTAGTGTCCGCGTCGATCCAGAGCTGGCACATCCCAGGACCGAACGGCCCGTCGCGATACACGGTCGGCGGCACAACGTTCCAGCCCGCAGTCCTGGACACCGCATAGGCGGCCAGCTCACGCCCGGCCAGCGTCCCGTCAGGAAAGTCCCAGAGCGGGCGCTCCCCGGCGACGGGCTTGTATACGCACGGGGCGCGGACGGAACCGTCGGTGACCTCGCAGTACATGGTCGCGTTCGAGGCGTCGACCAGGCGCCCCCTGACGGTCAGCTTGCCGCGGGCCAGCAGCTCGAGTGCGGCATCCTCGGGCAGCGCGGGCGTCCCCGGCGGTTCGGGCCGGCCGCCTGCGGCGGCTGCTCGCATCCTGGCCGCCCGCTGCTGGCCGCCAGCAGCCGGTTCAGCCACGCGGGACCCGGTGCCCGTTCTGGCGCGGGCAGACATGGCCGGCCGGGTCGAGCGGCAGCCCGCAGAGCGGGCACGGCGGCCTGCCCTGGCTGACTACCTGCAGCGCCCTCCTGGAGAACGCGCGAGCCTGGGCTGCGGTGATCCTGACCCGCAGCACGGCGGGGCCGTCCTCCGGCACATCCTCGGTCAGCGGCTCCAGCGGCTCCTCGGTGTCCTCCTGTGCCTCGATGATCACGCGTTCTCCGTCGTGATCCCAGGCCAGCGCGATGGCGCCGACCCGGAAGTCCTCGTTCAGGGGCAGGTCGAGCGGTCCGTCGTCGGCTAGCGCCACTGGCGCCACAGCCGGGCCGCCCGCGGACCCTGCCGACCTGCGCAGTACCTCGTCGAGCAGCTCCTCCAGGCGCTCGGCAAGCTGGCTCACCTGGGCCTTCTCCAGGACAACGCTGGTCATCCGGCCGGCCGCGGTTGCCTGCAGGTAAAAGGTGCGATCGCCCGGCTGGCCGATGGCCCCGGCCACGAACCGCTCCGGCGGGTCATACGAGTAGACGGGCATGCGTACATCCTCCCGCACGGTGCCACCCCGTGGGCCAGGCTACCGGGGCCTGCGGCCAGTGTCGCGCCCGCGGCGTGGCGACACCCTGGTTACCAGCAGCGCTGGTCATGGCCGGCGACCGGCCGCGGCGCCCGCGCCGCCCCCGACCTGCGCGTCCGCCTCCCGCGCGCGACGCTTGCTGGCCGGCCTGGCGAGGGCAGCGGTGTCCCCTCCGGTGTCGTTCATCCGCAGCACGAACGGCCGCAGCGGGGTGTACCTGATGGCGCTGAGCGAGCACGGGTCCACCTGAATGCGCTGCAGCATGTCCAGGTGCATGCCCAGGCTGTCGGCCAGGATGGCCTTGATAACGTCGCCGTGCGAGCAGATGAGGTAGACGGCGTCGCGGCCGAGCCTGGCGTTCCATTCCCTGATCGCGGTGACGGCTCGCACTTGCATCGCCAGCATGGACTCCCCGTCCGCGCCGGGGAACCGCACCGCGCTTGGATGGGCCTGCACTACCGGCCACAGCGGGTCGGCGGCTAGGCGCTTAAGCGGCCGCCCGGTCCAGTCACCGTAATGGCACTCTCCCAGCCGGTCGTCCACGTGCGTTGCCGACGGCTGGTCCCTGGCCGCGGCAATCAGCGCGGCCGTCTCCCGGCAACGCTCCAGCGGACTGGTGATGATGGCATCGATTGGCACCTGGGCGAGCCGGGAACCGAGCGCGGCGGCCTGCCCGCGACCGCGATCGTCGAGCGAGATGCCGGGCGTCCAGCCGGTAAGCGCCTTGCCCGTAGACGCGGTCAGGCCATGTCGCACCACTAGGACCAGGGTCACGCACCGACTCTAAGCCTGCCGGTGAGCCTGAGCCCCCTGCCCTGCCGTTCCGGCCGTGCTGGCCTGCCGTTCCGCTGCGCTGACCTGCCGTTCTGGCACTGCTGGCCGGCCGTTCCTGGACTGGGGATGAGCCCAGCCGGAACCATCTTGATAACGAATCGTGACAAGGATGCCCTGGGATCGCAATGGAATCGTATCTAAGCTGCCGTCGTCCGCCGTGTTTTCTGCCTACGGGTCACGCCAGGTGCGGCGGGCGTAGTTAGCGCAGGGGCCCGGCGGCCATAGGGGCTGCCGGACGCTTCCTCGCACACAGGAGGCCCCGGATGATGAGATTTGCCCGTACGGGCGCCAAGGTGGCGGTGCTCGCCGCCGTAGGCGCCACGGCGCTGGCTGCCTGCGGTAGTAGCAGCAGCAGCAGCGTGAGCATTACCCCCAACGGCTCGTTCGGCAATGTGCCGGCTCAGGCGACTGGGACCGAGCACGGCGGAACTGTGACGATTGCGGCGCCGCCGAACACCTCGGCCAACTGGATCCTGCCGATCGTCACCGGTGCCGACAACTCGGTCTACACCGTGCTCTCGTTCGACTACCAGATGTACCGGCCGCTCTACTGGTTCGTGAACGGCGTCGAGCCCAAGCAGACCCCGGCGATGAGCCTGGCCAACCTGCCAACCTGGAGCAACGGCGACAAGACCGCGACCGTCACCCTGAAGAGCAACTACAAGTGGTCCAACGGCCAGCCGCTGACCTCGCAGGACGTGCTGTTCTGGTACGACGAGATGAAGGCCGCGATCGCGGTCAGCCCGGCCAACTGGGCCGGCTACACCCCGGGTCTGGGCATCCCTGACCAGGTGGCCAGCGTGACGGCGCCGAACGCCTCGACGGTGGTGTTCAACCTCAAGACCGCGGTCAACCCGACCTGGTTCACCGAGAACCAGCTCGGATCGATCCAGCCGATGCCGGCCGCCGCGTGGGCCAAGGACTCGGCCACCGGCCCGACCCTGGACTTCACCGTCCCGGCCAACGCCATCAAGATCTACAACTACCTGGCCGCGCAGTCCGGGCAGCTGTCCACCTACGCGACCAACCCGCTGTGGCAGGTCGTGGACGGCCCCTACCGGCTGACCTCGTTCAACAGCACCACCGGCGCGTTCACGATGGTGCCGAACACCACCTACGGCGGCCCGGAGTCCAAGGCCCCGCCGACGGTCTCGCTGGTGCCGTTCACCTCTGACGACGCCGAGGTCAACGCGGTCAAGGCCAAGTCGGTGGACGTGGGCTACCTGCCGCTGACCAACCTCAAGGAAGCCGGCACCGTCAAGGCGCTCGGGTACAACATCTACGGCTTCCCGGACTTCGGCTGGACCTACGTGGCGTACAACTTCGCCGACACCACCGGCGATTTCAACAACATCATCGGCCAGCTGTACATCCGGCAGGTGCTGGCTCACCTGGAGGACGAGCAGGGCTACATCAAGGGCTTCTTCTTCGGTGCTGGCGGCCAGGCCTACGGCCCGGTGCCGTCCCTGCCGGCGAGCCCGTTCACCCCGGCTAACGCCAAGACCAACCCGTACCCGTTCAGCGTCTCCACGGCGATCAGCATCCTGAAGAGCCACGGCTGGACGGTCACCCCCGGCGGCACCGACGTCTGCGCCACCGCAGGCACCGGCGCCTCCGACTGCGGGGCGGGCATCCCGGCCGGCACCAAGCTGTCCTTCCCGCTGGTCTACGGCAGCAACCCGACGATCATCCAGCAGATGGTCGAGGACCTGGCCTCGGACGCGTCCAAGGCCGGCGTGCACATCGTGCTCAGCTCATCGACCTTCAACTACATGATCGCCAACTACAACAACCCGTCGTCCCCGAAGACCGTCGACAAGTGGGCCATGGAGGACTTCGGTGGATTCACCGACTCCACCTACCCCACCACCTTCGGCGTCTTCAACGGCGCCGGGTCCAGCAACCTGGGGAGCTACAACGACCCCAAGGCCAACACGCTCATCCAGGCCTCGATCTCCAGCTCCAACCCGAGCGCGGTGACCAACGAGGCCTCCTACCTCACGGCGCAGCAGCCTGGCCTGTTCCAGCCCAACCCCGA
>DASPWG010000064.1:0-70214 GCA_035621915.1 Streptosporangiaceae bacterium
GGCCTCAGGCGGCGGGTCACCGGCCCACCCGCTCAGCAGCACCTGGAACCAGACGTGCAGGCGCGAGCGGTCAGCCGCGGGGATGCCCAGCAGTTCGCCGATCACCCGGAACGGCAGTGGGAAGGCGTATCCCTCGACGAGGTCGACGGTAGCGCCGGGGCCTGCGGCGTCCAGCGCATCCAGGAGGTCGGCGGCGATCGCCCGAATGGCTGGCTCCAGCGCGGCGATCCTGGGTGGCGTGAAGGCCCGGGACACCAGCCGCCGCAACCGGGTGTGGTCAGGCGGGTCGACGTTGAGCATGTGCCGGGAGAACTCCGGTCCGGGCAGGCCCTCGGCCACCACGTCACCGTTGTCCTGCAGGGCTGCGAGCATGTCCTTGGAGATGCGGGGATCGTTGAGCGCTTGCCGGGCCGCGTCGTAGCCGAGCACGACCCAGGCGAGGTGCCCGTCGGCGAGCCGCACCCGCTGCACCGGGCACTGGGACCGGACCCGCGCGAAGTGAGCGAACGGGTCGTCGCGGATCGCCGGCTCCCAGCCGCCCCAGGTGGCAAGCGTGTCAGTCATCATCGCCGCCCGCGGGCAGGTAGCCGGTGCAGAGCAGGTCGAGACGGGCGATCCGGCCGCCCTCGCCGGTGTCGGCGTAGGCCTGCTGCTCGATGGTGAACGAGCCGGCGCCGAGCCGCTCCGCTCGCAGTCGGAGCCGCCAGTGCATATGCAAGCGGCCACCAACGTCGTCTGCGGCGGCCTCGACAACCTCGAGATCCTCGGTGTCGCCGAACCAGCCCGCGAACCGGGCCGCGATTGCCTCGGCACCGGACCACTCTCGAAGACCCGCGGGCAACAGCGCGCGGAGCCTTGCATCGGCGGTGAGCGCTTCACCGAGCCGGACGAAGTCCTGAGCGGCGAGGCCCTTCAGGAACAACCCGGCACGGGCGAACCGCGCCGCCCCGATGCCGGCGTCGTGCTCAGGCGCTGCCGTCGTCATGGATCTGT
The DNA here is from genome assembly GCA_035621915.1 of Streptosporangiaceae bacterium. GTDB lineage: Bacteria > Actinomycetota > Actinomycetes > Streptosporangiales > Streptosporangiaceae > JAJYUU01. The sequence goes on from DASPWG010000064.1 coordinate 994, forward strand.
TGTAGGGGCGCTAGCCGGACTCTCGGTATCCGGGAATCCCCCTACATAGTCATCAGGGCTGGGCGCCCCAATCCTTGCCGGGCGAGCGATGGCGCTGGCACGGTGCGCCTTCGTATGCTCGGGTATGGCCTCCTGGCTGCACGAATAGGGAACACGGGCAGGGCATCCGGATGCAAGACGTGAGGCGGGCACCGCACAGCAGCCTGCCGACGCCTGCTGATCTCTTCATCGGCCGGGATGGCGAGCTGGCGGCTGTGTCCGCGATGCTGGCTAGTGCCCAGACTCGGCTGGTGACGCTCACTGGTCCGCCGGGAATCGGCAAAACGCGGCTCGCGGTCGCGTGCGCGGCGGCCTATGCCGAGCGCAGCGGATGCGGCGTGGTTTTCGCGGACCTGGCTCCGATTACGGCGCCGACGCTGGTGATGGCGGAGCTGGCTCAGGCGGCGGGCGTGGAGTCGCAGGGCGGCACGGACCTGATCGGCCAGCTCGCTGCCGCGCTGGGCGACGAGGAGCGGCTCGTGGTCCTGGACAATTGCGAGCATCTGCTCACCGTCGGCCCCGCCGTCGGCCAGGTGCTCGCCGCTTGTCCGCGGCTGCGGGTGCTCGCTACCAGCCGGGAGCGGCTTCGGCTGTCCGCCGAGCATGAGTTTCCTGTCCCGCCGCTCGCCGTGCCCGCGCCGTCGGACGTGGCCGACCTCAGTGCTCTGGCGGCGAACCCCTCGGTCGCACTGCTTGTGGATCGCGCACGCCGGATCAACCCTGGCTTTGCTCTCACACCGGCTAACGCGCTTTTGCTGGTCAGCGCGTGCATGCGGCTGGAGGGCCTGCCGCTAGCGATCGAGCTGGCCGCGGCGCGGCTGAAGGTCCTGACGCCCGGTGAGCTGCTATTCCGGCTCGGCAGGAGGATGGACCTGCTGGCTGGGAGCATGCGCGATGTGCCGGCCCGGCAGCGTGCGCTGCGCAACGCCATCGCCTGGAGCTATGACCTACTTGACTCCGGTGAGCAGGCAGTGTTTCGCAGGCTGTCGGTGTTTGCGGGCGGCTGGACTCTTGCGGATGCGACCGGCGTGTGCGCCGTGAACGGCGACGACGTGCTCGCGGTTGTCGAGTCTCTGCTGGACAAGAGCCTGATCCGGCGACTGCCTGGGGACGAGGAGACCGCAGAGTTCGCCATGCTGGAGAGCTTGCGTCAGTACGCGGCCGAGCAGTTGGCGTCCCACAACGAAGCTGAGGAGACACGTGCCAGGCACGCGGGCCACTACGCGGGGCTGGCGGTGCAGTTCGAGGCCTCCATCGGTCTGCCGGAGGAGCAAGTCTGGATTCTCCGGCTCGGCCGCCACCGCGCGGACCTGCCGGTCGCGCTGGACTACTGTCTGAGCACTAGGCAGGAGACATGGGCGTTTGCGCTGGCCGCTGCGCTCGGCTGGTACCACTACTCCAGGGGAGACCCTGGCCAGGGCCAGACGCTGGTGGGCGAGGTGCTTCGCCTCGCCGCGGGCCAGCATGACCCGGCAGCCATGAACCATGATGCCTTCGCAGCTGGTGCGGCAGGCCTGATAGTTATAGGTGGGGCCCTTGCCTGGGCGACGGGGGATGCCAGTCGTGCCCGGCACCTGCTGCTCCAAGCGCTCAACCGCAACGAGGCACGGGGCGACAAGCGCCGCGCGGCCATCGCGTGCGCCTTTCTCGGGCACGTTGCCCGCGCCGGAGGCGAGTGGGACGCGTCCGCAGACTGGCATCGGCAGGCGGAGGCAGGTTTCCGCGCGGTGGGCGGTACGCGCGGCGTGGCCTGGGCGCGGCATGACCTCGGGCTGCTCGCCCGCGACCGCGGCGACCTGGCCGCCGCCGCGGAACTGCTCCGGGCGAGCCTGCGGGACTTCAGGGAACTGGACTATGCGTGGGCGGCGGCATCGTCGGCGTGGGGGCTCGGCACCACGCTGAGCGCGCAGGGCCGGTTGGATGAGGCGCGTCCGCTGCTGGCAGAGGCCCTGCAGACCTACGCCGAAGTCAACGACCCACGGGGCGTGCCCCAGTGCCTAGAAGCGCTGGCGCACGTCGCCTGCGAACAGGCGCACTTTGAGACCGCTGCGCGGCTGATCGGCGCGGCCTTGGTGTTGCGGATGCGGATGGCCGCCGCGGCGCCCGATTCCGAGCAGGTGAGGACCTCAGCGGTGGAGCGGGCCCTCGCTACTGCGTTGGGCGCCGAGGCCACTGAACAGCTCATGCACTCCGGCCGGACCATGGCCGCCGGGCACGCCGTGGAACTCGCGATGGCGGTCGCCCTGGGCACCGCACCCGCTGATCCGGACCGCGCCCAGGACGTGCTCACCCCGCGGGAGCGGCAGGTGGCCGCGCTGGTTGCCTCGGGCCGGACCAACCGGCAGATCGGCAGAGCGCTCGGCATCTCAGAAAAGACCGCCGAGGTACACATGCACCACGTGATGACCAAGCTGGATGTCCGCAGCCGGGCCGAGGTAGCCGCATGGGCCGTCACCCGGCACCTGTCAGCCCCGGCGAAATAAGCCCGCCGGGCCAGTGATTGGCACCCAACCGCGCCCTCACCCTCAACCCGGCAAAGGACTACCAGCCACAGCCCAGAAAAGAGAACGATGTCTCGGGACACCTGTGAACGGTGTCCCGAGACATCGCAATGGCGGTGGAGGTGGGATTTGAACCCACGGATGAGTTGCCCCATCACACGCTTTCGAGGCGTGCGCCCTCGGCCACTAGGCGACTCCACCGCAGCAGAGCCTACCTGAGGCCGCGGCCGCGCCGTCTAGCGCCGACGGGAGAAGAACTCACGCAGCAGGGCCGCGCTCTCTTCTTCCAGGATGCCGCCAAGCACCTCGACGGGCGGCCCGAGCCGCGGATCGTGCAGCACGTCCCAGACCGACCCTGCCGCACCGGCGCGGGGATCGCGCGCGCCGTAGACCAGCCGCGCGATCCGGCCTGCCAGCAGGGCCCCGGCGCACATCGTGCACGGCTCCAGCGTGACCACGAGCGTGCACTCCGCCAGACGCCAGTTGCCGACCACGCCGCCCGCGGCTCGGATGGCCTCGATCTCGGCGTGGGCAGTGGGGTCATCCAGCGCTTCCCTGCGGTTGCGGCCACGGCCGATCACGGCGCCCGACGTCGCTAGTACGACGGCGCCGACCGGAACGTCCGGCTCGGCCGCCCTGGCCTCGGCCAGGGCCTCCCGCATCGCCGGCTCGAAGCTGGCCAGGTAGCCGGTCACCGGAGCCGGCGGGCCCTATCCGCCCAGCGCTGTATCGAGCGCCCGCTCCAGCGCGGGCCCGAAGCCCAGCCGCCTGGCGATGCTGGCCAGCACCTCATCTGGGAAGAGGTCGAGGTTTCCCGATAGGGCCCCTAGGTCCATCTCATCGAGCCCCAGGTCGGCGAAGATCGACATGTCTCCGACCGGTAGCACCTGGTCGAGGTCCTCTTCCTCAGGAACGGGAATATCCAGGTGGTCCAGCACTTGCCTGGCCAGCGGCCAGTCCACCGACGCCGTCACGTCGGAGAGGAAGACCGAAACATCCCTGCCATGGACCCGAAGCGCGACAAAGAAGTCATCTCCGACCGCGGCGAGACCGATCGGGCCCACGATGCTCGGCTGCTGCCGCAGGGCCTGGATCAGCCCGTCCAGGTTCTCGGTCAGCGCTGCGGGCAGGACATCGACCTCCCACACGTCATCTTCCCGGTAAACAACGACAGCGAAGTCGCTGGCGCTCATATCGGTCATCGACACCCCGCAGCCCTGGGTCCAGAAGGGAAATGGTGTCAGACTCTGGGGCTTCGCGCATGGATCTGGCCGCAGAGCGGGTACGCACCCTACACGGGGCAAGCTCGCGCTAGCGGCGCGCCGCGCGCCGGCGCGCCAGCGCATGGCCTATCCCGTATGGTTGCTTGGGTTAACTTGGTCATTGGTCGGCAAAATGCACTGAGCTATGCTGAGCCCATCAGCAGAAGCGAACCGTGTGCTCGCTGTCAGTAACGGCGTGCTACGAGCGCATCTAGGAGGTGATCACGTGCTGAAGAAGGTCATCACATGGGCGATCGTCATATTCATCGTGTACTACCTCGCCACTGACCCGAACGGAGCTGCGGGGTTCCTCAAGAACGCGATGCACGGCTTGCAGGACGCGGGCAACTCTATGTCCAGGTTCGTTAACAAGCTGTAGACGATGCGACCCCAGGCCGCTTCCGGCACAAGAGCACCGGTCGCAATCAACAAATATCTGCTGCCGCGCGAAGTTCAGGTCGCGACTGTCCGCCAACACCCTGCGGTTTTGATTGCGCCAAGCTCGCAAGCCCTGGGCGGCTTGCTCGTAGCTAGCCTGCTGACGGCGATGGTCGTCCACGGGGGAGTACTGAACGCGATCATCTGGGCCGCGTGGGGCCTGCTGTTGCTGCGACTGATCTGGAAGGTAGCAAACTGGTCGGTCGACTATTTCGTGGTGACCACTGAGCGACTGATGCTCACAACGGGGTTTCTCACCAGGAGAGTGGCGATGATGCCGCTCCCGAGGGTAACCGACATGAGCTTCCGGCGGACCTTTGCCGGCCGGCTGCTTGGCTACGGCGAGTTCATCGTCGAATCGGCCGGGCAGGATCAGGCATTGCGGAATGTTGAATATATTCCCTATCCCGAGCAGCTTTATCTGCTGGTATGTGGGATGCTCTTTCCGTCCAGCGCGGAGGCTGAGGAGGAAACTCCGGACGGAACGTGACGTCGGCGCTGGATCCCCTTCCCCGGGGTTCGTGCGGCTGGATGGCATGGCGATGGCGTCCGGCCGCACGAGCTTGTCCGGCCCCGTTTCCTTCCCAGATGCCGCTGTCGCCGCTGGCGCTACGCGGTGACCAGCACCACTCCGAGGCCAGCCAGCAGCAGCCCTGCCTTCTGCGCCGGGCGAAGCCGCTCCCCGAGGCCGAGTCTGGCCAGCAGCACCGTGATGCCCGGGTACAGCGATGTCAGGACCACTGCCAGGCCGAACAGCCCCGACCTGGTCGCCAGGATGTAGCAGACGTTCGCGCTGGCGTCGAGGACCCCGGATCCGGCCGTCGCCAGCAGCAGCCGGGCGCCAGCCCGGCCAAAGACCGGCCTGCTCCGGGTGACCGCGGCCGCAAGCAGGATCACCGCCAGTCCGGCTACCCGGGCTGCGGTTGCGGGCCAGAGCGTTCCGCCCTGAGCGGCGACCCGCATGAAAGTGAAGAACAGGCCGAACAGGGTTCCGGCCGCAAGCCCGTACGCCACCGCGCGGCCATGAAACCCGCTGGCGGCCAGGCGGTCACGCAGTCCGGCGCGCCCGCGGCGGGCGGAGAACTCCCTGCTCTCGGCGGAGCTCACGAGCACGATCGCGGTCAGGCAGAGCAGGGCGCCGATGTCCACGATCGGGCTGGCGCGCTCGCCCTCGCCCAGCGCGACCCCGACCGGCAGGACGGTGGCCGCGAGCGCCGAGACGGGCGCCACTACGCTCATCGGGCCGGCGGCGAGCCCTGCGTAAAAGATGATCAGGCCGATGCCGCCCATGGCACCGCCCGCGAGGCCCCAGCCGAGCCCGGCGGAGCGGAAGGGCTCGCCAGACAGCAGGGCGGCGCCGAGCACGACGACTACCCCGGCTCCGGCCGACAGCGGGAGCACCGACGCCACCCGCGAAAGTCGGGTGGCGACGCCGCCCAGGAAGTCGGCGGAGCCGTACAGCAGGGCGGCGCCCAGGGCGAAGATGGTGACCACGGGACCCCGGTCTCGGTCGGTTTACTGTACTATTTTGTTCATCATACCGACCGATGGCGAGGCGGGATATGACGGGCAGGGAACCGGCCGGCCACCTCGACATCACGGCGGCCGTGGCGCGCGCCGTGCAGGCACTGCGCGTTGAGCGGGGCTGGTCCCTTGATCACCTGGCCGGGCGGTCGGGCGTCAGCAAGGGGGTGCTGGTCGCGATCGAGCAGGGCAGGTCGAACCCCAATCTCGCCACGCTGGCGAGGATCGGTGACGCGTTCGGCGTCCCGGTCACGCGACTGGTGGAGAACGCCGGCGAGCCGGGAGTGGTGATCACCGACGCGACGGCGTTCCGCACCCTGTGGCAGGGCAAGGACGGCGGCACCGGCGTCATCGTGGGGGCCACCGACGCGCCGTGGGCGGCCGAACTGTGGACGTTCAGGCTGGAACCGGGTGACAACGTCGGCGGCGACGCGCACGCGGCCGCGACCAGGGAGATGATCTGGGTCCGGGCCGGGACCGTGACGCTGACGGTCGCTGGCCGGAGCTATCAGGTCGGGCCGCAGATGTGCGCCCGGTTCTCCGGCGGCACGACGCACCGCTACGTCAACGAGGGCTCAGAGCCAGTCGAGATGATCATGGTGGTCGTCGTGCCGCCCGCAGCCGGCTGACCGCCGTCCAGGGAAACAAGACAATCAGTGCAATGTCGCGCGCCTTGTTAAGGGGATTGCGATGAGTGGCGCCATGGCCACTTATGAGCCGTTACTGTGTCATCGCTCGGTATTTAGCAAATGAAGATCGGACACGATCGGCATGAACGTGATCGCCTTACTCGCGACCGTGGTCCTCGTCCTCGTCGTCCTAGGCCTGTACTGGCTGCCCAGCATCATCGGCTACGTCCGCCAATCCCCGGCGATCGTCAACGTCGTGGTGACCAACGCCTTGCTGGGCTGGACCATCGTCGGGTGGTACATAGCGCTCGCTATGGCCCTGCGCCCGCGCGCCGCGCAGCAGGACTCACACCTCATCCGCCTGTCGTAAGGCCGGCCGTGTTCGGCCGCATGGACGCCGCCCGGCCGGGCACTTCCTTGCCGAGTTGCCTGGAATGTGCCGGGCGCAGCGGAGGTGAGCCGGCGACGTGCTTCCCGTTCCCCTCATCTTCTCCAGCGGCGTGGCGAGCGGGGTCAACTGCTACGCGGCAGTGCTCATACTGGGCCTGCTCGGCAGGTACGGCCATGTCGCGTCGATCCCGGCTGTCCTGGAGCGCCCGGAGGTCTTAGTCGCCGCCGCGATCCTGTACGCGGGCCAGTTCATCGCCGGCAAGATCCCGATCGTCGACTCGGCCTGGGACCTCATCCACACCGCGATACGGCCGGTCGTCGGCGGCGCCATCGGCGTGGTCATGGCGCACCACGCGCATGTCTCGCACGGGGCCGTCTTCGCCGCCGCGGCACTCGGCGGCGGCAGCGCACTGACCAGCCATCTGGTCAAGACCGGCATAGGGATCGGAATCAACGCCAGCCCTGAGCCGGTCAGCAACGTCATCGCAAGCCTGCTGGAGGATCTCGGCGTCGCCGCGCTGGTGGTCTACGCCGTGCATCATCCTGTTCAGGCGGCGGTCTTCGCCTGCGCCTTGCTGGCGCTCGGAGTACTGCTCCTGGCGTTTCTCACCGCGCGCATCCGCCGCGCCCTGCAAAGGCGCAGAGCGGTCCGGCACGCCAGCCGGGCCGCCCATCCGGCCTGAGCAGCACGCCTGGCACAAAAGGGAGCCCGGCCCGCCCGCCGCGAGGAGGGCCTGCCGGGCTCATCGGGTTACGGCCGGTTGCTGTACTACCGCACACTGCGGACACTGCGGACGCTGCGCACACTACGTACGCTGCGAACGCTGCGCACACTACGTACGCTGCGGACGCTGGACTCGTTCATCCCGAACCTCCTCTCTGCTGCCCGTTCGGTGTATATGAGGGACGGCTGCAGCCCGAGGCCGACAAGCCGCGGAACGTACTGCGGGCAGGGGCTGAGGCAGGCGAGGCGGCGGACACCGCGGACACGGCGCGCCCTTCGGGCGGTGTACTCGTTCGCCATAGGCCTCGGTCCTGCTGCACGCCCGGTATAAATCAGGGCCGGCTGCAGACCTAAGCCGACAAGATGGGGAACGGGCCGCGGACTGGGACTGAGGTATGCGCCGCGGGCGGCTCGCCGCGACCTGCGCAGATGAGGCGGCCTGGCCGCCGGCCCGGTGCCGGGGGACGCCCATGGGCTGGCCATGCCCGCCTCCAGGGCACGGGTGCGCGCAGCTACCGGCCCGGCTAGCAGGGCGGCGCCGGCCCCGGCAAGCAGGCCGCCGGCCGCGCAGGCAGGCCACAGCAGGCCCAGGCCGCCAAGCCGGATAACGGCCAGGCCAAGGCTTGCGGCCATTACCGCGGACAGGCCGAGCGTCGACATCCACAGGCCGGTGTAGCTGGCCTCCAGGCCTGCAGGCGCAATCCCGCCTACCAGCGCGGCGGCGGGGCCGAAGAAGACGATCTCGCCGACGATCCAGATGACGCTACAGGACAAGAACCAGGTGAAGCTGTGGCCCATCCCGGTGATCGCGATGCCGGTACCGATCATGGCCATGCCGGCGCCGGAGGCGAGGGCCGCGGGAACCCCGCGGAGCCAGCGCCTTATCAGCGGGGCTGTCAGCGTGACGATGAACGGGTTGAACGCGGCGATGAGCGCGAACCGGAACGGCGGCACTCCCGCGCCGGCGAAGCGCAGCGGCAGGGCGTACATGCTCTGCTGGTAGACCGACATGCACAGCAAAGTGAGCAGGATGTAGGCCATCAGCAGCGGATCCCGTAGCGCGGCGCCGGTACCCGCCCTGCGGGCAGCCACCCGGCGGGGGGTGGCCGGGACCAGGGCCAGCGTGGCCAGCGCGAAGAATGTGCACGCGATGGCGTTGCCGATGAACAGCCACTGCCAGCCGACCGTGATCGCCAGCAGCCCCGCTATCAGGACGGCGCCGACCTCCGGCACGTTCATGGCCCAGTACAGGGCCGACTGGAGTCGCTGGCGCTGCTCCTCGCCGTGGCTGTTCTCGGTGAGTATGGCCATGGCGGCCGGCCGCCAGGCGTCGAAGCTGACGCCCACGCCGAACGCCGCGGCTGCCATCGCGGGAACGCTGCGGGCGGCGCCAAGCGCCAGGTAGCTGCCGGCGGCAGCCAGGTTGGCGCCAACGATGACGCCGCGCCGGCCGACAGCGTCGGCCATGAACCCGCTGAGCGGCGGACCGGCGATCCAGCCTGCCCCGAACAACGCCATCACCTCGGCGACAGCGCCCGCGTCGAGGTTACGGGCACGCGCCAGGTAGTAGGCGAGGAACGGGATCACGAGCAGGCCGATGCGGCTGAGCGCCATCGACCCGGCAAGCCGCCAGAAGATGGCGGGCAATGCAGCGGTCCGAGTCCCTTGCAGCTCGTCCTGAGCAGACGCGCGTCCCTGTCGCGTCAGGCTGGCTGTCATGCGCGGGCCAAGCCGGCGGGCCGTGCGACCGGCTGATCACACATCTGTCACCTCAGCGTTCGGGCGGCGGCGGCGGTACGCCCACCGCGAACTGCCGCCCACGCTAAGGACGGGTCTTGCCGGAGTATTGCCGCAGTCTTGCCGGGCGCCTCAGGCAGCCTTCGAAGTGACTAGCTCCCGCTGCTGCGCACGGTCACGGTGCCGCCCCAGCTGGGCATCGCCAGGTCGCTGGCGGGCTGCACCGTGGCGCCGACCCACGTGCTGCCGGGCCTGACTGCCAGGAACACCGTGCGCCTGCCGCCGCCATGCAACAGGACCGTGCATTCTTCCCGCAGGATCCCGGCGCGGGCCACGTTAACGTCCGTGGCCGTGCCCCAGCCCCAGCGCGGCACGGTCACGACGATGCGCGCGCCAGGCTTCGCGGTCACCGCAGGCTGCGGCAAGGTGTCGGTAAGGGTGACCGCGGCCCACCCGGCCCGAGCTGAGCACGATCGCCCCGCCGGGGAGTGACTGCTCACCAGGTGCGCCGGAGCAGTGACAGCCGGGGCGGAGCAGCCGGCCGCGGCTACGGTAGCCGCTAGCATGGCGGCCAGCCTCGGCACGGAGAGTGCGTTTCTTATTCGAGCCGGCCGCCGGTTGCGCTGAAAGCTGCCGCTGGCGCCGCGCCGTTCCCTTGCAAGCATGCCGATTGGACGCAGCCGCGCCGTCGCCGGTTGCGCTGCCGCACGGCGGTACTGTCAGGGGCGTGCAGTTTGAGCAGCGGCTGAAGGTTGGGATCCACTCCGGGGCGATCGTCCTGGCCTTCCGGCGCTGGAAGCGCAGCCAGGTCGTGGCCGGCCGCCGCTACCGCACCGGGATCGACATGGTCGAGGTCGAGTCCGTGGACGTAATCGAGCCGTCGTCGGTGGATGCCGCGCAGGCACGCGAGGCCGGGTACGCGAGCGTCGGCGAATTGCTGGCGGACCTGCGCGGTGACCCGGCCCTGCCGGTGTATCGCGTCCGCCTGCGGCGAGTCGACGGGCCGGACCCCAGGGACGAGCTGGCCCGCACCGCCAGCCTTAGCGCGGCCGACGTCGCCGCGATCACGGCCAGGCTGGCCCGGATGGACAGGGCAAGCAGCCGCGGGCCCTGGACTGGTGCCGTGCTCGCGCTCATCGCTGATCGGCCCGGCATCGTGTCCACGGTCCTGGCCGAGGCCATGGGCTGGCAGCGGCAGGACTTCAAGCTGCACGTCAGGCGGCTGAAGGAACTCGGCCTGACCCTGAGTCTCGATGTCGGCTACCGGCTGTCGCCGCGCGGCGAGTCGTACCTGAGCTACCTGCGGTCCAGGTAAGCGGCGCAAGAAATACCCGCCACGCCGCAACGTCCCGGTCCGCGCTGCGTCTCACCGATTAGCAGCACGGGATTAGCAGGGAACGACCATGCGTGAATCGATGCGGACGGCGGCAGTCAGGCGGATAGGGCTTGTGTGTATAGCGCTAGCCTGCGTCGCGGTCGTGACGGCATGCGGCTCGTCAGCGCAGCCGGCAAGTACCAGGCCTGCTACCGGCGGCGGCGCCGTCAGCCAGCGTGCTGCCAGCGCACACCCGGCCGGCTCGCCGGCGGCCACGGTCTACGCGAAGCACGTCGACTTCCTGAACGGCGTGTCCTGCGCCGCTCCCGCCAACTGCACCGCGGTGGGCAACTACTACCTGACGACCAGCGGCCCGCAGCTGACTCTCATCGAGCGCTGGGACGGGTCAGCCTGGCGGGTCGAGCGCTCGCCCACGGCCGGCCTGGATGGCACCCTCGACAGCGTGTCGTGCCCAAGCGCCAGTAGCTGCACCGCCGTCGGATCCCTGGTCCTCGGCTGGAACGGCACCAGCTGGAAAGTCGAGCTCGCGTCCAGTCCGTTCAGCAGCGTCTCCTGCGCCGCGCCGGACTCGTGCATGGCCGTCGGCGTCACCAGCGGCGGTCAGCCCGAGTACGGATACTGGGATGGCACCAGCTGGAGCCTGGGGCCTATGCCCGGGCCGCCGCATCCGGCGCAGAGCATCACGCTGGCCGCGGTCGCATGTTCCGGGCCGAGCTTCTGCCTGGCAGTCGGCGATTACACCTACGGCGTGGGCGCCATGCCCAGCCCAACCTCCAGGGACAAGACACTCGCCGAGCGGTGGAACGGGTCGACCTGGACGGTGATTCGCTCGGTGAACGTGGCCCACTGGAACCAGCTCAGTGCCGTCTCGTGTACCTCACCGCGCGCATGCACCGCGGTCGGCAGCAGCGCGTCAGAGCAGTTCGCACTGGCCGAGCGGTGGGACGGGTCGACCTGGGCGGTCCAGCGCGTGCCCGACGTGAGCGCGTACGGCTATACCCGGCTGACCGCTGTGTCGTGCAGTACGGACAGCACCTGCATGGCGACGGGCACCTACGACGGGGGCAGCGCTGCCATCGCCGAGTCATGGAACGGCACCGCGTGGACGCTGCACACGATGCCAGGACCGCCGCAGTCCCAGCCGTACCTTCAGCCGACGGGCCTATCGTGCACCGGACCCGCCGCGTGCGTCGCGGTCGGCGCCGACGGCAGCACGCTCACCGAGATCTGGGACGACACGCACTGGCAGATCACGCCCGCCCCTAATCCCTAGTCAGGCGTGGCGCACCCGGATGTGCGACCGTGGAGTCGTGCCTGGATGGTCACACTGGGAGCTGACGCCGAGGCAGAGCATCGAGCTGGAGTGCGCCCGTCGCGGCCAGGACCAGCTCGTCTCCGGGTGCGTGGCGCTGCTGCGCGGGCAGGACGCGGACGACGACCTCATGATCGCGCTGGCCGGACCTGCTGCCCAGTCCGTGCTCGACAGCGGGCCCAAGCCGGCCTACCGGTACTGGCTGCGGGTCTGGGGTGCCAGGGGCCTGCTGCACGCGTACACGGACGACGCCGAGGACGCGGTGATCGAGGCGCTGGCCGACGAGCACTGGCGGGTGCGCGAGATGGCCGCCAAGGTCATCGCGAGGTACCGGATCGGCGCCGGGCTCGAGGCGGTAGCTGAGCTGCGCGACGACCCGGTTCCCCGCGTCCGCGCCGCGGCTGGTCGCGCGCTTGTACTGCTGACCGCGGCGGGATCATGACGCGGACGCCGCCACCGTGAGGTCCGTCAGCGGGCCAGGTCGGCCACCATCTCGGTCGTGCGGTCTATCTCTTCCTCGGTGTTGTAGTAGTGCGGAGAGAACCGGATCAGCGGATGCACGCCGCGATCCTCGGTGTCGAGCGGGTTGTACCTGGGCTCCGTGGTGGAGACGTTGATCCCGGCGCTGGTTAGTGCCTCGGCTGCCTGCTCCGCGGTCACCCCGCTGATCTTGGCGGTGACGATGGCGCAGCGGACGCGGCCGAGGTCGTAGGTGGTGACGCCGGGCAGCCCTGCGAGCTGATCGCGGAGCCTGGCGCCCAGCCCGGCGGCGCGCCGCCCTATGGCGTCCAGTCCGAGGTCGAGGGCCTGCCGCACCGCTGCGCCGAGCCCCAGGACGTTGACGTAGCTGTGCTCCCAGGTAGCGAACCGCCGCGCGCCGGGCTGCCAGGTGAAGCTGCGCTGACCGTCCCAGGCCGCCGAGCCGATCTCGGCGACGAACGGGTCAAGCCGATCCAGCACGGCTTCGCGCACCCACAGGAATCCGGTACCGCGCGGGCCGCGCAGGAACTTGCGGCCGGTGCCGGTCAGCAGGTCGCAGCCGATCTCGTCCACGTCGACCGGGAACTGGCCGACCGACTGGGTGGCGTCCAGCAGGTACAGGGCGCCGCAGGCACGGGCGATCTGCCCGATCGCGACGGCCGGCTGGACCAGCCCTCCGCTGGTCGGCACGTGGCTGACCCCGATCAGCCGGGTCCGCTCGCCGGCCAGGCGTTCCAGCGCGGCCAGGTCCAGCTCGCCATGCTCATCGTTGGGAACTACCACGACTTCGGCGCCTGCCCGCCTTGCGGCCTGCCAGTACGCCAGCACGTTGCTGCCGTATTCGGCCCGGCCGGTCAGGATCTGGTCACCGGGTCGCAGCGGGATGGAGTAGAACGCCGCGTTCCAGGCATGGGTGGCGTTGTCGAAGAGCGCGATCTCCTCGCTGCGGCCGCCGATCAGCTCGGCAAGCCCTTCGTAGGTCGCGCTGATCGCGTTTCGCGCCTCGTCAGCGGCCTCGTACCCGCCGATCTCAGCCTCGCGGCACAACTGGCCGGTCATGGCGTCCAGCGTCCGCTGCGACATCAGCGCCGCGCCTGCGTTGTTCAGGTGAATGCGCCCGGCGCATCCAGGGGTCTGCGCCCGCAGCGCGTTGACGTCCACGGCCCGATGCTACGAGAGGCCTGCGGCGGTAAGGGTTCGGGTCAGCTCGTGACTTGCCTATTGAGGATCGCGCCTCACCGCGGGGCCGCTATGACCCCCGTCGTCTGCGGCGCGACGTCTACATGCTCGCTGAGCCAGCCGAGCAGCGGGCGCAGCCCCTCGCACGCGCGGTACACCGGCTCGACATCATGCACGGCATCAGACTCAAGCTCGATCGCGGCGATCAGCGAGCGGTGCCTGAGCAGCCCGGCCCTTGGATGGTCGGCGGGGTAGCCGCGCGGAACCCGCTTCATGACGTCGCCAAGGATCTCGTGCCCGTCCGCGGCCAGTGACGAGACGAGATCCTCGAGCCTGCTCCCGCTGTCGGCTGCGGCGACCGCAGCGCGGAACAATGCGATCTGCCCGGGGTCGGCATACCACCAGGCGGCCTTGATGCGCAGGCCGTCCAGGCTGAAGCCGAATCCGATCTCGATGTTGCGAGCCACCCGCGCGACGGCGCACTGGTTCTGCCACCACCACGCGGTGCTGCCGTAGCGCCACACGGAGAAGTCCTCATACCAGGTGTCGGTGTCCGCGAGGTCGTTCAGCAGGTCGATCATCGGCTGCCGTACCTGCTGCTCGCGGTCACGCCGTACCCGCTCCCGTGTCTCGCGCGACGGCTCGCCGCCCAGCTCAAGCAGCACCGCGTACGCCTGCTCCGGCCACCCGTGAAAGCGCGTTCCCACCCGCGCATGCTATCTACGGGCACCGACAGATCTCGGGTCCGCGCGGCCGGCGAACCTGGCTAGAGCAGCCGCACTAGCGCGCTGATCAGAAGGTAGCCGCCAAGGACCAGGCAGATCCACATCACGAGCTGCTTGGCATGACCTGTGAGCCAGGCCTGGGAACGGCGCAGGAACGCAGCGGTTCCCTCGGGCCGCAGCTCCAGGAACAGCCAGGGAATGATGATCAGCAGGAACTCGATGATGACGAAGACGAAGACCGCGATCACCTGGGCGGCGGTGGAGTACTTGCCCGTGACCAGGTGGTGCAGGGCGGCAAGATAGGAAGCGCCGGGCAAGCCGACCAGCGCACCGATCGCCACGGCGAGTCCGAGCCGCGGCTCGCGCAGCGCCCGCCGGGCCCAGTTGTCCGCCTCATTCTTCGCTGCTGCATCCCCCTTCGCCCCGGAACCCGACTGGCGGCCCTTGCGATGCATGGGCAGCACACCTGCGAGGATCAGCAGGCCAGCGGCCAGCAGGATCACACCGATCGCTAGGTCGACTCCTGCACCGACCGATTTTTGCGAATTGATGGCGCTCGCGCGGACGACCAGCACGTCGATCAGGCCGATGGCGATGGCAAGGCTCATGCCGCCGGCCAGAATGCTCGCGAACATCGCGCGCGGCCGACGGTTCTCAATCAGCAGGAGGTCAAGGGCGAGCAGCTTCGGATTGAGCGCCGCTGTGAACGCCAGCGCGAAGAACTCAGCATTCATCGGCGACTGGCCGGCATGGTCTCCCCCGCGTTAATCGTCCGCCCCTGACGTGCGATTCTTCCCGCCGGCAGACATGCGAACCGGACAGCGCCTGCAGATCCGGCCCGCGCAGTGGATTCGCGTAACTGACGTGTAGCGGCGAGCGATGCCTGATGTGCGGGCTTTGTCGTTACTTTGCCCTGTCCGCCAGTCAGCGCGCGTGCGCGACCCGGCGGCCAGCCGATAGTGCCACGTCAGAGGCATCGCTGACGTGGTCGGCCACCACACGGATAACGGCACCAGGCGCCGGGCAACCCACGCACGCCGATGCTGAAGGTCAAAGATCAATCTCGGCCGGCGCGATAGCTGACGAGATGTCGGCGGGTCTTCTTGTAGGTCCTGTAGCCCCGGAGCCCGAGCGCGACCGCAGGCGCGAAGATCAGGAACCCGAACCCGTCAGTGACCTCTAGGTCGCGAGCTGGCCAGTCGCGGGCGTGTGCAATCTGGCTGAAGATCATGAAGCTGATCACCAGCAGGAGGCTTGCCGCGATCCAGCGATAGCCCGAGTAGCGCCGCTTCCGGCCCGATAGGTCCAAGACCAGGGTTAGAGCGATGGCGAGCCAGGCACCGGACGTCGCGATCAACGCGATCAGGTTCATGCTGCCCAGGCTCACCAGGTGCTCCCAACGCGGACGCTGATCTCGGCTGAGTTAGTACCGGATTCTGCGGGAACTTCCGCCTTTGGTCAACGCGAGATCGTGACTCTTAGCAGGGTCATCCCGAGGTGAAACACATCCTCATGGTCAGCGTCATGAAGCAGCCCCTCTCCGGCTCATCCTGGGAGGAGCTGTGATCTGCGGAGGCTCGGGGATTTGAACCCCGGATGGGCGCGAACCCAAACCGCATTAGCAGTGCGGCGCCATAGACCGGACTAGGCGAAGCCTCCTGGTAGCCCCGCAGGGCCGGCCCCTAGGGTATCGGGCCAGCCTCAGCGGGGCAAAGCATGGCCGGCGGCCCTCGCCGCCGGGCCGCGTCAGTGCGTCTCGATCACCTCGTACTCGCCGTCGGCGTAGGCCTGGCGCATCTTGGTCTTGGCGAACTTGCCCACGCTGGTCTTGGGAACCTCGGAGATGAAGGCCCACCGCTCGGGCAGCTGCCAGCGCGGAATCTGCCCCTCCAGGAACGACCGGAGCTCCGCCGCGGTCACCTCCGATCCCTCGGCCGGCACTACCGCGGCCAGCGGCCGCTCCCCCCACCTCTCGTCCGCGACCCCTATCACGGCGGCCTCGCTGACGTCAGGGTGGGCCATCAGCAGGTTCTCGAGCTCCATCGACGAGATCCACTCGCCGCCGGACTTGATGACGTCCTTGGCCCGGTCGGTCAGGTTCACGAAGCCAAGCGGGTCGATGGTGCCGACGTCGCCAGTCCGCAGCCAGCCATCGTCGAACTTCGTCGGGTCGTCGTCCTTGTAATACGCGCCGGTGATCCACGGCCCGCGGACCTCTATCTCGCCCACTGCCTCGCCGTCGAGCGGCAGGATGACGCCGCCCTCGCCGACGAGCCGGTGCTCCACCTGGCACATGAGCCGCCCGGCGGAGTCGCGATACCGCCACGCCTCCTCGTCGGTCGCGGAAGCGGGCGGGTGCGCCACACTGCCCAGCGGGGAGGTCTCGGTCATCCCCCATGCCTGCAGGATCCGGACGCCCAGTTCCTTCTCGTAGGCCTCCTGCAGCGAGTGCGGCACCGCCGAGCCGCCACAGGGCACCAGCCGCAGCGACGACAGGTCGCCGCCGTTAGCGCGGACGTGCTGGAGCAGCCCGTTCCAGATGGTGGGCACCGCGCCCGCGATCGTCGGCCGCTCCGCCTCGATGAGCTTGACCAGCGGCTCGGGCTGCAGGAAGCGGTCCGGCATGATCAGGTCGGCTCCGGCCATGATGGCCGCATAAGGCAGTCCCCACGCGTTCGCGTGGAACATCGGAACGACCGGCAGCACCCGGTCCCTTTCCGAGAGGCCGAAGACGCCGCCCATGCAGACCGCCATGGAGTGCAGGTGCATGGACCGGTGGCTGTACACGACCCCCTTCGGGTGGCCGGTCGTGCCGCTGGTGTAGCACATGGCCGCGGCGGACCGCTCGTCCGGCTCGGGCCAGTCGAATGTCTCGGGCTGCTCGGCAAGCAGCGCCTCGTAGGAGTGCACCGGCCGGTCCTGGGCGGCGAGTTCCTCCGGCACCGTGAACGCGTCGGCATCGCCGGTCACGATCACGTGCCGGATGCCGGGAGCATGCGGCAGGACCTGGGCCAGCAGCGGCACGAGCGAGGGGTCAACGATCACGATGTCATCGCCGGCGTGATTGGCGATGTAGCCGATCACCTGGGGGTCCAGGCGCAGGTTCAGGGTATGCAGTACCGCGCCCATAGACGGTATTGACAGGTATGCCTCGAGATGCTCGGAGTTGTTCCACATCAGCGTGGCAACCCGCTGGTCGCCGTCGACGCCAAGGCTGCGCAGCGCGTTCGCCAGCCGTGCGACCCTCGCCCCGGTCGCCGCGTAGCTCTGCCGGCGCTTCGTGCCGTCAGCTACGAGGGTGACGACCTCCCTGTCGCCGTAGGCCTTCGTGCCGTGACGCATGATCGCCGTGACAGTGAGCGGAACGTCCATCATTGTGCTGCGCATGGCACAACCCCCAGGCGAGGTAGGCGGGCCGCCCGGCTGCCGTCGCAGGGAAACCGGTATTGCCCTGACGTGATTAGTGCCACCGTAGCGGCAAATCACCTGCTCGTCAGCAGGGCCGCTGCGAGCCCGGCTACTGCAGGTCAGCGTCGCTGCGAAGCTTGGCGACAGCTCTGGACACGGTGCTCTTGACGGTGCCGAGGCTCACCCCGAGCACCTCGGCGACCTCGGCCTCGGTCATGTCCTCGTAGTAGCGCAGCACGACAGCAGCCCGCATCCGCTCCGGCAGCCTGTCGACCGCCCGGCGCATGGTCTCCTGCAGGTCACTGGCTATCGCATGGTCGGCCACAGCCTGATCGGGGATGTCGTCGGTCGGGTACTCCTCCACCCGCCGCCGACGCCACCAGGAGATGTGGGTGTTGACGATGGCGCGCCGAACGTACCCGTCCAGTGCGCCCGGGTCCTCGATCCGGTGCCAGGCCAGGTACGTCTTGGCCAGCGCGGCCTGCACCAGGTCCTCGGCGTCAGCGGTGTTGCCAGTCAGCAGGTAGGCCGTGCGCAGCAGGGCGCGGCTGCGCGTGGCTACGTAGTGGTGGAAGCCACGATCATCGGCTTGCAGGTCCTCACCGCGAAGGCCGTTCCCGTCAGGCACCGGAATGGACGGCGGTCCGCCGGGCCTCGCTCGCGGCACAGCGCTAGGCTGAGTGACCACGGTCACCTCGGCCCGCGCGTCAGCCATGCGGGACGTGGTACCGCAGTCGCCACCCTCCTGCGCGGGCTGCCGGTCGACTGCCTGCCCAGCCGCAAGTTGCGGTGCCGCCCCGGCTGCGCCCGCCCACACGCTGGTCAGTTTGTGATCGCCCCCGACGCTCACAAAGTAAAGGTACCCAGCACGAGCCCGGACAGTCGGTCACGCGTGTAACGGCGCGTCTCGCGTCGCGGATAACTACAGGCTCGGATTCTCGTCCGCAGTAACCGATTAGCACCGGCGAATCCGCCGATCCCGAATAGCAATTTGCAGTGCGAGATCTATGAGATCATAAAGCGCTTGACGGCCCCAGCGGACGGTACGCATCGTCATAATGCCGGGCAATAGAGCCAGAGGAGGTATGAGCCCTTATGCCAGCCGGGCAGATGGCTCACGGCTGCTGCGATCGCTGTTCGGGAGCGGGAACGGCACTGCGGACGAGGACGCCCTTAGCCGCGAATTACGCGGTTGGCGGGCCCGAGCCTGCGACCGCGGCGGCAGTTGCCCGCCGACGGCTGCTGAAGGCAGCCATCTTCCCGCCGCGCGCTGGCGCGCAGCCAGATGCGGGTCAGCCCGGACTGGCCCTCGCGGTGGCGCCCGCAGGCCATATACATCCCGACCACGGGCCGGCGAGCTTGCCCGACACCGACCAGTTGCCGCGCGCTGTTTCCGGCACGATCGTCGATGTCAGCCCGCAGGTGCTCGTGCTCGGCGATGAGAGCGACGAGCAGCGGTTCACCCTAACGCCGGACGCGACCGCGTGGTGCGGCACCCCGTCAGAACCGGCTGCGCTGCAGCCGGGTCACCGAGCCGTCGTCCGGCTCCGCCCGTCCAGCCCGCGGATCGTCGACCGGATCTGGGCCGACATCGGCCGGGTGACCGGGATCATCACCGAGCGGTCAGGCGACACGCTGGTCGTCGACGAGGGCGCCACCCGCGCTCCCCAGGTAGTGACGATCCAGCCGCGAGCGATGGGCCGGATCCAGGTCCGATTCCCCAATCTCGAGCCGGGCTACCTGGTGGACATCATCGGCCTGCGGCGCGGCGAGGAACTCGACGGCGCCATTCCGGCGACCTCGCAGCCGGTCTATCCCGCCCACCGGCTGCCCGAGCCAGCACTGCTTAGCGGTCACGTGCCTGATGTCATCAGCGGCGCGGCGACCTGGCATGAGCCTGGTGACGAGCCGCCCGGCGTGCTCGGCATCTGCTACCCTGCGCTGGACCCGGAGACCGGATGCGCCGAGGACTCGATCGCCGGCCGCTCGCACAGCTTCGCCCGGATGCCCTACCTGGCCATCGGCAGCATGCTGCGGGTCAGGAATGAGTGCGCCAAGCTCGAATGCACGCTGCCGGTAACCGGCTGCACCCCGGTCGCCAGGCTTTTCAACGACCGCTGCGTCATGTGCGGAACCTCGCCGCGCGGGCGCGTCGCAGACCTGACAATGGCGAGCTTTGTCGCGCTCGGCGGCGAACTGGACAGTGGCTGTTTCAACGCCACCATCACGATTGGCGAGTGACGGTGCTGACGGCCATTCGCGAGGTGCAGATACCGCTGATTGCAGCGCTGGTGCTTGGCGCGTGCTCGACCAAGGTGCTGCGGACGCTGCGGACCTGGTCGATAGCTGAAGGCCTCGGGCCGACTGCACTGTTCCCGCTGCGACTGCAGAAGCCGCTTGCTGTTACTTTCTGCGGAATAGAGGGCGGCCTCGGGGTCGGCCTGATCCTCACCGCAGGGCGGATCGGCCATGGCGCGCCCGCCGACTGCATCCGCCTTGGCGCCGGCTTGATGTTCCTGGTCGCGACCTGCGCGCTGCTGGAATTGCGGGCCACCAGGCCCGACGTGGGCTGCGGCTGCTTCGGCGACTTCAGCACGGCGCCAGTGAGCGGGCGGACGCTGGCCAGGTCGGCCCTGCTGGCGGCGGCAGCCCTGTCCACCCTGGGGCTTCCCGCCATCAGCCAGCCCAAGCTCGGTGCGGAGACGACGACGCTGCTCATCATCATGCTGATCGAGCTGATCGTTCTCGGCGCGCTGTCGCCCGAGCTCAGCGAAGCCCTGGTCAGGCTCGGCTACTCCGAGCCATGCGAGCTTCGGGCGGTGCCCGCCGAGCGGACGCTGGCAGCGCTGCGGCGCAGCAAGCACTGGCGCCGCTACGCCAGGATCATCACCTCGGACACGCCGACCGACGTCTGGCGCGAGCTGTGCTGGCGCTACGCCGTCTTCCCGGCGCAGTACCAGGGACGGAACACCGACGTCATCTTCGCGGTCTTCCTGCAGCAGCACCGGCCAGCGATCCACGTCGCCCTCGTCGACGTCGCCACCGGCGAGCCTGTGACCTGGCCGCCCCCGCCGCCCCGGCCGGGCGACCGGTCCCGCAGGACAGCGCCCCGGCTGGCTCCCGGTTTCGTCCCCAGGTTCCTGACCGCCGCCCCGTCAGCAGCCGCCCGCACCGATATGCCGTTCTCTAGCGATCTCTAGCGGCAAAGTTAGACGCGGATATACGGCGTGATAGCCCGCTCGGGCCAGGCGATCAGGCGGGCTGGGCGCGCAGGAACCGGCCGAAATGCGGCACGGTAAACGCGATCAGACCGCGCTCGGAGCTGTAGATCAAGCCCTTCTTGATGAGGTTGTCCCTGGCGGGCGAGACGCTCGACGGCTTGCGGCCGAGCTCTTCGGCCACCTGTGCGGTCTGCACGGGGTCATCACCAAGCATCGCCATGGCCCGCATGTACTCGCGCTCGGCCGGCGTCGCCCGTTCGTAGCGGCTGCCAAAGAACCCAACCGCCAGCTCTCCGGCCGCGACCGGGCCCGCCACCGCTACGTCATGCGCCGTGACGGGACTGCAGGTCGCGACGTCCCAGGTCACCTTGCCGTAGGCCTGCACGAAGTACGGGTAGCCGTCTGCTGCCGCATACAGCGCGTCGAGTGCCGCTGACTCGAAATCGGCTCCCTCCCGCCTGGCCGGGGCGAGCAGTGCGATGTCAGCCGACTCGCGGTCCAGCCGGTCGATCGGAACGTAGCGGAACAGCCGCTCGGAGTAGCTCTTGCTGGCAGACAGCACCGACGGCAGGTGCGGCAGCCCAGCGCCGACCACGATGAGGGGGCCGTTGCTCTGCGACAGCTCATGACAGGCCGCGCACAGGGCCGAGATGTCCGGCGCCGGGACATCTTGCATCTCGTCGACGAAGAGCGCTATGCCTACGCCAAGGTCGGCGGCGACCGAGGCCGCGTCGGTGAGCAGTTCGGTAAGGTCCACCTCGAGGTCGCCTGAGTCCGCGCGGCCGCGCACCGCCGGCACGTCAATGCCGAGCTGGGCCATGCTGGCGCCTTTCGGCGCCCGGCTGTCGCGGGCGGCGAAGGACTTCAGCACGCCGAGGAAATGGTCGATCCGGTCGGGTGCGCGGTGCCGGGGAGCGAGCTCGCGCACCGCCATGTGCAGCGCGCTGGCTACTGGCCGGCGTATCGACTGATCCGGGCGCGCCTCCAGCTTCCCGGTGCCCCACAGCCGCTGCATGGCCATCGACCGGAACGAGTTGAGCAGGACAGTCTTGCCTACTCCGCGAAGGCCGGTCAGCACCATGCTGCGCTCTGGCCTGCCGCGGGCCACGCGCTCCAGCACTATCTCGAACTGCCCGATCTCGCGATCACGGCCGGCTAGCTCGGGAGGCCGCTGCCCAGCGCCCGGCGCGTAGGGATTGCGCACAGGATCCATGGAATAGGAGCCTATGAGCGGGTCTAGCGTCTTCCCTAGATTGCCGTAGAAACCGCTCGCCGGCGTGTCGCAGCCGACCGCGCACGGACCGGATCGTGGCTCGGCGCCAGGGCGCCGGCGCCGGAGTATCCGGCACGGTTTATGCCCGCCGGGCCGGTCACGAGACGGGGCCTTGGGTCCCATGAACCAGTCCGGCGGGCGTGCGCCGCGCCCACGGGTGCGGCCAAGGCGCGGCGCTTAACCCTATCCACGTATCTCACGCGTTACTGGTTCAACAGGATCGGTAACTTAGCGCGCGGCATCGCCTGGTGGCTGATGAAGGCTGGCCAGGTAGGCGTTATAGGCCGCCAGATGCTCGTCGTCGTCGACCCCGCCTCTGCCCTCAGACAGGCTGGCCACCGGAGCCGCCGATCCCGCGGCGGCCGCTCCGGGCCGGGAGCCAAGCAGTGTGGCCAGGTTCTGCTGCCTGGCAGCCTCGAACCAGCCGCGGCCCTGCGTCGCGGCGCGCTCGTCGGTGCTCCACATCAGGAACACGAGCATCATCAGGCCGAACATGATGCAGTCGCCGCCGATCCACATCACCGCACCGCCCAGGTGCAGATCCTGGACTGGGCTCGGGGCCCACGACGGCCGCGGTCCGGTCGGGATGCCAGGCGAACTCGCGCTGCCATAACCGAGCACCAGGCCGGTGAAAGTGTCCACCGGCATCAGCAGCACGAGCAGCACGAACCGAACCGGGTAAGACAGCCGCCAGCGGATGGGTTCCTTGCCGAGGATCGGCAGGAAGAACAGGTAGCCCACGATCAGGAACACAGCGTGCTCAAGGTTGTGCACGACCTGATTCCGCTCGACCAGGTTCGCGACGCCGGTGAGGTGGGCGCCTGCCACCGCGGTCGCGTACGCGAGTGCGCCGAAGACCGGCCAGGTCAGGAAGGCGACGGGCCGGGACCGGAGCACGCGCTTGGTCCAGCTGTGCAGCGGATTACGGCTCGCGTGCAAGAGCAGCGTGATCGGCTGCGCAGCGATCAGCAGCGGCGGCGCGACCATGATCAGCATCAGGTGCTGGATCATGTGGTCCCAGAAGAGGAGGTCGTCGTAGACGCCGATCCCGCTCTGGGTGGCCATCACGACGACCGCAAGCCCGGCAGCGAACATCGCCGTCCGCCAGGCCGGCCACGGCCTGGCCGGATGCCGCCTGGCGACCCGGACAACACCCCAGCCGTACAGGCCCGCGCTGATCGCGACCGACGCGGACACGATCGGGGCGAACTGCCATTGGGTCAGCACAGCCGACCAGCCGAACGGCGGGAGCATGCGAGGCTCCTCCTTTCCCCAGTGAGCCTACTCAACCTGCGGGTCAGCGCCGCCAGCATGCCGCCAACGGCCGACGGGGCGGCTGGCTGGCCACGCCGGCGGCTGATCGGTACCGCTATCGTTGTCGGCGGAGGGTTCGCCTAGTGGCCGAGGGCGACGGTCTTGAAAACCGTTAGGGCGCGTGAGTGTTCTCGTGGGTTCGAATCCCACACCCTCCGCCAAATGATCTTCAGCGTCACTGCGCCGAACGCAGGTCGGTCCGGCGGAAGGCGAACCCGTCGCCGACTGCGGCAGCCAGCGACAGGTAGGCCTCGGCCGTAGACCCGGCCAGCTGATCCAGCTCGACCTCGGCGCCGCGCGCCAGATGCGCGTCGTAGGGAACCAGGACAACCGTGCGGCAGCGGGCGGCGAAATGCGCCTCCAGCCTGCCGAGGTCCACGTCGCCGCGGCCAGGCCTGCGGATGGCATTGAGCACGACGACAGCCGTTTCCGCCAGATCCTGATGCCCGTGGGAGATCAGCCAGTCAAGGGTGGCGCTGCCGCTGCGCGCGCTATCCACTGACGCGGTGGTGACGAGCACGATCTGGTCCGTCATGCGCAGCACGCCGGACATGGCTGAGTGCGTCATGCCCGTCCCGCAGTCAGTCAGGCAGACGGAGTAGAACCGCTCGAGAACGGCGCACGCAGCGTAGTAGTCGGCCTCGCTGAAGGTGATCGCCGCGGCCGGATTCTGGTCCGAGGCCACAACTTCCAGCCTGGTCACCGTCTGGGTGGTGAACGCGCGGATGTCCGCGTAGCGGGATATCGATGCTCGCTGCTCGAGCAGGTCCCGCACGCTGCGGCCGGTCTGCACCGGCAGCTTGTCCGACAGCGTGCCGCGGTCCGGGTTGGCGTCCAGCGCTATGACCCGGTCGGCGCGGACCGAGGCCAGCATCGAGCCGAGCGCGACGGTAGTGGTCGTCTTGCCCACCCCGCCCTTCATGCTCATGACCGCGACCCGGTGGTGGCCCGATGCGACCGGGGTCCGCGCCCGGCTTATCCGGTCCATGCGCCGGCGCTCCGCGGTGGCGGGCGGCAGCCGGACAAGGCCAAGCGAAGTCCGGTAGACGGCCTTGCGCCACCCGGTGGAAGGCGGGCGCGGCCGCGACCTCAGCAGCATCTGCGCGGTCAGGCCCGTCGGCAGCACCTGGCCCGCCGCACCGTCGGCGGCCAGCGCGGGTGCAGCATCGGGCGAATACTCCTGGCGGCCGTGGTCAGGCTCGCCCGGCCTGCCAGCCGGGCGCAGCGGGACAGTTGGCTGGCTCTCGCGTCCAGAGCGGGTCCGGGCGCGCCGACCGGACGGCGCGGGCCCGCCGCCGTCCCCGCCGCTGCCCTGCCGATGGCGACGACGGCCGGCCGCCGACGGCGCAGCCGCGGGCTCGGCCGCCCGCGACGGCTGCGCGGGCACCTCCACCATGCCACGAAGCGAGTCCAGATCCGCGGTTCCCTGCTCGGCCCCCGTGCCGCGACGCTCGTCATCTGCCAAGGTGCTCTCACACCCCTCAGTCCCGGATATTCATCAGCCGACTGATGCCGCAGCCCCCGCTCGACACGCTGAGCCTAGGTCAGATGACCCCCCTGATGGAGCGATTTAGCAGGTCGGAGGCCTCAATGCGGCAGTAATACTGGGCGGCGGACCGGACCAGAGGTATCGAACCCGCAGGAATGCCCGCGGGTGCCTGGTTCGCCGCCGCGGTCAGATCCTGTCCTTTACGCCGCGGCGCTGGTGGCTCGGGCCGACCCCCGATTACCCGCATCGCCAGCCGAGCCGACACACTAGGAGTATGACCGAGCAGACCAGCCCCGAGATGCCTGACCACCCCAAGGTCGTGGTTGTCGGCCCGGACGGGGTCGCCGTCGAGACCGAGCTCGAGCAGTCCCCGCGAGAGCGCCCGGTAACCGAGATGGTCGAGCAGCCAGCCAAGGTCATGCGGGTCGGCAGCATGATCCGCCAGCTCCTGGAGGAGGTACGGGCTGCCCCCCTGGATGAGAAGAGCAGGGCCAGGCTGAAGGAAATCCACTCCAGTTCCATCAAGGAGCTTGAGGATGGCCTAGCGCCCGAGCTCATCGACGAGCTTGAGCGACTGTCGCTGCCGTTCGCCGACGACGAGATACCAAGCGAGGCCGAGTTGCGCGTTGCCCAGGCGCAGCTGGTCGGCTGGCTCGAGGGTCTGTTCCACGGGATCCAGACCACGCTGTTCGCGCAGCAGATGGCTGCGCGTGCCCAGCTCGAGCAGATGCGCCGCGCGCTGCCGCCTGGTGTGATGGCGCCGCAGGCCGACAGCGAGGAAGCACAGCGCCTGCAGCGCGCCTCCGGCCCGTACCTGTAGTCCGCCAGTCCGGCCGCGGCCGCTGAGCCGAGCTAGCGAGGGCCGGACCTGATCCTGGCCAGCCAGCTCGCGGCCTCCTCGAACTCCTCCTCCGACTTGGCGACTTCGGTGTCGGGACGCCAGCCTGTCTCTGCGCGCGGGTAGCTGCCGAGGAACCGCACGTCGCTGCAGACGCGGTGCAGGCCCATCAGCGCCTCTCCTACTCTGGCCTGGGCGACATGTCCCTCACAGTCGATGAAGAAGCAGTACCGCCCGATGCCGTCGCCGGTCGGCCTGGACTCGATCCTGGTCAGGTTCACGTCCCGGACGGCGAACTGGCCGAGGATGTCCATCAGGGCGCCAGGGTGGTCGTCGGCGAGGAACGCCACGACCGACGTGCGGTCCGTGCCGGTCGGAGCGCCGAGCGGGCCAGGAAGCCGCACCGCGACGAACCTGGTCACCGCGTCGTCACGGTCGTGCACGTCGGTGGCCAGTGCCACCAGCCCGTACAGCTCGGCGGCGAACACCCCGGCCAGGGCCGCGTCAAGCTCGCCGTCGGCTACCTGGCGGGCGGCGTCGGAGTTGGAGGCGGCCGGCAGCCAGTCGGCATCCGGCAGGTTCGCAGCCAGCCAGCGCCGGCACTGCGGCTGCGCTACCGGGTGCCCGCCGACCCGCTTGATGTCAGCCAGGTCCGTGCCCGGCCTGGCGAGCAGCGCGAACTCCACCGGCACGAGGACCTCGGCGCAGATCACCAGCTCAGTACCGACGGCAAGCTCGTCCAGGGTCGCGGTGACGGCGCCTTCTACCGAGCTCTCGATCGGGACCACGCCCTGCTCGGCCCGGCCGGTCCGGACGGCGTCCAGCGCGGCCTGGATGCTCGGGCACGCCAGCGCGTCCGGCATTGCCGTGGTCGCTGTGCCCGACGGCCCGCGCGCACGCAGCTCACGGACCGCCGCCTCGGTGAACGTGCCCCGCGGGCCGAGGTAGGAGTACTGGTAGGTCACCACGTCATGATCGCATCGTCCTGGCAGTGCGCCGGCCGCCCCGCCCCGATCCCCGCAGCTGCCTGGCCTGGAGCTCGCGTACGGCCAGCGCCCGGCTCACGTCGCGGAGCTGGCGGAGCCGGTGCAGCTGCGAGTGCCAGTCGTTGCCGGTCGCCCGGTGCGACAGGTCGACCTCCACCTCGGTGATCCGCATGCCCTTGCGCAGCAGATCGATGGTCATCCCGGTCTCCACGCCCCAGCCCGCTGCCAGCGGCAGGGCCGCCTGGAATGCGGCTCTGGTCAGGCAGCGCTGGCCATTGAGCGGCTGCGCAGGCCGCCACCCTGTCGCCCGCTCGATCCCCGCGCCCGCCGTGGCGGTCACGACTCCGAAGCCACCCTGCCTAACCCGCTCACTGAAGACCGCGATAGTCATGTCCGCTGTACCCGACCGCACGGGCTCTGCCAGCTTTCCCGCCAGCGCCGCGCTCGCGCCAAGGTCTGCGTCCAGGAACAGGAGGTAGAGGCCGGCCGGACCGCGCTGGCCGGATTCGATCAGGCGCACGGCCTCACCGCCCGTTTCCATCGCGGCGGCCTTGCCACGATTGCGGGAGTGCGTGATCACGCGCGCGCCGGCATCGGCGGCCAGGGCGCCGGTATTGTCCGTCGACCCGTCATCGACCACCACCACGAGCTCAACGCCGGCCAGCCCGCGCGCGGCGGTGACGGTTGCCGCGATGGTGGCGGCCTCGTTCCGCGCGGGGATGATGACGGCTAGGTCGCCATGCGGCATAGACGGATGCTAGTGCACCACCTGTAACGCTCCTGCCCGTTGCGGCCGACCATAAAGCCAGGTAGGTATTCGTGCTGGGCGGCGCCGGCAGCCAGGGGGACACGCAGCATGACGAACCCACGGGGCACCCGTTTCACCGTTGCCAGGTTCCGGCCTGGCTATGCCATCGACCAGGTAGACGACCTCATCGACAGGATCGAGCGCACGCTCGCCGGCCAGGCCGTGCCCGGCGCTCTCCTGACAGCCGACGACGTACGGCGGGTGCTCTTCCGGGTTGTGCGGCTGCGGTCCGGCTACGACCAGCGGGAAGTCGACGAGGCCCTGAGCGACTACGAGGAGCGGCTAGCCGAGCTTGATCCCTGATCTACTGGCCGGTGACCTCGGCTGGCTCTTCCAGGACGGTGAAGACCGACTCGAGCCCGGTCACCTGCAGCACGCGCCGGGTCGCGGTGCCCGGCCGTGCGAGCTGCAACTCGCCGCCGTGCTCGCGTGCCTGCCGGTGCGCGGCCAGCAGGACGTTGATCCCCGTCGAGTCGCAGAAGTCCACCCGTTCCATGTCGACGATCAGCCAGACGTGACCGGCCCGGAGCGCCGCCGTCAGCTCAGCCTGCAGCGTGGGCGCCGTGTACAGATCGATCTCACCAGCCACCGAGAGCACGGTGTGATCTCCTTGAGATCGGGTCGTGACCTTTAGCTCCACGTCGGGCACACTACCTGGTCCGCCACGATCTCGGCTAGATGGCCTCCCCCGCGGGATCATTCGCCAGCCTTATGAAATGTATAGAGCTATATGCCGGACTTATGTGACATGCTCAAGGCGGGCTCGCCAGTGACCTGCGCGGGCTGGGCACACGGCGCCGCGGCCCGGCTCCGCAGGCCGCGCCACCCCGATGCTGACAAGGCGGCCGCAGCAGCCGTACCGTGTATCCATGCTTCGCATTCTGATGCTGATCGGCGCCGGGATCGTCCTCGTCTTGGTGGCCGTGGCCATCATGCACGTGCTGTGGTGGCTGATGACGCTGGCACTCATCCTGTTCATCGTCGGCCTGGCCTTCGGGGTGTTCCGCGTCGGCAGGTGGACAGCCCGCCGCCGCTGATCTGCGCGGCTGACTAAGCTGGCCGAGGCCAGCTCTTCTTCCTTGCCCCGACTGGGATCGTCCGGGCTGTGCTCATCCGGGCTGTGCTCATCCGCGCGGGGCTCATCGGCGCGGGGCTCATCTGGTGGCGGCTCGTCAGGTCGCGGCTCGTCAGGTCGCGGCTCGTCTGGTCCCGGCAGCAGGTTCGTGACCGCCTCGGCAGCGGCCAGCACCAGGTTCTCCCTGAACAGCGGCCGCACCGGCACGGCAGCCTCCGACGGCAGGACAGCCGGGTCCCTGCTGAGGGCGCATGACATGCTCCGCGGTCCGCCGCGGATGCTCCCCAGCTCGCTGCTTGGCACCCGGATCACGGTGATCCCGGCATCCTCAAGGCGGCAGTTGGTTTCCCAGTTCCGCTCATGGCTGATGGCGACGCGGTGCCCGATCGCGAGCACGTTGCTGCCGTCATCCCAGGGGTCCTGGCCGCCGGCCAGGTCGGTCCCGGTATCCACGACCACCAGGCGATCAACTCCCATAGCCTGCGCCGCTGCCTCAAGGAACGGGCGCGGCCTGGAGACCCGCATCCCCTCGGGCCGCGGTGTGATCGCGTGCGCGGTCAGCGAGTAGGCAAGCGCCGGGTGCATGAGGACGGTGTTGCTGTCGATGACGGTGCAGGCCGTGTCCAGGTGACCCGTTCCGCCCGGCTGCCTGAGCGGCACGGCAAGCACGGTGTGGGCGAGCCCGGCGTCGAAGACGTTGCGCGCCAGCCGCTCGGCACCGGCGGGCGTGGTCCGCTCGCCGACGCCCACCGCGATCACGCCGGGAGACAGCAGCAGCACGTCGCCGCCGTCAAGCTGCTCCAGGCCGGGCTGGTAGAGCCAGCTCGTTCCGCCGAACAGCGGGTGGTATCGGTACACCAGCCCAGCCAGCGCGGACTCCCGGTGGCGGCGCTGTGCGGCGAGGCTGGCCACCGCCACCTGATTGCAGATCCAGAAGCTGGAATCCCTGGTGAAGAGCAGGTTCGGGAGCGGCTCGAGGACGAAGTCATGCCGGTCAAGCAGCTCGAAGACCACGCCGTGCCCGATCTTCAGCTCTTCCGGGGTCAGTCCCGCGATGAGGACCTGCGCGAGCGGCTCGGGCCAGAGCTCGTCCAGGTAGGACCGGAGCTGGCTGCGCAGGTCATCGCCCAGCCCCGCGTCGGCGACTGCGACCGCGATCGCCTCTTCCCTGGCCGCCTGGTATTCCAGGCAGTCCTGCAGCAGCTCGGTAAGGTACAGCACCTCCACGGCCTGGTCACGGAGAACCTGGCTGAGCGCATCGTGCTCCTGCCTGGCCCGGCTCAGCCAGGGCAGCGTGTGCAAGAGCAGCCGTTCGCGGTGGCGCGGAGTCAGGCGCTGGAGCTCGGGCCCCGGCCTGTGCATGAGCACCGTCCTGAGGTGGCCAACTTCGCTGTCGGTGCCCCTGCCCTGACCCATGATTCCCCCCGCTGGAACCGCTCAGTGCTGGCGCCACGTACCGCGGGCGCCGCCGCGACCCTGGCACCGCACCGCGCCCGCCGCCAGATCCCCTCCGGGGAGTATCACCAGTTCAGCGAGGACTACGCACCGGATCTGGTGAAGGCTGATGCAATCTCACCGGCTCGTTGTCGCGTGCTGCGGCGGAGTCGCAGGGCGCCGCCAGGATCGCCCATACGGTGAGGCCGGCGTCGTCATTCCTGACCCCCCAGGTCCTGGCCAGGAACTCCACGATGTCCAGGCCGCGGCCGCCGAGCGCGGACACCGAGGCATGCGCCCGGTGCGGCCTGGTCGGCGCGCCGCCGTCGCTGACGGCCACCTCGACCGCGCCGTTATCGACGGCCCAGGCGACCTGGAGACTGGCACCGGGTAGCGGCCTGGCGTGCCGGAGAGCATTGCTGAGTAGTTCGCTTACGACGAGCGCGGCATCGCCGACCGCCGCCTGCAGGATCCCGGCGTCGTCCAGGTCTGCAGTCAGTCGCTTGCGGGCCACCGCGACGCTTGCAGGTGCCCACGGTAGGAGCATGGTGCCCAACATCCTCACCTCCCTGCATGCCTGCCCCCACTGTCCCTTGCCCCGAACTGAAGACCCGTTGCGAGCGGGATGCCCCGACCGGCGTTACGGGAAACCGCCAAAGTCACTCCGGATTTATCTGGGCATATCGCCTAGCTGGCCGGCCGGCGCGGTTCAACCAGGCGCCTTATCCTGCATTACGTCGACCAGGTAGGTGAGATTTGTCATGTTATGCGGCTACGTAATGCAGGATAAGGCGCGGGGCCGGTCCGGGGCTGGCCTCGTCCTACCGGCTAGTCGTGGTTACTTAGCAGACCCTCGGCGGTCAGGCCTCGTACTAGGCCGCGCAGGCCGGCTGACAGGCCGGCCCTTTCGTCCTCCGATAGCGCGGCCAGGATCCGTGCCTGCCTGGAATTCCAGGCCTGCAGGACCCTCGCGGCGATCTCCCCGCCCGCGGCGGTGAGGTAAAGCCTGACGTAGCGCTGATTTTCCTCGTCCCGGCCGCGCCGGATCCAGCCCTTGCGCTCCAGGCCGGCCGCAAGCCTGCTGACCGTGCTCTTGTCCAGCCCGAGCAGGGCCGCCAGCTCGCCCTGCGCAATCCCGCGGGCCGACATCAGCTCGATGAGCGCCCTGGCCTCGGAACCGGACACCGACGGGAGCCTTGCCGGGGCGCTCGTGTCCATGCCGCTGGCGCTGGCCTGGTCATGCACCGCGTACGCTTCCTGCTGGGCAGCATCACCAGCCTGGCCGCCACCCGCGCCACCGCCGGACCCGTCGGTGCCGTCGTTGCCGCCACCCGCCTGCAAGGGCCCTGGCCGCGGCGCGGCATCCGCCGGCCCCGCGGCGAGGGCGGGCGACACCACGCGCAGCAGTTGCGTCAGGAGCTGTTCGAGCTGGGTGTCATCGGGCACGCTGTTGACCACAGCAACAGTTGTACCGCACAACTGTTGCGGTGGTACAGTCGCGGCGTGAAAGTTGCCCCGCACGAGTCCCAGGCAGTCCGGAGCGCAGAGTGAGCGACCCGAAGAGCCCCATCCGGAACCGGATGACAGCCAGCCGCAAGGCCTATGACCGGATGGCTGCGGGCCTGCGCGCCAACGGCACCGGGCGGCTCGCGTCACCTGGCCGGCTCCAGGCGGGAGACGTGGGCATCGTCTCGCCGGATCTCGAGGGCGTGGCACTTGCCACCCTGGCGCTGCAGTACGGCCTGCGGCCGAGTGCGCTGCGACCCTCCCCGCCCGACTACATCCGCCAGCTCTGGCGGCGGCGGCACTTCATCATGGCGTTCGCCACGGCGCGCAACATCGCCATGTACACCGAAGCCAAGCTCGGCCAGTTCTGGCAGATCCTCACCCCGCTGCTGAACGCCGGCGTGTACCTGTTCATCTTCGGCTACCTGCTTGACCTGTCGAAGGGCATCCCGGACTACCCGGCGTTCCTGGTCAGCGGCGTCTTCGTCTTCAACTTCACGCAGCGGGCGTTCATCTCGACCTCCACCGTGATCACCGACAGCCTGCCGCTGATCCGGGCGCTGCAGTTCCCGCGGGCCGCCCTGCCGCTGGCCTACGTGATGATCGAGCTGCAGCAGATGATCGTCACGATGGCGGTACTGGCGATCATCCTGCTCGGCCTCGGCGAGCCGCTGACCTGGTACTGGCTGCTCGCGATCCCGGCCCTGCTGCTGCAGACGGTCTTCAACGTCGGCGTCGGGCTGCTCGTCGCGAGGCTCGGGTCGCAGGTGAACGACTTCAGCCAGCTGCTGCCGTTCCTGCTGCGCACCTGGATGTACCTGTCCGGCGTGCTGTTCAGCATCGCCACGCTGGCCGACAGCCGGAACCTCGAGCACGAGCACCTGCTGATCGCGCTGCTGACGCTCAATCCCGCGGCCCTTTACATCACCCTGATCCGGCTGGCGATGATCCAGTCGCAGCGGCTGAGCCAGCCCGGCTACAAGGCCTTCAACCACGCCAAGTGCGAGCTCTGGAAGCACTTGTCGTCCTCCTACCATGGCCGGCTGCTCTACGACAGCGCCTACTGCCAGCCGACTGTCAACCCGCATCACTACTGGTACTACGGCATAGGCTGGGCGGCAGTGGCCCTGGTGATTGGCTTCTTCTTCTTCTGGCGAGCGGAGACGAGGTACGGCCGTGGCTGACCCGATGGTGATCGTGGACGACCTGCACGTCGTCTACAAGGTCTACGGCAAGGGCGGCGACCGCGGGACCGCCGCCACGGTGCTGCTGCGCATCCTTGGCCGCAAGACCCGCGGGTCCATCCGCGAGGTGCACGCCATCCGGGGCATATCCTTCGTCGCCAACCGCGGCGATGCAGTCGGCGTTATCGGCCGCAACGGCTCGGGCAAGTCGACACTGCTGCGGGCGATCGCCGGGCTGCTTCCTCCCGAGCAGGGAAACGTGTACACGGCTGGGGAAGCCTCGCTCCTAGGAGTGAATGCGGCCCTGCTGGATGACCTGACTGGCGAGCGCAACGTCGTGCTCGGCTGCCTGGCGATGGGCATGAGCAAGCAGGAGACCAGGGAGAAGTACCCAGGCATCGTGGAGTTCTCCGGGGTCGGCGACTTCATCGACCTGGCGATGAAGACCTACTCCTCCGGCATGGGCTCAAGGCTGAGGTTCGCCATCGCCGCGGCCAAGAGCCAGGAGATCCTGCTCATCGACGAGGCTCTCGCCACCGGCGACGCCGAGTTCAGGGTCAAGAGCCACAACCGCATCTCCGAGCTGCGCGGCGAGGCCGGGACGGTATTCCTGGTGGCGCACAACCTCGAAGAGGTCGAGCTGACCTGTAACAAGATCATCTGGATGGAGCGCGGCCAGGTCGTCAAGCAGGGCGATGACGTGATCGGCATCATCGACGAGTACATCGCGGCCTCCGGCGGTGCCCCGATCCTGCGCGACCCTGTCACCAAGGAGCGCGTCAAGCCGCATGCCCTCGACGGGGCCGCGCGCTCGTCCTAGCTGATCACCCAGATCTCGCCTGGCAGGCTGTAGCAGTCGTCCTGCACCAGCGCGGAACCCCGTGCGGTGTTCGGGCCGGCCAGGCAGCGTCCTGAGTTGGAGTTCATCAGCTCGCCGTTAGGTCCCCTGAGCCACTTCTGCGCGCCGTTGCCGGCGCAGCGCTCCAGCACGATCGCCGCACCGTCCAGCATGCTCGACCCGCTGACGGTCAGGCACTCACCGCGGATCGTCAGGGTTCCGTTCGCCTGCGCTGTCCAGCGCTGCCCGGCACTGGCGCTGCAACTGGCGACGCTGATGCGAGTGCCTGCTGCCGCGCTGTCGCTCGGATCGGCGAGGCACCGGCCGCCCACGCCCGACAGCACCGGTGCGGCCGGGAGTACCCAGTTCGTCCCAGCTGAGCTGCATGACCATCCGACAGCCTGCCGCCCCGCGCTGGTGCTGCCGTGGATGGCCAGGCACAGCCCGATCGCGACGTTGTGCAGCTTGCCGCCCGAGTAGGTCCACTGCTGCCGTGAGGACGAGCCACAGGACTGCAGCGTCGCCTTGGCGCCGTTCCCGTTCCCGCTCTTGATCTCCAGGCACTTGCCGCCCGAGCGCAGCGTGCCCGCCCCGCTGTCGGCACCACCTGGCCGGAAGGTCCACTGCTGGCCCGCGCAGGCCTCAATCCGCGCCGCACCTCCGGCTCCGGCCAGGCAGTGACCGCCGCCGCTGAGCTTCACCTCGCCGGCCCCGGGATGAGCGGCCTTAAGCTTCGGCAGCACGACGAGCGAGAACGTGGTGCTGCCCGATCCGAACCCGCTCACGGTGTTGGTCACCGTGATCTTGTAGACGCCGGGGCTCGACGGCGCCGTGCCCGACAGGATGCCGCCGCCATCCACGAACAGGCTGCCCGGCAGACTGGCGGGCTCGGTGGTGAACGTCGGCGACTGCTCGCCAGGCTGGTAGTCGAGCAGCAAGCTGAGCTGGCCGCCTGCCTGCACGACCTGGGTGCCGGGGTCGATGATCGTGACCTGGTCTGCCGACTGGAACGTGAAGGCGTTCGTCCCCGACGGCGTGCCGAGCCCGGTCGGCCCGCTGAACGAGCCGGTCGCGTGGCACAGGTACTGGCGGTCGGACTCGCACTTGCCGTTGGAGCCACCGCTCACCGACGTCAGCCCGGAACCGGCCGCGTACGGGTAAGCGGCCGGGAATGTCCATGAGATCAGCCCCTTGCCGGGACCGCCGGCCACGATGTCGGCCAGTGCGTAGGTGCCCGCGATGATCGGGGTCGAGACGCTCGTGCCGCCCACCTCGGTCCAGTCAGGGGCGCCGCCAAGGTCGGAGTCCTTGACGGTGTCGTAGATGGCCACCCCGGTGGACGGGTCCCCGTCGGCCGACACGTCGTTGATGGTCCGGTTCAGGCAGCCACGCGGCGAGCTGTTGTCCCTGTCCTGCCAGGACGGCTTTGGCTCAAGCGACGAGCAGCCCGAGCCCACGCCGCCCCAGGCTGACTGGGACCACGAGCCCCCGCTGTCGACCAGTGAGGTGGCGCCTACGGACGTCACATAAGGGTTCACGGCCGGATACTGAGTGCCATATCCGTCGTCTCCGCCAGCCGTG
Organism: Streptosporangiaceae bacterium; assembly: GCA_035621915.1. GTDB lineage: Bacteria > Actinomycetota > Actinomycetes > Streptosporangiales > Streptosporangiaceae > JAJYUU01. The sequence continues at coordinate 36,225 of DASPWG010000064.1, forward strand.
ACAATTGCGACGCCGGGTGCATAGAAGTCGGCATCGTATTTATTCTCCCCGATGAACTCCGCCCCGCTGCCCCAGCTATTAGAGACGACAGTCGCGGTGCCGGAGGCAGCTGTGCGCTCCGCCACGGCCAGATCAGAAATCGAGGCGGAATTAGCCTCGATAAGAATAATCGAACAGTTAGGGCAGATTGCCGAGACCATGTCCAGATCGAGCGACTCCTCAAGCTCCCAGGCTCCGCTCGGGTCGGCCTTGGGCAGCGACGTGCCGCCGTACTGGTTGAGGATCTGCAGGCATCCGGTCGTGGTGGCGCAGGCGGGAAGGCCGAACTTGGATCGGTAGGCCGCAAGATCGCCCGCCGCGTTCGGGTCGTTGTAGGCGTCCACGACCGCGATCGTCTCGCCGTTGGCTGAGTCGGACGCCGCGCTGGTCAGGCCGTAAGCGTCCTGCAGTTGCTGTGGGGTGTACCCGGACGGGCTCGAGGCATCAGGCCCCGCATGCCGCGCGGTCGGCTTGATCAGCGCCATGCAGGCCATCTGACCTGGCCTGGTAGGCGTGGAGCAGACCTGCTTCAGGCCAGAGCCAGCGGGCGCGATCGCGGGCCTGCCGACGAACTGCGCGGACGCCGGCACGGCGGGGACCGCGGGCATGTCCGGGCCGGCGGTCTTCCCCGGCTGACGCGAGCCGACTGCCGCCGCCGAGGCGGCCGTCACCGCGGGCGCTGCCGCTGGTAAAGCGGCCAGCCCGAGGCCGAGAAGGCCCGCTACCGCAAATAGCGTCCTGAACCGCCAAGGGCCGGCGGCCAGCCGCGACCGCACAGGCCCAAGCGCAGAGCGCTGCACCGGCATATCCCCTCCCGCATGGGCGCGGTGGCTGCATGTCCAGGCCGGCGCTCAGCGCGGCACCATGGCCCCATTCGGCATTCAGCGACCGTCTGCCCGGATTGCCAATAATGACACCGAACCATTGCACACTGCCCTCAGAAAATTCTCAGGGTTCTTTGGAGTACTATTCGGCGAATGCGATGTTCTAAGCACAGCCGACTATACCGGCCTTGTTCAAGTGGCACGCGCAAAATGGCGACAGCAGTAACCACGATGCGGCTCTAAAGGCGGCGGGCTCGCGTAGTCAGGAAGTCGCGGGTTCGTCGGCCGGCCGCTGCCGCGGCAGGCCAGGGAGGGTAGTCGCGGGGTCGGCATCGATTGGCTCGGAGCCGGGCGGCGGCACACCGCCATCGGCAGATGCGCGGCGCAGCGTGAGCCGCATCGTGGTCCCGATCCCGCCGGGTCCATCGCCGACGGCGATCTCGCCGTCCTGCGCCCTGGCAAGCTGGCGGACGATGTACAGGCCAAGGCCGATGCCGCCAAACCGGCGGCGGTCGCCGGCTTCGGCCTGGACGAACCGCTCAAAGACCCGCTCGGAGTCCGCCGGGCTGATGCCGATGCCCTGGTCCTCGATCGCTACCTCGATCCAGTGGCCGTGCTGCCTCGCGCGCACCGTGACGGCACCGCCGTCGGGTGAGTACTTGAAGGCGTTCTCCAGTAGCTGGCCGATGATGATGTCGGTGGCCATCGGGTCCCCGTGCGCCTGCGGCAGGTCGTCCGGCACGTCGATCGCCAGCGTGTGCAGGTCGGAAAGCGGCCGGAACGCCACCGCGGCGCCGTGCAGCAAGCCCGCTAGGTCGAACGGGCCGTTCTTGACCTGCAGCTGGTCGGCGCCCGCCCGCGAGCCGAGCAGCAGCTGTTCCACCAGCCTTGCCAGCGAGCCTGCCCGCTCGGCGATCGTCTGCACGGCCGACCTGCGGTCGGCGTCGGCCAGCTTGTCCCAGCGGCTGGCGAGCGTAGTCGCGAAGCCCTGCACCACGGTGATCGGCGTGCGCAGCTCATGGCTGGTGGTGGCCAGGAACAGGTCCTTGGCCTCCTCGAGCTCCTTGGCTGCGGTGACATCGCGGAAGTCGAGCACCTTCTCGTCCCGGCCCTCCAGGCCGGTGCACAGCAGGTCGATCCAGCGGCCGTTGGCAAGCTTGTAGGTCAGCTTCGCGCCCGGGCTGGGCAGCGGGAACGGCGGCGGCCGGCCAGCCGCGGCGTCCGGGGACAGCCCGGTCAGCCGGTGCGCGGCCGGGTTCCACTGCCTGACCAGGCCGTCGCCGTCCAGCACTGCTATCCCGTCCGCGCTGGCGTCGATGACCGCGCGCTCGTGTGCCCGCTGGCGCCTGACCTCCTCGAACGCTGTTACGTTCGACAGCGCCACGCTCGCGTGGCCGGCCAGCAGCTCCAGCAGTTCCAGCTCGACGTGGCCGACCCTGCGCCCGCTGTAGAGCGCGTAGAGAGCTCCGTACGGGCGCCCGGCCACGTGCGACAGGCTCAGGGTGATCGTGTGCAGGCCAGGCAGCGCGGCCCAGATGAGGTCCTCGAAGCCGCCGGAGTCGCTGGTGGCCATCAGCACGGTCTTCCCCGAGCGCATCAGCTGGCCGACCATGCTGCTTGCCAGGTCCGCCGTCCGCCCGCGTAGCTCGGCGGGCAGCCCGTCCAGGCTCACCAGCCGCAGCTTGTCGCCCTCGATGATCACGAAGCCGCCGGCGTCCGCCCTGGTCAGCTCGCGCAGGCTGGCGGCGATCCGGTCGAGCACAGCGGGCAGCTCGAGCTGCGCGTTCATGTCCGCCACGACGTCCCCGAGCCTGCGCACGACGCGAGCGCGCTCGGCCATGTAGTGCCGGACCGCCTCGTCGTCCCCGTTCTGGTGACACACGCACACCCAGCCCGCCGGCGCTCCACCGGCGTCGGACAGTCGACTCGCGTCGATCCGCAGGTCGACCAGGGTGCCGTCCTTGCGTCGGCGCCGAGTCGCGAACGACACCTGCCCGCCGCTGGCTACGCGCTCCAGCACGGCGTTGTGCTCGGCCTGCAGTTCCTCGGGGATGAACGGCGGCGCCAGCCCGACCACCTCAGTGGCGGTCCAGCCGAACATGCGCTCGGCGGCCGGGTTCCACAGGCTGACGGTCCGGTCGGCCGCGATCGCGATGATGGCGTCGGCGGCGCACTCGATCACGGCACGGGCAGCGCTGTCGATCCTGTCCCGGTCGCGCTGCCCGACTGCCCTCCTCCACGCCACGGCCCCATGGTCGCATCAGGTGCACGTCCTTGCTCACCGAAAGGCGCAAAGCCGCCGGTAGAGGCAATGGCGGCGGGCGGGACATGCAAGCTGCGGGCCTGGCCGGCCTGTCGCTGCGCAGGCCATGTCTGTTCGGCGGATCGGTAAAGTGGGGCAGCCGGATACGGAACCGGCGGGAAAGAGTCCGCGTCCAATGGCCATGACGTCATTTCTGCGCACGGCCGGGACCCAGCCCCGGTACAGGATGCTCCTGACTCGCGGCGCGCTAATCGCCGTCTGCGGCATCGCCGCCGTCGGCTGTGGCAGCGTCGCCGCCCCCAGCAGCGCCTCGGGCGGCGCCAGTCACAGCACCAGCCCGGCGGGCACTACCTCGGCTGCCAAGGTCTCGCTCAGCATCACGCTGACCGGCAGCGGCACGGCCAGCCCGGCGCACTGGACGCTGCAATGCGAGCCGACCGGGGGCACCGCTCCCGACGCCGCCACCGCCTGCAGCGAGCTGCTCCAGATGAAGACGGTCTTGCTACCGCAGCCGGTCAAGGTGATGTGCCCGATGATCATCGCGAACGCCCGCTCCTATGTCGTCAGCGGCACGTACCTCGGCCATTCGGTGCACGAGTCCATCATCGACGGCGGCTGCGACCTGGCGCGCTGGACTGACCTCAACCGGATCTTCTACTAGCGCGGCCGGCGCTACTTGAGCAGCCGCGACATCCGGCGGTCGGCCAGCGGCTTGCCGCCGGTCTGGCACGTCGCGCAGTACTGCAGTGCGGAGTCCGCGAACGACACCTCGCGGATCGTGTCACCGCAGACCGGGCATGCCTCGCCGGCCTTCCCGTGCACCCGCAGGCCTGACTTCTTCTCCTTCTTCAGGTCGCTGGCCGCGAGCCCATCGGCGCGCCCCACCGCCTCGCGCAGGGTGCCGACGATCACATCGTGCAGCGCCGTCACTTCCGCCGGGGACAGGCTGGACGCGAGCCGGAACGGCGACATCTTGGCCGCGTGCAGCACCTCGTCGGAATACGCATTCCCAATGCCGGCGATGAGCTTCTGATCCCGCAGCACGCCCTTTATCTGGGTCCGGCGCCCGGCCAGGATGCCAGCTAGCACCTCCGCGGTGAACTGCGGGTCGAGCGGCTCGGGCCCTAGGGTGGCCACGCCAGGGATCACGGCCAGGTCGGTGACTAGGTAAACGGCCAGCCGCTTGCGGGTTCCCGCCTCGGTCAGGTCGAACCCGGAACCGTCGGCGAATCGCACCCGGAACGCCAGCGGGCCCTTGCCCGGACGGGGCGGCTGCGCTGGCAGGTCATCGCGCCAGCGCAGCCAGCCGGCCCTGGCCAGGTGGGTCACCAGGTGCAGCGGCGGGCCGTCGCCCCCGGCTGGCGCGACTGCCAGGTCCAGGAACTTGCCCCGCCTCGACGTGCCGGACACCGTCGCGCCGTGCAGCGCCGACAGCGGCGGATCGTAGGTCTTGAGCACCGAGAACTCGGCGACGAAGGCCTGGTCGACGACCTTGCCCACGGCGCGCTCGCGCAGGTCGGCTGCGAGCGCCTCTACTTCTGGAAGTTCCGGCACGGTATCGATTGTGCCTGCACGTCCGGCCTGGATTCACCTGGCAACCGGGATTCACCTGGCAACGCGGGCGCGCTCCAGGAGGGTCATGACACTTTCCTTGATCGCCGGCCGGGAGCCGAAGACCAGCAGGAACTCCGCTTCGCGTGCCAGCCGCTGCGGGTGCTGGCCGACGAGGATGCCCCGGCTGCCTGCGGCGGCGATGGCCGCCCCGGCCGCCCGGAACGCGAACTCGGCTGCCGCCGCCCTGGCCGCGGGCATCGCCTCGGCGTCCGCGGTGTCGAGCCGGTCGCGCACGCCGACAAGCTCGGCGTCGAGCGGGCTGGCGCCGATCAGGAGGCAGCATCGTGCGGCCACGCCCAGCGACAGCGAGCCATTGGGCCGCAGGCCCTGCGCATCCCCCGCCAGCCAGTCAGCATGCGGGAATACCGAGCAGATGAGGCCGTCTGGCACGGGATGGGCGGCGAAGCGCAGCTCGACGGTGGCGCTGGCGTTCACCGCCACCAGGTTCAGCCGGCTGGCCGCGAGGGTCTCCGACGGCCTGGCTGGCAGCAGCGCCGCGATCAGCTGGCCCTCCGAGTCCCTGGCCAGGGTATAGATCACGTCGATGAGTCCCCAGCCGGTGACCCATGGCGCTGTCCCGTCGAACACGTACCCGCCCGCAGTCCGGGTGGCCTGCAGCAGCGGCGGGCCCGGCCGCGCGCCGCCCAGGGCGATCCCGGCACGACGCCTGCCCTGGACCAGCGGCCGCAGCCAGGTCTCGCGCAGCTGGCCGTTGGCGCAAGCCGCGAGCGCCCGGACAGCGCCATGATGCTGGAGCCAGACGAAGGTCGTGGCCAGGCACCCGCTGGCGAGTATCTCGATGACCCGGCAGAACGTGGCCAGGTCGGCATCCAGCCCGCCGAGCTCAGCCGGCCCCGCGATGCCGTAAAGGCCAGCAGCCGCCAGGGCGTCCAGGTGCCCCGCCGGGACGAGATCGGCAGCGTCCACGGCCGCCGCTGACGGGAACAGGACGGTCCGCGACAGCTGTTCCGCCCGGCTCACCGCGTCAGCCTTAGCCACCCGCCCGATCCTGCCAGACAGTCCGCCCGTACCGGGCGGAGCGTTTATGGGTTTGGCGCTCCCCGACTGTGTGACAACAACGGCATCCGGCGCCTAAGCTGCGGCCAGCGCTAACGACCGGCTGCAAGGGCGCGGTGTCGCTCGGGAGGTGGCAGCTGCTGGCGGGCCGCGACGAACTGGTGTGGGCGAGGAGGGATTTGAACCCTCACATCCTCTCGGACACACGGACCTGAACCGTGCGCGTCTGCCGTTCCGCCACTCGCCCTGGGCAGCAGTCAGGTTAGCACGTCCGCAAGAGGTCCCACATCGCCGATACGATCGGATACGGGCAGGGAGAGGAGGCACCAGGTGGGAGTGCTACAGCGCTTCGAGCATCGGCTCGAGGGCATGGTTGAGGGTGCCTTCGCACGTGCGTTCAAGTCGGAGCTCCAGCCGGTCGAGGTGGCCAGCGCGGTGCAGCGCGAAATGGACGACCGCGCGGCGATCGTGGCGCAGGGCCGCACCCTGGTACCGAACGATTTCGTGGTGGAAGTCGCCCAGGACGACTACGAGCGTCTTGAGGTCTACGCCGACAACCTGGGCATCGAGCTGGCGACCCTAGCGCGCGAGTACGCCAAGGAGCAGGGCTATTCCTTCGTCGGCCCGGTGCGGATGCGCTTCGCCGGGGTGCCGGACCTGACCACAGGGACATTCCGCATCCTTTCCGGCGTTATCCGGGGAACTACCGTGGAGGACGGCGAGATCCGCCGTCCGGCCAGCGACCTGCCGCAGCCGGCCGGTGGCTTCCGGGGCACGCCGCGACTGCTGGTGTCCAGCTCCGAGCCTGGCCCGGATGGCAGCACGCAGCGCACCTACGAGATCAGCACGCCGCTGATCATCCTCGGCCGCGGTACCGACTGTGATCTTCGTCTCGTTGATCCAGGCGTTTCCCGCCACCACGCCGAGATCCGGGTGGAGGACGGCGAAGTCGTGCTGGTCGACCTCGGCTCTACCAACGGCACGTTCGTGAACGGCCAGCCAGTGCGCCGCATCGCGCTCACCGATGGCACCAGGGTGACCCTGGGCCGGACGACCCTCATCTTCCGCCGGGACAGCATTTACTGACATACAACGCACGCGGCGTCGCTACGGCCCCGGCCGTCCGCACCCGCCACAACTGCAGGCATCACACGCCAGCCAAGGACTCATGACCCGATGAACGCGCTCGAGCTGACACTCATCAGGATTGGCTTCCTGGTCATCCTGTGGCTGTTCGTGATCGCCGCCGTCGGCGTCATCAGGACCGACCTGCTTGGCCAGTCCGTGGCCCGGGCCAAGCGGCGGCGGCAGCCAACCGCGCCGCAGCGCCAGCCGAAGGCCGTCCAGGACCCGGCCAAGCCTGCCGGCAAGCCGCCGCGGACGTCCCGCGCGGCCCCGCATCAGCTCCTGGTGACCGCTGGCGCGCTGGCCGGAACCAGTCTCGGGCTGACTGATCAGCAAATCACCATCGGCCGCGCGGGTGACGCTACCCTCGTCCTCAACGACGATTACGCTTCGACCCGACATGCCCGGCTCTTCCCGCAAGACGGCCAGTGGCTCGTGGAAGATCTTGGCTCCACCAACGGCACCTACCTGGACCGGCAGAAGGTCACCCAGCCCACGCCAGTACCCGTGGGCGTTCCGATCCGAATTGGCAAGACTGTCCTGGAGCTGCGCAGATGACCCTGGCACTGCATTACGCGCTCCGCTCCGACGTCGGATTGCTGCGGGAGGGGAACGAGGACTCCGCCTATGCAGGCCCGCGCCTGCTTGCCATCGCGGACGGGATGGGCGGCCATGCCGCAGGTGAGGTCGCCAGCGCCGTCGCCATCTCCGCGATCGCACCGCTTGACCTCGAGGGCCTATCCGACGGCGGCGAGATGCTGGACGCGCTCGCGGCCGCGGTTGCTTCGGCGCGCAGCACACTGCACGAGATGAGCGAGGAAGACCCGGCCACCGAGGGCATGGGCACCACGTTGACCGCGCTGCTGTGGGCGGTCCCGCACGTGGCCATCTGCCACATCGGAGACTCGCGCGCCTACCTGCTGCGCGACGGGGACCTGTACCAGATCACCAGAGATCACACGCTCATCCAGTCCCTGGTCGACGAGGGCCGCCTCAGCCCAGCGGCGGCTGCCAACCACCCGCAGCGCTCGCTCATCATGCGCGCGCTGCAGGGCAGCACCGACGCCGATCCCGACCTGACCATGCACGAGGCGCTCCTGGGCGACAGGTACCTGCTCTGCTCGGACGGGCTGACCGACGTGGTCAGCGACGAGGCCGTGCACGAGACACTGGTGACGGTAGAGGACGCCGACCAGGCGGTCAGGCAGCTCATCGCGCAGGCGATCCGCAACGGCGGGCCGGACAACATCACCTGCATCGTCGCGGACGTCGTGGATTCGGACGGGTCCGTGCCGCCTACCACCGATCGCGTGCTCGCCGGCGCTGCCGCCAATCCTGACGCCAAGTCGCTGCTGTCTAGAAAGGCGTCGGCGCCGGAGGCGTCGGTAACGGGCAGCGCGCCGCCTGCGAGCGCCAATGGCTACCACGCCCGCGCGGATGACGAGGACGACCTCGACGCCGACGACGGGCCGCGGCGCCGGTGGCCGGTCGTCACCTCAGTCTTCGTGGTACTCGTGCTGCTGATCGTCGGGGGCCTGTTCGTGGGATGGCGTTTCACCCAGGGCCAGTACTACGTGGACACCGACGGCTCGCACGTGGTGATCTACCGGGGCATCAGCGACCAGATTGGCGGCTTGCACCTCTCGTCGGTCTATAAGAGGACAAGCATCCCCGTCCAGGCGGTCCCTGCCGACCTGCAGCTTCCGACATCACCCGGCTCGCTGGCCACCGCCCAGCGCACGATCAACTCGCTGCAGCGCACCTATACCACTACCTGCCAGCAGGCCCACGCGGCCCAGGCGGCATGGGTCGCGAAGTACAAGACTCCGGCCCAGCCCAAGACCAGCAAGTCCAAGGGCAAGACGACCACCCCGCCACCCCCGCCGCCCGAGCCGACGGTCCCCGGCTACTGCCCGGCCCTGGGGGCCGGGTGACGGCCGCAGCAGCCTCGGACCAGCCAGTCCCGATGCCGAGGGACCGGCGGGGCAGCGAGCTTGCGATGCTCGTATTCGCACTTGCCGTGGTGCTCATCGCCTATGCCGCGGCAAGCCTCGGCCTGAGCGGCAAGCTGGACGGGCTGCCGCTGTACATCGGCGTCTACGTCCTGCTCATGCTTGGCGCGCATGCCGCGGTCCGGCGGTTCGCGCCGCACGCCGATCCGCTGCTGCTGCCGCTCGCAGCGCTGCTGAACGGCCTGGGCATCGTGATGATCTGGCGGCTGGCCGAGTCTGGCAGGAACGGCAATCCAGGCAACCAGATCTCCGGGCTGGCCAGTTCGGCGGCCAGCATGCAGGTGCTGTGGACCGGCGCCGGCGTGATCGCCCTGGTCCTGGTCCTGGCGTTCATCCGCGAGGCGCGCGTGCTGCAGCGCTACACCTACACCCTGGGCGCGGTGGGCCTTGCACTGCTGGCCATCCCCGCGGTGCTGCCGGACTCGATGAGCTACGTCAACGGGGCGAAGGTCTGGATCATCATCGGCGGGTTCTCCGTCGAGCCCGGCGAGTTTGCCCGGCTGGCCCTTGCGGTCTTCTTCGCCGGCTACCTGGTGGCCAAGCGGGACGTGCTGGCCCTGGCCGGGAACCGGTTCCTCGGCATCGACCTGCCGCGGCCCCGTGACCTCGGGCCCGTGCTCATCACCTGGGCCGCCAGCCTGCTGATCCTGATCTTCGAGACTGACATCGGCACGTCGGCGCTGTTCTTCGGCATGTTCGTGGCCATGATCTACATCGCCACGCAGCGGACCTCCTGGCTGCTCATCGGCGTGCTGCTGTTCCTTGGCGGTACGTTCATCACCGCGAACCTGTTCCAGCACGTGATGGAGCGGTTCACGGGCTGGCTGCACCCGTTCGCGCACGCCACGGGAAGCGGCTACCAGCTTGTGCAGGGGCTGGAGGGCATGGCGTTCGGCGGCATCTTCGGCACCGGCCTCGGGCAGGGCCAGCCGTACTACACGCCGCTGGTGCAGAGCGACTTCATCTTCTCCGCGTTCGGTGAGGAACTCGGCCTGGTGGGCGTGATGGCGTTGTTGCTGATCTTCGGGCTGCTCGTGCAGCGCGGGCTGCGCGCCGCCCTCCAGGTCAAGGACCCGTTCTCCAAGCTGCTGGCCGCCGGGCTGTCGTTCGTCCTGGCCCTGCAGGTTTTCGTGATCGTCGGAGGGGTAACCAGGCTGATCCCGCTCACCGGCATTACCACCCCGTTCCTGTCAGAAGGCGGTTCGTCGCTGGTGGCCAGCTGGATCCTGGTCGGGCTGCTGATCCGGGTCAGCGACTCCGCCCGCAAGCCGGCCCCGCAGCCTATTCAGGACGAGGGCATGACCCAGGTGGTGCGTGCCGGATGAACCGTGCGATCCTCCGCATCTCGCTGGCCTGCCTGGCGATGTTCGTGCTGCTGCTGCTCAACATCAACTATGTGCAGGCCTTCGAGTCCAACTCGCTGGCGTCCCAGCCGGGCAACATCCGGGTCTTCGACCAGCAGTTCAAATACCAGCGCGGCTCCATCGTTGCTGACGGCGACAACACGAACCTCAAGATCGCCGAGTCGGTACAGCGCGGCGGCGCGTACCACCGTTACTACCCCTACGGGCCCGAGTACGCGGCGATCACCGGCTACGACTCCATCTACGGTCAGTCCGGCATCGAGCAAGCCGAGAACAAGGAACTCGCGGGCACCGATCCGCGGCTGGCCGTGCGCAACCTCACCAGCCTGCTGACCGGCAAGTCGAAGCAGGGCGCCACCGTCGCGCTGACGATCAGCCCGACCGCCCAGAACGCGGCCTACCAGGCGCTGCTTAACGACGGCGGTCACCCAGCGGCGGTCGTCGCGCTGAACCCGGAGACCGGCGCGATCCTTGCCATGGCCTCGATCCCGACGTACAACCCGAACGAGCTCACCACGTTCAACGGCGCGCAGCTCGACAAGGTCGACAACGAACTGCTGCGTGACCCAAGCCAGCCGCTGCTGAACAGGGCCATCAACGCCACGTTCCCGCCCGGCTCGTCCTTCAAGATCGTGACCAGCTCGGCGGCATTCAGCCAGGGCCTGGTGGCCAACCCGAACACCAACATCCCGGCGCCGACGGTCCTGACGCTGCCCAACGGCAACTTGCTGCACAACGACGGCGACATCGCCTGCTTCAACGGGGACCCGACGATCACCGAGGCGTTCTACCTGTCCTGCAACACCGCATTCGCCAAGCTGGGCATCAAGCTGACCGCCCCGGTGCTGCGCAATCAGTCCAGCCTCTTCGGGATGAACAGGTCGCTGAATATCCCGCTGTCGGTGTCGCCGAGCGTGCTGCCGACCGGTAACGACTGGACCGACCCGTCACTGACCGCGTTCTCCGCCATTGGCCAGTACAACGACGAGGTCTCACCGCTGCAGGAGGCCATGTTCTCGGCCGCCATCGAGAACGGCGGCAAGCTCATGACGCCGTACATGGTGCAGGAGGTCATCGACCCGGCTGACCTGTCGGTCATCCAGTCGCAGAGCCCGTCCGTGCTGAGCCAGGCGGTGAGCCCGCAAGTCGCGGGCGACGTCAAGTCGATGATGCTCCAGGTCACCCAGAACCCGGGCGGCACCGCCTACCAGACCGCAGGGCCGCCGGCCACCAGCATCGTGATCTACGGCAAGACCGGAACGGCGGAGAACGGGCTCACGCCCACCCAGTCACCCGATGACGCGGTGTTCAGCTGCTTCGTCCCGGCGGGTGAAAGCGGCGCGCCTGACCCGATCGCCGTCGGCGTCATCGTGCAGGGCGGCGGCTTCGGCGCGGACGCGGCCGCCCCGATCGCGGTGCAGATCATCAAGGCCTACGAGGCCCGGTCATGAGCCGCCCACTCGCTGGCCGGGCCGGCCAGTCCGAGCCATCGGCGACACTTGTGACTAACGCGATATCCCGGACGCGGGGCTGCCGTCCGGGCTTGGCATGCTGGCGGCAGCCCCCGACATGCAGGACGGTAACGTAAGTGCGAGATATGACTCAGCCACGGCTTCTCGGTGGCCGGTACGAGCTCGACGGCATTGTCGGGCGCGGCGGCATGGCCGAGGTCTTCCGGGCACGCGACATCCGTCTTGACCGCATCGTCGGCGTGAAGACGCTCCGCGACGATCTTGCGCGCGACCAGACCTTCCAGGCGCGCTTCCGGCGGGAGGCCCAGTCAGCGGCGTCCCTGAACCACCCCTCCATCGTGGCGGTCTACGACACAGGCGAGGACATGGTCGGCGGCACCCCGGTGCCGTACATCGTGATGGAGTTCGTCGACGGCCGGACCCTGCGCGACCTGCTCCGCGACGACCGGCGGCTGCTGCCGGAACGGGCAGCCGAGATCACTGACGGCGTCCTGCGCGCGCTGGACTACAGCCACCGCAACGGGATCGTGCACCGCGACATCAAGCCAGGCAACGTCATGCTGACCCGTGGCGGCGAGGTCAAGGTGATGGACTTCGGCATCGCCAGGGCCGTGTCCGACTCGCAGCTGACCATGACCCAGACCGCGCAGGTCATTGGCACCGCCCAGTACCTGTCGCCGGAGCAGGCCAGGGGAGAGCGGGTGGACGCCCGCAGTGACCTCTACTCGACCGGCTGCCTGCTTTACGAGTTGCTGACCGGCCGGCCGCCGTTCACCGGCGACTCCCCGGTCGCGATTGCCTACCAGCACGTCAAGGAAGACCCGGTGCCGCCGTCCAGGGTCGATCCCGAGGTGCCTGCCTGGGCAGATGCGATCGTGCTCAAGGCCATGGCCAAGGACCCGGCCGACCGCTACCAGTCAGCCGCCGAGATGCGCCACGACATCCAGCGAGCCCTGGCGGGAGCACCGGTGGCCGCGCCGATGCGCACCGAGGTCTACGGGGCCGGCACCAGGCGGATGGCCGGCGCGCAGACCCAGGCCGTCGGGCGCACTGCCGCGATCCCGCCCTACCGTTACGGGCCCGAGCAGGGCGGCGGTGACTACGACAGGCCGCCGCGCAAGGTCTGGCCCTGGGTCGCGGCCATCACCACGGCCGTGGTCCTGGCCGCGGCAGTCTTCGCCGTGCTGTTCTTCACCAGCAACAGCGGCGGGGTTTCGGTGCCCTCGGTGACGGGCGACACGCTCGCGCAGGCCGAGAGCGCGATCAGGGCAGCCGGCCTCACCGTCGGGACAATCACCCCCAAGGCCTCGTCGACGATTACCAAGGGTGACGTGATCTCGTCAAGCCCGCCGTACGGCTCGGACGCGAACAAGGGGAGCGCCGTCAATCTCGTGGTGTCCTCTGGCTCGTCGACGGTGACAGTGCCACCTGTTACCGGCGACACCCTGTCCGCGGCCGAGGCAGCCCTGCACAGTGCCGGCCTGACGTGGACCGTCAACTACGTGCCGTCCGCCCCGGCTGGCTCGTCGCCCAACGTCGTCCTCTCCTCGAGTCCCGCTCAGGGGACGTCGGTGCAGCCTGGCTCGTCGGTCACCCTGAATGTGCCGCCCAAGCCGCTGACCATGCCGAACGTGGTGGGCCAGACCCAGTCGGCCGCGACCAACCTGCTGCAGGGCGCGCCCTACAACCTGACCGTCAACCCGGCAAACTGCACCCAGGGCACCACGGTCGCCGCCGGGGACGTGTGCGCGACCAGCCCGCAGCCCGGGCAGCCGGTCGAGCCAGGCAGTGCGGTGACCATCTACATCGCCCAGGCACCGCCGTCGATGAGCCCGTCGCCGTCGCCATCGACGTCTGGCGGGTCACCGTCACCGTCACCCTCGCCGTCCGGCGGGATCTGACCGCCGGCAACCTCCGCCTCGGCCGGTCCTGGCTCAGCTGATGCCGGACTGGCCGAGCGGCAGGTGGACGGACGCCCACGGGTAGACGACGAACCACAGCACCAGGGCCACGGCGACCGCCAGCACCACCAGCTGCGTCAGCCTCGCACCGGTGCCGCCGGGCAGGCTGCGCCAGATCCGGCCGTACACGCCTCAGCCCGCGATTCCGGCGCCGCGCGGCAGGGTCGCGGTCAGGATGCCCGTCACGATGATCCGGTTGGTGCCGGTCCATGGCGGGTCACAGGTGATCAGGGTGATCAGCCGGCGGTGCGGCGCGGCTCCGGGACGGCCGGGCACCGGGGCGAGCACCGCCGAGTCGTCGGCCCCCACCAGGTCCGGACGGCCGATCACCCGGTACTCATAGGTGGCAGCGACGGTCTCGACATAGACCAGGTCGCCGGACCGCAGGCTCGGCAGGGCCCAGAACGGGTTTCCGGCCGTTACCCGGTGCCCGGCGACGGCGAAGTTGCCTACCTGACCGGGCAGCGCAGTGCCCGGCACGTGTCCCGGCCCGAGCGCGAGCTGCGGTAGCCCCGTCCCCTGCACGATGGCGAATTCCCAGTCCGAGCCGAAGCGCGGGATCCTGATCAGCGCGAATGGCTGGCCGAGAGCCAGATCACCGGGATTGGCCAGCACCGCCTCGTTCGGCCCGGCTGAGCCCCACTGCCTGCCAAGCTCGCTGACGAAAGTGTGCTGGGCGCTGCCCTCCCTGGCCGCGGTGCCCCAGTACATATACGCCATGAAGCCCAGCACGATCACGCCCAGGGAGATCATGATCTCGCCCGTTAACCGCAGGTAAGGCCGCACGTGCTCGCTCCGTCGACAGGATGCCAGTAACGCAAAGTGTCTATAGACTAGCGATCTGTAACAGCCGTCGGGGGCAGACCCGCGCATCGGCCCCGGCCGGGACCTCGGCTCTGGCCGCCAGCATCGCGGCATCTCGCCCGACCAACTACGCTTACCGCGACAGGCGCAGCTGGGTCCGCGCCTGGGCCGCCGCGCAGACCCCGGGCGGCGGCAGCAGCAAGCCGATCAGGAGAAGACCGTGCCCAAGTCCCGCGTCCGAAGCAAGGCGGTCTACACGCCGCCCCGCCGGTCATCCAAGGCCAAGGTCAGCCCGCCCTGGCTGGTCCCCACGATGCTTGGCTGCCTCGTCGTCGGCCTGGTCTGGATCGTGGTCTTCTACGTCAGCCAGCAGGACCTGCCGATCAAGGCGTTCGGCCCGGGCAACCTGGTCATTGGCTTCGGCTTCCTCGTGGCCGGCGTGGTCCTGTCCACGAAGTGGCACTAGGCCAGCACCTCAGAGCAGGACCTGGTGGACCAGCTGGTAGTCGCGTAGCGCTACCCCTGCCGCCAGCAGCCCGAGCACGACGACGGTGGCGGCGACCTGGATGAGGGTCCGGTTCTTCCTGGGGGCGTAGACGTAGGCGGCGGTCAGCACACCGCCCGTGATGAGCCCGCCCAGGTGATCCTGCCAGGCAATATAGGGCACCACGAAGCCGATGACCAGGTTGAGCACGATCAGCATCACAACCTGGCGGGAGTCGATGCCGAGCCGCCTGGACACTACGAACCACGCGCCGAACAGGCCGAAGATCGCTCCGGAGGCACCCAGCGCGGGCTGGTTCACCGGCGCGAGGAAGTAATAGGAAACCCCGCCGCCCAGCGCGCTGGCCAGGTAAACGGCCAGGTACCGGACGGGCCCGAGCATCCGCTCCATGGCCGGTCCGACGATGAACAGCGCCCACATGTTGAACGCGATGTCCAGGATGCCGAGGCTGCCGGTGCCCGGCAGGAACGCGCTTGTCACTAGCCGGTACCACTGGCCGACCGCCACCCCGACGACCTGGCCATTCTGCCGTGCCCCGCCGATCATCCACCAGTCGTCCTGCAGGCTCGGATGGGCCAGCAGCACCAGGTACAGCCCGATGTTCAGCCCGATCAGGCACCAGGTGATCCTGGCACCGGTGGCGACCCTGCCGCCGAACTGGCCGGTCGCCCGGCGGACGCCCCGGTTGCCCTGCCTGATGCACTCCACGCACTGGTGGCCGACGGCGGCCGGGCGGAGACAGTCAGGGCAGGCAGGGCGTCCGCACCGGACGCACGACACATACGTCTGCCGGCCTGGGTGCCGGTAGCAGACGGGAACCGTGGACTGGGTCTGGCCGTAGTCGGGGGGTGTGGCCATGTGAAACCGCCTACTCGCCGTCGTCGCGCCTGATCTCGACGGACTCCAGCACGACGTCCTGGACCGGCCGGTCACCGGCTGCGGTCTGCACCCTGCTGATCTCGTCGACGATGTCGCTGCCCTCGATGACCTCGCCGAAGATCGTGTGCTTGCGGTTCAGCCACGGGGTCGGCACCGTCGTGATGAAGAACTGCGAGCCGTTCGTACCCGGCCCGGCATTTGCCATCGCCAGCAGGTACGGACGGTCGAAGGACAGGTCAGGGTGGAACTCGTCGCCGAAGCGATATCCCGGCCCGCCCGTCCCGGTGCCTAGCGGATCGCCACCCTGGATCATGAACTGAGGTATGACCCGGTGGAAAATCGTCCCGTCATAGAGCCTGTCCTGGCTCTTCTGCCTGGTAGCCGGGTTGGTCCACTCGCGCGTGCCCTCGGCGAGCTCGACGAAGTTCGTGACCGTCTTAGGAGCCTGATCGGGAAAAAGCCGGACGACCACAGGCCCCCGGTTCGTCCGCAGCGTCGCGGTCAGTGTGTTTGCCATACCAGGAATCCTGCCACGCTCCGGGTGCTGGCCAGGCCATGCCACCAGTCTGCGGGCCGCCCGGCCGCTGTCCACAGCGTGATTGGCCGGGCCGACCTGGGGAAGAGGTGAGCGGTGGGAGCGAATCATGGGAGGTTTCAGTGTCCCTTTTGAGGAATAAGCCGCCGGTTGATGACAGTCTTACCGGGCAGGCCATGATGGCGGCGCGCCAGGCTATGAACGCCACGACCAGCGCCGCCCAGCAGGGCGTGCCGCTCGCCAGGAACGCCGGTACGTCGGTCAGGCAGGGCACCGGTAGCGCCATCGCGTGGGCCACGCCGTACACCGAAGCTGCCCGGCAGTGGATGGCGCCCCGGCTGGAGCAGTCCGCCCACGCCATCAGCGACACCATCGCGCCGAAGATCTCCGACGCGCTGATGCAGGCTGCGAACAAGATCGACGTTCCCGTCCGGCCGCGTCACCGGTTCCTCAAGATCGCGATTGTCGGCCTCACCATGCTGCTGACCGCGGCCGGCGCGGCAGCGCTGGCGATGCGGCGCCAGCAGCCAGGCAACGGGAGCTTCGGCATGGCCGAACCGGGCGCCGACGAGTCCATCCCCGGCGATGGCAGCCACGGTGACGAGGGCTTCCCCGGCGCCGAGGGCAACGGCCAGCGCATCGTCTGAGTCCACCAGCGGGGCCGCGGCCGGGCCGGGCTCTTAGCCAAGACCGGCCCCGGCCCGCGAGAGGCGGCCGCGTCGACCGTGACATCTGTCATGCCGGCCGCCGGACCGCTGGTACATGACGCCCAGGCGGCGGCCCCCTAGCCTGAGAGCATGAGCGGCGAACTGCCCAGTGCGGGCGACAGCGACAGGCTGCACCGCATTCGCCGGATGCTGGTCAGCGTCCTGATCGTCATCGCGCTCGCCAGCGCACTCCTGAACCTGCACAAGGAGCCGCTGACTGCCTCGGGCTGGTTCCTGATCTGCGGCACGCTCGTGTTCGCGGCCCTCGGCGTCTGGCGCCTGACGCCGATCGAGCGCTCTACCGGATCTCAGCCCTTGCTGTACCTGGCCGTCATGCTGGGCCTGGGCATCGCGCTGTTCGTCGTCGGCGGCACGGGATGGATCCCGGCACTCGCGGTTGCCGCGGGAGTGTGCGGCCGGTATGCCGGCACGGCCGTGCTTGCCGCCGTTGGCTCGGCCGCGTGCGGCGTCGCGGGCCTGGCGGTGGGCCTCGTCAGCCACGCAAACTTTGGCGAAACCTTCTCCGCTGTCATCGTCGCCCCGCTGGCCGGGTTCCTCGCCTACAGTGCGGCCCGCAGGGCCGAGACGGTGGCGATGCTGCGCCGCACCAGGGCCGAGCTGGCCAGGGCGGCGGTGGCCGAGGAGCGGCTGCGCATCGCCCGCGACCTGCACGACCTGCTCGGGCACTCGCTGTCGCTGATCACCCTGAAGGCGGAGCTGGCGGGGCGGCTGCTGCCCGGCGATCCCGGCCGCGCCGCAGGCGAGATCTCCGAACTGGAGTCGGTCGCCAGGCAGTCGCTGTCGGACGTGCGCGAGGCGGTAGCGGGATTCCGGCAGCCCGACCTGGCCGGGGAACTCGCCGCCGCGCGCCAGCTGCTGGATGCCGCAGGCATCGCCAGCCAGATCTCGACCAGTGACTCCGACAGCCTGCCGCAGGACGTTGACTCCACGCTGGCCTGGGCGGTGCGGGAAGGTACCACCAACGTGGTCAGGCACTCGCGTGCCACGCAGGTGGCGATCCGGGTCAGCAAGGACCAGGCCCACGCCACGGCGGAGATTGCCGACAACGGGCCGGCCGCCGCTGATGGCATCGGCCAGGGGAGCAGCCTGGTGCCGGCCTCGGGACCGGCGACCCGGCCTGCCGCTCCGCGGCAGAAGCCCGCCTTCGCGGGCTCCGGCCTGGCAGGGCTGACGGAGCGGGTTCGCAGCCTCGGCGGGGAGATCGCGGCCGGCACTGTCGAGCCGCACGGCTTTGTGCTGCGCGTGATGGTGCCGCTTGCGCCGCAGGCGTGAGAATGGTCGGGTGACCGTGCGGATCATGATCGCCGAGGACCAGACGATGGTCCGCCAGGCCCTTGTCGCGCTGCTCGGGCTGGAGCCCGACATCGACGTGGTCGCGCAGGCCGCTGACGGCGATGAGGCACTGGCGATGGCCAGCAAGTACCAGCCGGACGTGGCAGTCCTGGACATCGAGATGCCAGGCCCGAGCGGGATCGAGGTCGCCCGGCAGCTGAGCACAGGCGGCTTCCGGGGAAAGGTTGTCATCGTTACGACGTTCGACCGGCCCGGCTACCTGCGCGCGGCCATGGCCGCGGGAGCCAGTGGCTTCCTGCTGAAGGACGCGCCGGCCTCAGACCTGGCCGCGGCCATCAGGAACGTGGCGGCAGGCCAGCGAGTCGTGGACCCGTCGCTGGCCGCAGCCGCGCTCGCCCAGGGCGACAGCCCCCTTACCGACCGGGAGACCGAGGTGCTAGCCGCGTCGGCAGGCCACGATGCCATTGCCGACATCGCCGGGCGGCTGCATCTGTCCAACGGCACGGTCCGCAACCACCTGTCAGCGGCGATCCAGAAACTGGGCGCCAGGAACCGCGCCGAGGCCGTCGAGATCGCGCAGCGGAAGGGCTGGCTCTAGCCGGTGCTACTAGACAGCGTGGTGCGGACCTCGGCCGCCGTGGCCTCGTCCCCTGGCCGTCTGGCGAAAGTCGACCACATCGCCGCGCTGCTGCGCGAGGTTCCCGCCGACGAGATCGCGGTCGCCGTGTCGTTCCTGTCTGGTGACCTCACGCAACGGCAGATAGGCGTCGGCTACGCCGCGCTGGCCGACCTGATGGGCGGATTCGGCCCGGCACGGGAATCGCGCCCGGCCGGGCTGCCGGCGCCGGCCGCGGCGGCGCAGCTGACGCTGGCCGAGACCGACCGTGCCCTCGGCCGGATCGGCGCGCTGGCCGGCCAGGGCTCTCAGGCCGAGCGGCGCGGCCTGCTCGCCGATCTGCTCGGGCGGGCAACCGAGCGCGAGCGCGAGTTCCTGGTCCGGCTGCTCGGCGGGGACCTGCGGCAGGGCGCCCTGGACGGGGTGATGGCCGATGCGATCGCCAGGGCGGCCAGCGTTCCGGCCGCCGACGTGCGCCGGGCCCAGCAGCTCAGCGGCTCGCTGGCTGCGACGGCGGTCACGGCGCTGAGCCCAGGGGGCCAGGCTGCCGCGGCGGCACTGCGGGCGGTCAGGCTGCAGGTCGGGCGCCCGGTTGCGCCCATGCTCGCCGCCTCGGCGCCTACCGTCGCTGCCGCCATGGAGCGAATCTCCCCGGCCCTCGTGGACTGGAAGATTGACGGCGTGCGGGTCCAGTTGCACCGGAACTCCTCCGGCGTCCGCGTCTTTACCCGCACGCTTGACGACATCACGGCACGTGTCCCCGAGATCGCCGCGGCCGGGATGCTGCTGCAAGCCAGCGCGGCCGTGGCCGACGGCGAGGCGGTTGCGCTGTGGCCGGACGGACGGCCGAGGCCCTTCCAGGTGACGTCCGGCCGCGCCGCCAGCCAGGGTGGCAGCGAGCGCGACCAGGTCCCGCTCACGCTGTTCCTGTTCGATCTCCTGCACCTGGACGGGACCGACCTGGTCGACAGCCCGGCCGCAGAGCGGTTCGCCCTCCTCGCGGCCGTCGCCCCTGCCCAGCTGGTCATCCCGCGGCTGGCCACGGCAGAGGTGGCCGATGCGGAGGCGTTCTTCGCCGACGCGATTGCGCGCGGGCACGAGGGCGTGGTCGTGAAGTCGCCCGATGCGCCCTACGGCGTTGGCCGCCGTGGCGGCGACTGGGTGAAGGTCAAGCCGCGGCACACGCTCGACCTGGTGGTGCTGGCGGCCGAGTGGGGGCATGGCCGCCGGCAGGGCTGGCTGTCCAACCTGCACCTGGGCGCCCGCGACCCGGCCAGCGGCGGCATGGTGATGCTCGGCAAGACCTTCAAGGGCCTCACCGACCAGTTGCTGCGCTGGCAGACAGAGCGGCTGCTTGAGCTTGCCGAGCCTGGCTCGGCTGCCGCAGGCAGGCGGTACGGCGTGGTCAGGGTCAGGCCCGAGCTAGTGGTGGAGATTGCCTTCGACGGCGTGCAGGCCAGCAGCCGCTACCCGGGCGGCGTGACGCTCAGGTTCGCCAGGGTGCTGCGATACCGGGAGGATAAGAGCGCCGCCGAGGCCGACACCATCGACGCCGTCAGAGCGCTGTGGACGGGCGATGACCCGGATTAGGGTTGACCCCGCCACCCCGCAGGGCTCAGCCAGTGGCCGTCGCTGGCCGTCGCGCTAGCCGGCTGCGGAGCAGGATCCACACGGCCTGCACCCCGTCCCGCCAGGTCAGCTTCTTGCCCGCCTCGCGGGTCCGCGCCTTGTAGGTGATCGGTACCTCATATGGCCGCACGCCTCGGCGCAGCAGCTTGCCGGTGACCTCGGCCTCCATTCCGAACCCCGTCTGCCGCAGCCTCAGGTCCCTGAACAACCCTGCGGGAATGAGCTTGAAACACGTTTCCAGGTCCGACAGATAACAGTTGAACAGGACATTGGCCCACAGCGTCACGCCCTTGTTCCCGAGTACATACACAAACGAATACGAATTGTGGGCGCCGAACGTGCGCGTGCCATATACGACCTTCGCGTCCCCCCTCAGCACCGGAGCGAGCAGGGCCGGTATCTCCGCGGGGCTGTATTCCAGATCCGCGTCACACATGATCACGTAGTCGCCTGCGGCCGCCGCCGCCGCCGTCGCAATCGCCGCTCCCTTGCCCTGGTTGCGCTCGTGCAGCAGCACCCGCACGCGAGCATCATCAGTGAGTCCCTCGTAGAGCTCCCTGGTACCGTCCGTACTGCCGTCGTCGACGATCACTAGCTCGACGTCGCAGGGGAAGCTCACGTTGAGCACTTCCTTGACCGCGACAGCCAGGGTCGCCCGCTCGTTGTACACGGGCATCAGGATGGAAAGCTTCATAGCCGATACCCTACAGCCCGCGAGCCAGGCAAAATAATTCTAAAGAAATCGCAAATTGCGTTTCCAATAACATTGAAACGCACGAGCGCATGAAGTCAGCCGGAGGGCACAGTGAATCCGATTCCGAATCCGAAGCCGGGCACGCCGACCACGCCGGCGGAACCGCAGCGGGTGCTGATCACGGGCGGATCGGGCTTCCTCGGCTCGCACCTGTCGCGGCGCCTGCTCGCCCAGGGGCACGACGTACTAGTGGTGGACAACTTCTACTCCAGCACCCGCCGTAACGTGCTTGACCTGCTCAGCGAGCCGCGGTTCGAGCTGATGCGGCACGACGTGACGTTCCCGCTCTACGTCGAGGTGGACCAGATCTACCACCTCGCCTGTCCCGCCTCGCCGGTCTTCTATCAGCGCGACCCGGTGCAGACGACCAAGACCTGCGTGCACGGCTCCATCAACATGCTCGGGCTGGCCAAGCGGCTGGGCGCGCGGATACTGCTGGCCTCGACATCAGAGGTCTACGGTGACCCGACGGTCCACCCGCAGGCCGAGACGTACTGGGGCAACGTGAACCCGGTAGGCATCAGGTCCTGTTACGACGAGGGCAAGCGCTGCGCGGAGACGCTCTTCTTCGACTACTTCCGCCAGCACCAGCTGCCGATCAAGGTTGCCAGGATCTTCAACACCTACGGCCCGAGCATGCTCGCCAACGACGGCCGGGTGGTCTCCAGCTTCATCGTGCAGGCGCTGCGCGGCGAGCCGCTCACCGTGTACGGCGACGGCTCGCAAACCAGGTCGTTCTGCTACGTCGATGACATGGTCGACGGCCTGATCGCGCTGATGAGCTCCGCTCCCGACGTCACCGGCCCGGTCAATCTCGGCAACCCCGGCGAGTTCACCATGCTGGAACTGGCCAAGAAGGTGCTGGCCCTGACTGGCGGCGACAGCCCGATCGAGCACGGGCCGCTGCCTTCTGACGACCCGGTTCGCCGCCGTCCTGACATCAGCCGCGCCAGGGAACTGCTCGGCTGGCAGCCACGGGTCGCGCTGGACGAGGGACTCGCGCCAACAGTGGAGTACTTCAGGCAGGTACTGTCCGGCAGCTAGCGTGCAGGCGGGCAGGATTGTGTCTGAGCGCGGCGAAGGGGAACGGATGCGGACGCTCTGGGTGGACGACGAGGGGTGCCTGCGCACCACGCTGCGCGGGCGCCAGGTGCTCGCCGATCCCAGGACCAACAAGGGCACCGCCTTCAGCGACGCCGAGCGTCACGAGCTCGGCCTTATCGGGCTGATCCCGGCCGGGCACCTGACGCTGGACCAGCAGGTCGAGCGGGTCTACGCGCAGTACCTGGGCCAGGGCTCCGACCTGGCCCGCAATGTGGTGCTCAGCGAACTGCACGACCGCAATCAGGTGCTGTTCTTCCGGCTCCTGGCCGACCACCTGAGCGAGATGCTGCCGGTGGTGTACACGCCCACCATCGGGCAGGCGATCGTGCACTACAGCCACGAGTACCGGCGCCCGCGCGGGATCTACCTGTCAGTGGACCGCCCAGAGCTGATCGAGGAGTCGCTGCGGGCATCGGGCGCGGGCCCGGACGACGTGGACCTGATCGTGGCCACCGACGCGGGCGCCATCCTCGGCATCGGTGACTGGGGGGTCGGCGGCATCAACATCGCGGTCGGCAAGCTGGCCGTTTACACCGCCGCGGGCGGCGTCGATCCTGACCGCACGCTGCCGGTCATGCTGGACGTGGGCACCGACCGGCAGAGCCTGCTCGATGACCCGCTGTATATCGGGAACAGGCATCCGCGGGTGCCTCCCGCGGAGTACGACGCGTTCCTCGACGCGTTCGTGACCGCGGTGCAGAAGGTGTTCCCGCGGGCGCTGCTGCACTGGGAGGACATCGGCGCCGCGAACGCCAGGCGCCTGCTGACCAGGTACTCCGATCAGCTGCTGAGCTTCAACGACGACGTCCAGGGCACTGGCGCCGTCAACCTGGCCGCCGTGCTGGCCGCCGTCCGGGCCACCGGCATCCAGCTGGCTGACCACCGGATCGTCATCTTCGGCGCGGGCTCGGCCGGGACCGGCATCGCCGACCAGCTCTCGGCCGCCCTGGTAGTGGCCGGGCTGTCGGAGGAGGAGGCGAAGGCCAGGTTCTGGGCGGTCGACCGGCATGGGCTGCTGGTGGCCGGCGACCCCGAGCTGACCGATGCCCAGCGCCGCTACGGCCGCGACCCGGCCGAGGTCGCTGACTGGCAGCGGGATCCGGATCTCGGCGGAGTGCCGCTGGCCGAGGTGGTCCGCCGGGTGCATCCCACCGTGCTGATCGGAACCTCGGCACGGCCAGGGGCTTTCAGCAGGGACATCGTGATCGAGATGGCGCTGTACGCCGACCGCCCGGTGATCATGCCGATGTCCAACCCGACCGAGCTGGCAGAGGCGACCCCTACCGACCTGATCGCGTGGACGGGCGGCCGGGCGCTGGTGGCGACCGGCAGCCCGTTCCCGCCGGTGGAGTACCAGGGCACCCGCTATGTCATCGGGCAGGCCAACAACGCGCTCATCTTCCCTGGCCTCGGCCTCGGGGCCATCGCCGTGCGGGCGACCAGGATTACCGACGAGATGCTCAGCGCCGCGGCGCACGCGGTCGCGGACCTGGTGAACATCGGAGCACCTGGCGCTCCGCTGCTGCCGGAGGTGCACGCGCTGCGTGAGACCTCGCTCGCGGTTGCCATGGCTGTGGCGCGGTCCGCCATCACCGACGGAGTGGCCAGCCAGCCGCTGGACTCCGACCTCCCCGAGCGCATCCGGGCGATGATGTGGCAGCCGGCTTACCGGCCGGTCCGGCCCGGCTGACGAGGGGCTACAGTGCCGGGGCGGCTCGCCGCCGACGTTCGCGCAGGCCGCTCCTATGTAGCCGGCGAGCTGCGCCGGCCGGGGTGGCTGGACTTCGGCGCGTTCCGGTGGCGCGACCTGGCCATCGGCAGGGGCGCGCGCGCTGCGCTCGGCGTCGTCACGCCGCTGGCCATCGGCATCGCCATCGGCCGCACGGCCGACGGCAGCTTCGCGGCGCTCGGCGCGCTCCCGGCCGGCTTCGTCTCGTTCCGCGGGGTCAACCGCACCCGCGTGCTGGCGGTCGCGCTGGCCGCGGCGGGCATGGCAGTGTCCACGTTCGTCGGTGCCACCGCGGCGTACGGCGTCCCGTGGCTGCTCGTTCCCATCGTCTTCGCCTGGGCCTACGCTGCTGGGCTGCTGGCCGCGCTTGGCCCGACGGCCCTGGTCGTGACGTTGCAGTGGCCGGTCGCGCTGCTGATCGCCACGGCCTTGCCGCTCGGCCCGGCTGGCGCGGCAGAGCGCGCGGCGCTGGTGCTGGCGGGCGGGCTGTGGCAGGGCCTGCTCGTGGTGACCTCCTGGGCGGTGGCCCGCGGCAGCGCCGAGCGCAGTGCGCTGGCGCAGGCGTTCCTGGGACTGGCGCGCTACGCAGCTGACGTGGCGGCAGGCAGCCAGGAACCGGCGCCGCCGGATACGTGGGCCGGCCAGACCGCGCTGCGCGACCCTAATCCGCTGATCCGCAGCGCAGCCAGGATGCACATGCTGGATCTCAACGCCGAGGTTGACCGCATCCGGGGAACCCTGACCGCGCTCGGGATCGGCCGTGAGTCAGGCCGTCCGGGATCGCGCGGGCGCAGCCTGCTCTCCTCTGCACAGCTGATCCTGTCCGAGATCGCGGCCGCCCTGACCGCGAGGCCAGGCCAGCGGGCCGAGCACCTCGCGACCGCCAGGAGGGAGCTCGCGGAGACCGAGCCCGAGCCGGGCACCCGCTGGGAATGGGCGGGCGACGCGCTGCTCGGCCAGCTGCGGGGCGCGGTCAGGATCACCGAGCGGCTTAACGACGCCGAGCCCGCGAGCAGCGCGTGGGCCAAGCCGCAGCCGGCGTCGCTGGCCCAGCTGCACGACATGATGCTGACCCTGCGCGCCAGCCTGGGAACATCGACCGAGAGCGGGCGGCACGCGCTGCGGCTGGCGGTCGTGGCCGCCATCGCCGAGGTCATAGCCAGGGCCGCCGACCTGCCGCATGGCTACTGGGTAGTGCTGACCGTCTTCATCGTGCTCAGGCCGGACTACAGCTCGACGATCTACCGGGGTCTCCAGCGGGCTGCGGGCACGGTCGTCGGGGCGGGCCTCGGGGTCCTGACGGTCATGCTGGCGCACGTCGGCCCGGCTGTGCTCCTGTGCGGCATAGCGGTCTCGCTGCTGGCCGCCTACGCGGTGTTCACCGTGAACTACCTGCTCTACGCGGTCTTCCTGACCGACTTCGTGGTGGTATTGCTCGCGCTGCTTGGGCTGCCGCCAGTCCCGACCGCCCTGGACCGGCTGATCGGCACCGGGGTGGGCACCGGCCTGGCGATGCTGGCATACCTGCTGTGGCCGACCTGGGAGGGCATCTCCGCTACCGACAAGTTCGCCCGGCTGTTCGAGCTGCAGGGCCGCTATGCGGCCGCGCTGCTGCGCGCTTATGCGCGGCCCGACACCAGCGCGCTCGCGCGGATTACCGGCCTGCAGCTGGCAACGCGGCGGGCCCGGATCGAGGCGGATGCCTCAGCCGACAGGCTGGCCGGCGAGCCCGACCATCCCCCGATGACCGGCGAGCTTGCCCGCGAGCTGGAGTCCGCCGCGCACCGCGACACGCAGGCCACCCTCGCGCTCAGGGCAGCGCTCGCGGTTCACCACGCGGGACAGCCGGGGGCAACAGACGCCTCGCTTCAGCCGCGACTGGACCAGCTGGCCGCCGAGGTCGAGACCGCCACCGGCCTGATAGCCCGGACGCTGCGGGCCCTGGGCGCGGAAGAGGGTGCAGCGGCCGGCCTGGACGCTGTCCCGCCGCTTCCGCAGCTGCAGTCCCTGCGGCCAAGTGGCTGGCTGCCACCCGGGGCCGACCAGGCGGAACCCCGTGCTTCCATCGAGAGCGACCCAAAGACGGTGACCTCAGGGGGCGAGACTGTCAGTGCCGCGGACGACACCGGCGAGGCGGCCGGCCTTTTCACCGCTGTCGACGGCCTCGTCGATGCGATCAATACCGCCGGCTACACCCTGCGCCACCAGGAGGGCTAGCGGCGGCCTGGCCGTGCCGTTCGCTCACCGGACCGAGGTGATGACCCGCGCCGCCGCGACGGCCGCGGCCGAGTCAACCGCGATGCCGTCGGCCTCAGTCGGCTGGCCGTCGGACAGGACCGCGATCAGCAACTGCTGCCCGTCATGCCGGACGACTCCGATGCTGTCGACCACCCACAGCGCCGGGTCTGGCAGCCACCCGTCCTTGATGGCATAGGTGCTGCCCGGCCTGGCCGCAGCCGAGACACCCCACTGCTGTCCCGGCTCGACGTTCTCCATCAGGCCAAGCTCGTAATCCTGACTCGCGCTGCTCAGCGGGGAGCTGGATGAGGTCAGATCGGTAAGCAGCCGCAACTGGTCGACGACAGTCGTGCTGGTAAGCCCCCAGTAGCTGGACGGCCCCATGATCGTGTGCGAAAGGCCCAGCGTCAGGTTCGCGGCCGCGATTGCGCTGCCGCCGCCGAGAAGGTTCCACAGGCTCGTGGCGTCGGCATTGTCACTGTCTTCGATCATGGAAACGGCGAGATCGGCCTCGGCGTCGGTCAGCGCCGCGCCCTGCTGCTGGCTTTGCAGCAGGGCAGCGGCCAGGATGTCGGCCTTGACGATGCTGGCCGTGTGGAAGTGGCGATTCGCCCCGTACACCGCCTCGGCTCCGGTGGCGGTGTCGATGACGCCGACCGCCAGATGACCTGGCCGTCCCCGCAGCACCGGGGCCAGCGCGGCGGCCAGCCGCCGGTCAAGCTGCGCGCGCCGACCCTGCCCCGCCGTCGAGAGCTGACCTGAGGCGCCGCCAACAACCGCCTGGATCCTTCCGGCGAGCGGCTGCAGCGCGGGCCGGGCGCCGCCCGGCGCGTCGAAGTTGCCTAACTTCGTTGCCGACACCGTGACGGCGACCACGAATGCCACCATCAAGGCGAACACCATCGCGAACACCAGCCGCTCCCACACCGGCAGCCTGCCCGCGTGAGAGGGAGCGCGCTTCACCTCAGGCTCCGGTGCACAGCTTCCCCCGCATGCCCCCGCAAAGCCTCGCCCCGGCTGGCTTGCGGTTGCCGCCCCGTTATAACGGCAAGTCAGGAATTGGCCGTTCCGGCCAAGGCGAGACTAGTGATCCCCCGAAAGAACACCTCTATCGCCAGCAGACCTTAGCAGAGCACGAGCGCATTTTCCCTGGTCAAGCTCAGGTAAGAAGCCAAGAGGTTACCTTTCAGGCTGGCCGCGGCCCGGCACTGCGGCGCAGGCCGGTCAGCCGAGGTGCTGCAACTCCGACTGCAGCCCGGCGAAGGACACCTCGGTGTCGGCCGAGCGCTGGTGCGGCGCGCGGAACTCGGCCAGGAACAAGCCGATGTCGTCCAGGGCCCAGCGCAGCCGGTAAAGCTCCAGGGCAGCCTGGCTTACCCCGATAGAGCCTGCGGCGTCGCAGCCGTCCTCGCCGGCCAGCCACCACAGGTCACGCTCGGGCGGGGCAAGCCCGACGGTGTCCCAGTCCACGAGCAGCAGCCGCGACCCGCAGCGCAGCAGATTGCCAGGGTGCGGCTCGCCATGCGTCATGACCAGCGGCCTGCCATCGCCGCTGACCTCGGCCACCAGCGCGTCGAACCGGTCAAGCGCACTGGCCAGGGTGTCGGCGTGCCCGGCTAGCGCCACCCGGGCCGGCTCGGCGAACGGGCCGCCGCACCACGGGACATCGCGTTCCCGCAATGAAAAATCAAGCACGTGGCGGCAGGCTAGCTGCAGACCGCGCACGGGCGTGGCCGGCGTCGGGGTGGCGCGATGCAGGCAGCCAAGCATGCCGGCGAGAGCCGCGCGGTCCGCGCTGCTCAGCGTGTCCCCCCAGTGGCCAGGCTCGGCCTCGTGGTAGGCGAAGACGCTGACTGCATGCCGGCAGCCAAGCAGCGCCAGCAGCCGTCCAGACGGGCTGCGCAGCGGCGGGACGACGAAGTCCAGGCCGGCCGCCGCCAGGCCGGCCGCGGTTTCCAGGGCTGCCGCGAGCCCGTCCGGATCCGCCCTGGATTGCTCCTGCACCGTCACGAACCAGCGGCGCGCTGCCGTGTCCGTGCCGAGCCAGTGATAGCCGCCGAAGCCCACTGGAAGGTAGCTGAGACCGGTCAGGTCCAGCCGCCACTCGCTCCGCAGCAGCGCTGCGACCTCGGCATCGGCTATCTGCTGCGGCCGCTCCTGCATAGGCCGAGGATAGGCAGTCACGGCTTTGCGGGCTCCTGGTTATTCTGGCCGGCCTCGGTCCGGGCGCCGGCGGTCAGCGCGCTGCGCGGGTGCGGCATCCTTGATGCCATGTCCGACTCGGCGCCGACCGCGGTGCGCCCGCCGCGACCTGCCGCCACCTCGCCCGGCAGGCTGCGGCCATCCGCCGACAGCCTGTGGTGGATCGGCCTGGTGGCGGCGCTGTTCACGTGCGTGCAGCTGATCTTCGTGGATCCGAGGCTCGGCCTCAGCTGGGACGAGGTCGTCTACGTCAGCCAGGTCAGCATGCACGCGCCGGCCGCCTACTTCGACCCGGCCCGCGCCCGCGGCATCCCGCTGCTGGTCTCCCCGGTCACGCTGCTCACGGCGTCGGTGCTGGCGATGCGCGTCTACCTCTCGGTGGCCTCCGGCCTGGCCTTGTTCCTGGCGCTGCTGGCCTGGCGCGGCGTGCGGCCAGCCTGGCAGCTTGCGCTGGCCGGCGGCGTGTTCGGCAGCCTGTGGGTGGCCGAGTACTACGGGCCGCAGGCGATGCCGGACTTGTGGGTCGGGCTGGCAGCGCTGGCCGCTGTCGGCTGCTTCCTGCAGGCAGTAGGGGGCGACGGGGACCGCGCCGGGCGTGGCTGGTGGCTGGCGGGACTGGCCGGCAGCCTGGCCGTCGCGGCGCTGGTGCGGCCGGGTGACGCGGTGTTCCTGTCCGGCGGGCTCGTGCTTGCGGTGCTGCTGGTCCGGGCCTGGCGGCGCTGGGCCCCGGTCGCGGCGGTCGCGGCAGGCCTGGTCGCCGGGTGCGCAGAGTGGGTGGTAGAGGCCTACCTGCGATTCGGCGGCCCGCTGGCCCGGCTGCACGCGGCCGGCGCCGAGCAGGGCGGCTTCGGGCTGCATCTGGCGATCTGGGACGAGCTGAAGGCCGCTAACGGCCCGACGCTGTGCCGTCCGTGCACCATCGGCCTGCGCTATCCCGAGCTGAGCCTGTGGTGGCTGGCCCTGCCTGTCCTTGTCGTCGTCGGCGTGATCGTGGCCAGGAAGGCCGGGCACCTGCGGTCGTCGATGCTCGCCGCGGGCTGCGGCGCGTGCGTGGCTTTCCAGTACCTGTTCCTGATCGACTACGCCGCTCCCCGTTTCCTGCTGCCGGCCTACGCGCTGGCCGTCATCCCGGTCGCGGATGCGCTCGGCTGGCTGCTGACCGGCGTGCGGGCGGACCTGCGCCCGCTGACCAGCGCCGCCGTCGTGGTCGGGCTGGTCGCGGAGGTGCTGGTGCAACTGGCCGTGCTGAACCACCAGGTCGCCGAGAAGGTGACGTTCTTCGGTGACTACACCAAGATCGCGGCCGAGATGCACCAACTGGGAGTCAGGCCGCCGTGCCTGATCAAGGGCGAGCAGGACATCCCGATCGCGTACTACACCGGATGCGGATCGGCGGGCTCGATGGCGACCGCGCTGCTCCGCGACGGCCCCGGCCGGGTCGCGGTGCTCGAGTACGCGCATGTCGCGCCGCCCGGCTATGCCGCGCTCTGGCACCCGTACCGGCTGCGCGGCATCCGCACGTCGATCCTCAGGCTGATCGTGTACCTGCCGGCCCGCTAGGGATGCTCAGGTGGCGGTCCGGTTCGCCGACCGCGGGTCCTGCGGCACTGTCCCGCTGTGCAGCCTGCCGGCCAGCGCCCGGCCGCGCCACGCCGCCGTGGAGTCGTAGAGCTCCGCCTCGGTGTCCACGGTCGTCACCAGGATGCCCGGCACGTTGCGCCGCAGCCTGCCGACCGTAATGCCGTCGGCCCTGACCATGAAGGCAGGCCAGCAGCTCTGCGGCGCTGAGGAGTTCGGGCAGCTGATCCACATGTAGTTCGCCGCCGCCGCGGCGGTCATCGTGGCCGGCATGGTGATGCCGGGATAGGTGAACGTAGCCGCGGGGTTCAGGGCGGCGAGGTGCGGCCCGATCGCGGCGCCGATGGCCTTGACCCGTCCGGCTGACATGCGGGCGGCGTGGAAGGAGTGGAACATCAGCTGCACTCCCTGCCGCAAGTACTCCCGGTATAGCTCGGGGAAGCGGTAGTCGTAGCAGATCAGCGCGCCGCACCGGACGGTGTTGATTGTCCAGACGCTGAGGTGGTCGCCGGGACTGTAGTGCGCGAGGTCGCCGCTCGTGCCGTCCGCGTCGCCCGCGCAGAAGCGCTTGTCGTAGCGGTCGGCCAGCACGCCGTCGCTGCTGATCACGTAGAGGCAGTTATGCGGCCTGGCCGACCCGGTCAGCCGGTGCGCCGAGCCGACGATCACCCACAGGCCGGTCGCCCTGGCGCAGTCGAGGACATCGTCGGTCGCCTCCGCCAGCGCTGCCCAGTCGAACCCGTCGAAGGACTCGAAGTCGCACCCGGCGTAGCCCGACAGCGCCGCCTCGGGGAAGTGCGCGACGTCCGCGCCCCGGCGCCGGGCGGCCCGCATCTGCCTGGTGATGTAGCCGAGATTTGCCCGGATGTCGGCACTCACCGGGAACTGGCACGTGGCCACCGTCAGGACGGGCATCTGCGCGCCTCCACGTCAGCGGGCGGCGTTGCCCGCGCTCAGCGTGCGTTCACCGCTCCATTGTCGCGGCGCGGTGCCGTTACCTGACCCTGGCAGGCACAATTTGCAGGTAACGACTTGCCCGGCGAGCGCGGAGGCGGCGCGTGCGGACAGACAGGCTGGGACCGTTCCCTGTCGATGCAGTCACCAGCGGCGACTGCCGCACGCTCATCCAGGACCTGCCGGCCGACAGCGTCGACGTTGTGGTCACCAGCCCGCCGTACTGGGGCCAGCGCACGTCCGCGGCAAACGGGATCGAGGCCGACCCGCGCAGCTACCTGAACTCGCTGACCGGGGTGTTCGCCGCGCTGCTGCCGAAGATGAAGCCCGCCGGGATCTTGTGGGTCAACCTTGGCGACGCGTACAACACGCCGGTGAACTGGCGCCCGCAGGACCGCGCCTACAGCACGCTCGGCATGGACGGCGCCGGGCTGAGCCCGGCTAACTCCGCATACACCAAGCCGCGCTACCGCCGACGTGCCTTCGTCACGCAGGACGAGCCCTGGCTGCAGTACGGCAACCTGCTGGCGTTGCCATACCGACTGGTCATCGCGCTGTCCGAGGCCGGGTGGCTGTTCCGGGGCGAGGTCATCTGGCGCAAGCTGAACCCGATGCCGGAAGGTCGCTGCCGCCGCCCGCACCGCCAGCACGAGGCGATCTACCTGTTTGCCCGCACAGAACGGCACGGATTCCGGACGACTCCGCCTGTCGGCTCGGTGTGGGACTTCGGCAACGAGAGGGTCGCCGGGCCGCCGCACTTCTCCCGCTTCCCCGAGCAGTTGCCGCAGCGGTGCATAGAGGCGTATGGCGCCGCGGGTCACGATGTCGTGGTGCTCGACCCGTTCAGTGGCTCCGGCACGACGGGGGTGGCAGCTATCAGCCTCGGCTGCTCGTTCGTCGGCTTCGAGGTCGACGAGAGCCAGGTCGTCGCGGCGAACGCGCGGCTGGCGATGGCCGCGCGTCGCCGGCCCGTCAGTGTCGCGGATCCGCGCGGGCATGCCGCGGAGATCGCGGGCACGGGCACGTCACCTGGCGGGCTTTCGCCGTAACCGCGCGTGCGGCGGCCGGCCACGTGGTGTCATACGACCTGTGACTGGTTATCTGCGCACAGTAGCCGCCGGCCTCGCCGCCGTCGCGGGCGCAGTGCTGCTCGCGGCGTTTCCGGCAGCCCAGCCGGTCGCCTTTGCCAGCGCAACGCGGTCACTGTCATCGCCAGCCAGGCCGGGCGCTGCGTTGGCCCCCGGTAGTGCCGCCGACCCGGCGCAGCCAGGACCGGCTGCGCCGTCTGCCCTCGCCTCGGTGTCGCCGTCGGCGTCGGCGTCGCCATCGGCGTCGGGCTCGCCTTCCCCGCCTGGCTTACCATCCCCGTCTCCGTCGCCGTCCGCCACGGCCATCCCCGTCGCCACCTCGTTCAGCGGCACGTCAGCGGTCGGCGCGCTGTTCGAGGTCTCCAAGGACGGCCATCTGCGGCACTTCTGCACCGGCGCAGTGGTGTACAGCCCGCACGGGGACCTGGTGATCACTGCCGCGCACTGCGTCCAGGGCCGGAAGCTCGGCAACCACGGGACCGTGGTCTTCGCGCCGGGCTACCACAACGGGCACTTCCCGAACGGGAAATGGCAGGTCATGTCGGCCCTGATGGACAAGGGCTGGCAGACGAACCAGAACCCCAATGATGACGTGGCGTTCCTGCTCGTCGGCAGGGACGGCCACCGGAT
The DNA here is from genome assembly GCA_035621915.1 of Streptosporangiaceae bacterium. GTDB lineage: Bacteria > Actinomycetota > Actinomycetes > Streptosporangiales > Streptosporangiaceae > JAJYUU01. The sequence continues at coordinate 69,182 of DASPWG010000064.1, forward strand.
CGAGAAGTACACCGGAGCGGAGAGTCTGCAGACCAACGTCTCGCTGCCGCAGGACGTGCAGGTAATCGGCTACCCCGACAGCTCCGGCGACCCCGTTGAGTGCAGCGGCAAGGCAAGAGCTCTGTCGCTGCAGGGCTACAGGCAGATGTTCTTCGACTGCGGCGGGTACACCGGCGGCACCAGCGGCGGGCCATTCCTGATGAACGTCAACGCCCGGACTGGCCTCGGGGTCGTCATCGGCGTCATCGGCGGGTACGAGCTCGGCGGCTTGCTGCCCAACGTCTCCTACTCATCGGAGTTCCTGAAGAACGTTGCGCGCCTTTATGCCGCCGCCAAAAAGGCCTAGCAAGCGGACCGAGACCCGCGCTGGAGCTACACCCAGCCGCCTTATCCTGCATTTGGTGCACGCAAATCGGTAGAAAAGCCGTCGCCAGGTGCACCAAATGCAGGATAAGGCGGAAGAGCCCCAACGCTGGCCACCATACGCAGGCTCGCTTTCATCAGCCTAGCCTTATAAGGCTAGGCTGATGAAATGACCGACTACGAGGAGGCCCACCGGGTTGCTGCGGCGCTGCACTTGAGCCTCGGCCTGGTCCTGCGACGGCTGCGGCAGGTGCGGGCCGCGGGCGAGCTGACGCTGCCGGAGAGCGCAGCGCTGGCGCGACTGGATCGCGGCGGGCCGGCGTCGGCTGGCGAACTGGCCAGGCAGGAGCAGATCAGCCCGCAGTCGATGGGAGCGACGCTCGCCGCGCTGGAGGTGCGGGGCCTGATCGAGCGGCGTTCCGATCCTGGCGACGGCAGGCGGATTGTGCTGTCGGTCACGGACGCGGGCCTTGAGGTGCTGCGCAACAAGAGGAACGCGCGGACCGAGCAGATGGCGCACGTCCTGGCAACGCGTTTCACCGATCCGGAACTCGCGCAGCTCATGGCGGCGGCACCTCTGCTCGAGCGGCTGGCCCAGGGCATCTGATGGCTGGCAGGCAGCCGAGGCATAACACCACGGTCAGCCCAGCCGCGGCCGGGCCAGACGACA
>DASPWG010000065.1:0-10441 GCA_035621915.1 Streptosporangiaceae bacterium
TCAGCGCGGTGATGGCGTTGCCCAGGTTCATCACCGCCAGCAGCGTGCCCGCGTACGCCGCGCTGACGCCCCGGTCGCGGAACATCGTCGGGAACCACGACAGCGTCGCGTAGTACGACAGGCTCTGCAGGCCCATGAACAGGGTCACCTGCCAGGCCAGCCGGTATCTCCGCATCGCCAGCGCCCCGGCCCGGCTGCCCCCGGTCCGGCCGGCACCGCCCTGACGGTCCCCGGCTCCGTCCTGGCGCCGGCCTGCCGCGGGCTGCGGACCGGCCGGCACGCCGAGGTCCGCCGCGATGTCGGCGTCCTCAGCCGGGGCCGGCCCGGCCGGCACGGTGCGGAACCGCAGCTGCGGGAGCCAGACCACGGCGGCGACGACCGCCGGACCTGCCCACAGGCCAAGCGTCAGCCGGACCGCGGGCAACTCGTGGCCGGCCGCGTTGAACACCGGCACGGCCAGCGCCGAGCCGACGATCGCCCCGGCGGCCAGCGCGAGCAGGTACAGCCCGATCAGCAGGCCGGCCCGTTCCGGGGTCCGGCGCTTGACCAGGCTTGGCAGCAGGACGTTCATCAGCGCGATGCCGGCCCCGGCCACGATCGTGCCGGGGAACAGCAGCGCCGATGGCGCCAGGCTGCGCAGCACCAGCCCGGCCGCTATCAGCAGCACGGCCACCCAGAGCACGCGTTCCTCGCCGAAGCGGCGGCTCAGCGGCGCGCCGGCACCGGAGAAGACGCCGAAGCACAGCACCGGGACTGCCGCCAGCGCGGCCAGCGTGCCCGCCGAGACATGCAGCACCGCCTGGAGCTCGGGAAACACTGGCGGCAGGCCAGTGATCATCGCACGCAGGTTGAAGGCGAGCACGAGGATGCCCGTGACCAGCAGCGCACCGCCGGCCGCGCGCCTGGCCGTCGCAGGGGTGCCCACTAAATGCCTCGCCCGCATTCGCAGTCCTTACAAGTCGGTGCAGTGCACGCTATCGCGTGGCCATGCACCGCCCCGGCGGCCCGGCACCCGGACTCCGGCGGGCTGGCGCGGGTGCCGCGACGACGCGCCGAATGAGGCTCGCGCCGGCGCGCGCCCGCTTGTACGCTGTTTTCATGACGCCCACAGGCATGCTTCTTCTCCTCAGGCCGTGCTGACGCACTGAGTCAGCGCGGCCGCCCCTCATGCGTGAGGGGCTTTTTTATTTCCCCGGTCAGCACGAAGCGAAGGGCAACGACGCCATGAGCGACCAGACAGTCTCGCCCGGCACCACCGCGCCGCGGCCAGGCGAGGCCGACGACGGGACAGGCCCGTTTCGATACGGAGCCAACCTGGCGGCAGATATCGAGCTGCGCTGGCAGCGCCACTGGGCGCAGGCCGGGACCTTCCGCACCCCGAACCCGTCCGGCGAGCTGGCCGAGGGGTTCGACGAGATGGCCGGCCGGCCGCGGTTCTACGTGCTCGACATGTTCCCGTGCCCGAGCGGCACCGGCATCCATGTGGGCCACCCGCTGGGCTACATAGCCACCGACGTCTACGCCAGGTACCTGCGGATGACCGGGCATCACGTGCTGCACGCGATGGGCTTCGACTCCTTCGGGCTGCCGGCCGAGCAGTTCGCGCTGGAGACCGGCCAGCACCCGCGGGAGACCACGAGGCAGAACATCGCGAGCATGCGCGGTCAGCTGCAGCGCCTGGGCATCGGCCATGACGACCGGCGCAGCGTCGAGACCACCGACCCGGGCTTCTACAAGTGGACTCAGTGGATCTTCCTGCGGATCTACAACAGCTGGGTGGACGAGACCGGCGTCGCACGGCCGATCTCCGAGCTGATCACCCAGTTCGAGTCCGGTGCCAGGCCGGTGCCCGGCGGCCGGGCGTGGGCGGACCTGCCCGAGGCCGACCGGCGGGCGCTGGTCGATGACCGCAGGCTGGCATACCTGTCGCAGGAGCTGGTCAACTGGTGCCCTGGCCTGGGGACGGTGCTGGCCAACGAGGAGGTCACCGCCGACGGGCGCAGCGACATCGGCAACTTCCCCGTGTACCGCCGGCCGCTGCGGCAGTGGATGATGCGGATCACCGCGATGGCGCAGCGGCTGATCGACGACCTGGAGCCGCTGGACTGGCCGGAGTCGATCAAGCACCTGCAGCGCAACTGGATCGGTGCCAGTCCCGGCGCGGTCATCTGGCTGCCGCTCGCGCAGGACGCCAGCCCGGCCAGCGAGCCCGCGGGTGACAGGGCAGGCGAGCCGGCAGGTAGTGCCGCGCGCGTCGAGGTCTTCACTACCAGGCCCGACACCCTGGCCGGCGCGACGTTCGCAGTGCTGGCACCCGAGCATCCGCTGGCCGGCAGCCTGCTGCCCGCGCAGTGGCCCGTCGGCACGCCGCCGGAGTGGCGTTACCCGCAGGGCCGGCCCGGCCCGGAGGCCGGTAACGCTGGCGATGACTCCTGGCGGCCTGCCGATGCGGTCGCCGCCTACCGCGAGGCCGCGTCGCGGCTGAGCGACCGGCAGCGGATGGCGGGCGGCGCGAAGTCCGGCGTGTTTACCGGCAGCTACGTCGTCAACCCGGCTACCGGCGGCCGGCTGCCGGTCTTCGTCGCCGACTACGTGCTGATGGGCTACGGCACCGGCGCGATTATGGCGGTGCCCGCGCACGACCAGCGGGACCTGGACTTCGCCCGCGAGTTCGGGCTGCCGGTGCAGGCGGTGCTGGCACCGCCGCAGCCGTGGCTGGCGGCCCGCGGGATCGGCGCTGGCGAGCCGGCCGCGCTGTGGCCGGAGGCGTTCGACGGCCAGGGCGATTACCTGGCGGCAGCCGGACCCGACCTGGCGGGCCTGACGGTGCAGGCCGCGATCGATGCCAGCACGTCCTGGCTGGAGCAGCGGGGAGCCGGGCATGCGGCGCACCGGTTCAGGCTGCGCGACTGGCTGTTCTCCCGGCAGCGGTACTGGGGCGAGCCGTTCCCGGTCGTCTATGACGATGACGGGCAGGCCATTGCGCTCGGCGAGGACCAGTTGCCGGTGCTGCTGCCGGAGGTGACCGACTTCCGGCCGGACCGCGACCAGGACGGCGCTGGCGATGCCCCCGGTAGCCAGCACTGGGCGGCCGAGCCGGTGCCGCCGCTGGCCAGGGCAGCCGACTGGGCCATCGCGGAGCTGGACCTGGGCGACGGCGTCAGGCCATACCGGCGGGAGCTGAACACCATGCCGCAGTGGGCCGGCTCGTGCTGGTATTACCTGCGCTACCTGGATCCGGGGAACAGCTCACGTTTCGTCGAACCGGAGGTCGAGCGGTACTGGATGGCCGGGCCGGGCTCCGAGCCTGGCGACGGCGGGGTCGACCTGTACGTCGGCGGCCCGGAGCACGCCGTGCTGCACCTGCTGTACGCCCGGTTCTGGCACAAGGTGCTTTTCGACCTGGGCCTGGTCTCCACCCGCGAGCCGTTCCGCAAGCTGGTCAACAACGGCTACATCCTGGCCGACGCCTTCGTCGACGAGCGCGGCAGCTACGTGCCCGCGGCTGACGTCATCCAGGCATCCGACGGATCGGCGGCCTACCACGGCCACCCGGTGACCAGGCGGACCGGCAAGATGGGCAAGAGCCTGAAGAACGGGGTCAGCCCGGACGAGATGTGCCGTCTATACGGCGCCGACACCATGCGGCTGTATGAGATGGCGTCAGGCCCGCTGGAGGCCAGCCGGCCGTGGCGGGCAGCCGACATCGTCGGAGTGCACCGGTTCCTGCAGCGGCTGTGGCGGTCCATGGTGGACGAGCAGACTGGCACGCTGACTGTCAGCGACGCGGCGCTGGACCAGGCTTCTGAGCGGGCGCTGCACGCGACGATCGCCGCGGTCCGCGACGACTTCGGCGAGCTGCGGTTCAACACTGCGGTCGCCCGGCTGATGGAGCTCACGACCATTGCTGCGAGGATCTCCGCAGCCGACGGCGCGCTGCCGCGGGCACTGGCCGAGCCGCTGGTGCTGATGGTGGCACCGCTGGCGCCGCATGTGGCCGACGAGCTGTGGGCCAGGCTTGGCCATCCCGGATCGCTGGCCTATGCCGACTTCCCGCAGGCCGACCCGGTGCTGGCGCGCGCGCAGACGATCACGCTGCCGGTGCAGATCAACGGCAGGACGCGGTTCACCGTGCAGGCCCCGGCCGATGCGAGCGCGGCCGAGCTGGAACGCCTTGTCGTCAGCGATCCGCGGTATGCCGCGCACACGCAGCGGCTGGCGGTGCAGCGGCTGGTCGTCGTTCCCGGCCGGATCGTGAACGTGGTGGCACGCTAGCCGGAGCCGGCTCGTACCCGGTCAGGGCCGCTGCGCGGCGTGCAGCCGGCTGGCCTGGCCTGGCGGGCTGCTGGCGGCCGAGCTGGGCCGCGCGGGGGGCGTCAGGACCGTCAGGATGCCGGTGATGGCGAGCACCAGGACCAGGGCGGCCACCTCCAGCCTGGTGGCCAGGGCAGGCCCGGCGCCAGCCGCTGGCCCGCGGCGCAGCCAGATCCGGCCCGCGATTGCCAGGCCCGCGACAACGCATACGACGGCGGCCTTCGCGACCAGGAACAGCCCGTAAGTCGTCGTCAGCAGCGAGCTGAGCGGCACCAGCACCAGTGCCGAGATCACGCCGGTGATCAGGATCAGCGAGAACAGCCACGCTGCCGCGGTCGAGTACAGCCGGAGGATGCCGTGGGCGGCAACCGGGTCGGCGCGCCAGCCGATCGCCGCGCGGACCGCGTACAGCAGCATGCCCGCCCACACCGCCGCAGGGAGCAGATGGCAGTAGGTCACGAACGCGCCCGCCACCGGGATGATCCCCTCCGGATGGGACCTGATCCCCTCGGCCAGCACCACGCCCGATAGCAGCAGCACCGCCCAGCCTGCCTGGCGCAGCCTCAGCAGCCCGGCAGCGAGCACGAACAGCACGGCCTCGGCGGCCGCGATCTCGGCGGTACCGCCGTTGCGCAGGCCCTCGGGAGGCGGCTGGGCCAGGCAGGCGGCAATGCGGGGGCCGATCACCGCGGTGATCAGCAGCGCGAGGCTGCCCGCCAGGCCAAGCAGAGCGCCGCGCAGCGCCCACGGAGTGGGCAGCGGGCCGGGCCGCGCCCCCTTGTACTGCCGGGAGAGCCCGCGCCCGGCCAGGCCGCCCAGGGCCATCGCCAGCCCCGCGAGCATCAGCCCGCGCTCCAGTCCTGTCAGCCAGAGCGCTGGCGCCGACAGTGACGGTGCCGACAGGGCCACCGCGGGCGGCATAACCGGGCGAACCGGATCGGGCAGGACGGTACATACTCCACAGACCCGACCCTAGCGGCGCCCGCATCGCCTACCTGGACATGCAGTGGATCAGCAGGAAACCTTTACCGCGCCGAGACTGTCCTGGCCGCCGGAACGGCTACTGCTCGGGCGCGGACGGCCAGGTGATCGTCTCCGTGACGCTGGCGTGCTTCGCCCGCTTCCCGGTGTAGATCCAGGTCACCCGGCTGAAGTAGTCGTCACCCCTTGCGCCTGGCCACGGCCTCGCTCGCCACGCGACGATGAGGATCGGGTACTTGGTGTACTTGCTCGGGCCGCAGCTTGCGCTCGGCGTGCAGTTGTCCACCTCAAGCTTGCCGCTGCCGAACGCGACCGAGCCCCAACTGGTCCACTTTGCGTGGCCAATCAGCGCGCCGGACGGGCAGTAGGGAAGCCAGATCGTCGAGGGCTCCACTTGTCCCTTGCCGCTGCACTGGTTGACCAGAACGTACTTGGTCGCGGCCGGCCCGGCCGAGGCGGGCGCGGCCGCCAGGACCGACCCCGCGACGGTGCCGGCGGCCGCCACGGCGCCGACCGCGAGCAGGATGCGCGTGCGCGAAAGCCTCATCGATGAACTCCCTCCCTGAGTGCTCACGCTATTCACCAGGAAGGACGCCGATTAGGCGGTGCCGGTTGAGGAAAACCCGTATCGCCCTCGTCTCGACTGGGTCTCGCCACCAGCGGCTGCGACGGCTGGCGGCTGCGACCGCTGGCGGCTACGCCTTGCCGAGCAGCGAGCGCAGCACGTACTGCATGATGCCGCCGTGCCGGAAGTACTCGGCCTCGCCCGGGGTGTCGATCCTGACGATTGCCCGGAACTCCCTGCCGTCCGCGCGGACCGTCACCTCGCGCGGCGTGTCACCGCTGCTGATGGCCTCGATGCCAGTGATGTCGAACACCTCGTGCCCTGTCAGCCCGAGCGACTCCGCGCTGTCACCCGGCCTGAACTGCAGCGGCAGCACGCCCATGCCGATCAGGTTGGAGCGGTGGATGCGCTCGAAGGACTCCACCAGCACGGCCCGCACGCCAAGCAGGGCCGTGCCCTTGGCCGCCCAGTCGCGGGACGAGCCGGATCCGTACTCCTTGCCGCCGAGCACGACCAGCGGGGTGCCCTCCTCGATGTACTGCCGGGAGGCGTCGTAGATCGACATCTGCTCGCCTTCCGGCAGCTTGACGGTGACGCCGCCCTCGGTGCCGGGCGCGAGCTGGTTGCGCAGCCGGATGTTGGCGAACGTGCCGCGGATCATCACCTCGTGGTTTCCCCGCCGCGAGCCATAGGTGTTGAAGTCCGCCCTGGCCACGCCGTGCTCGGTCAGGTACCTGCCCGCCGGGCTGTCTGCCTTGATCGCGCCCGCCGGCGAGATGTGGTCGGTGGTGACCGAGTCGCCGAGTACCGCAAGCACGCGCGCGCCGTGTACATCGGTGACTGGGCTCGGCGTCAGCTCCATGCCCTCGAAGTACGGCGGGTGGCGGACGTAGGTTGACTCGGGGTCCCAGGCGAACGTGTCGCCCGGCTGGACGTCGAGGTCCTGCCAGCGCTCGTCCCCGGTGAACACGTCGGCGTAGTCGCGGGTGAACATCTCCGCCGCAACCGCGGTCTCCACGATCTCCTCGATCTCGGCCGGGGCTGGCCACAGGTCGCGCAGGTACACCTCCTGCCCGGACGAGCCCGTTCCTATCGGCTCGGTGGTCAGGTCGATGTCCATCGTGCCGGCCAGTGCGTACGCGACGACCAGCGGCGGGGAGGCCAGGTAGTTCATCTTGACGTCCGGGTTGATCCGGCCCTCGAAGTTCCGGTTGCCGGACAGCACGGAGACCACGGCGAGGTCGTTGTCGGCCACCGCGGCGCTGATCGCCTCGGGCAGCGGGCCGGAGTTGCCGATGCAGGTCGTGCAGCCGTAGCCGACGAGGCTGAAACCGAGCTTCTCCAGGTACGGGGTCAGCCCGGCTCGCTCGTAGTAGTCCATGACGACCTTCGAGCCAGGCGCGAGCGTGGTCTTGACCCATGGCTTGCGCTCAAGGCCCGCCTCGACGGCCTTCTTGGCCACCAGCGCCGCACCGACCATCACCGATGGGTTGGAGGTGTTGGTGCAGGACGTGATCGCCGCAATCACGACCGAACCGTGATCGACGGAGGTCTGCGTGCCGTCGTCCAGGGTCACGTCGGCGGGCGCCGACGGCCGCCCGGCAGCGGCGGCAGGCTTGCCCGCAGGCCCGTCGCCGTTCTCGCTCTCGGCCACGAATGGGTCGGACGCCGGGAAGGTGTCCGCGATGTCGTTGTCCAGCCTGTCGAGCTTGACGTAGGACCCTAGCGCCGCCCGGAACGAGTCCTTGGCATCGCTCAGCGCCACCCGGTCCTGCGGGCGCTTCGGGCCGGCCAGCGACGGCACCACGGTGGAAAGGTCGAGCTCCAGCTCCTCTGAGTACCTGGCGTGCCCGGCAGGGTCGTGCCACATGCCCTGCTCCTTGGCATAGGCCTCGACCAGCGCGACCTGGCCAGCCGGGCGGCCGGTGAGTCGCAGGTAGGCCAGGGTCTCCGCGTCGATGGGGAAGATCGCGCAGGTGGAGCCGAACTCGGGGCTCATGTTGCCGATCGTGGCGCGGTTGGCCACCGGGACCGCGGCCACGCCCTCGCCGTAGAACTCGACGAACTTGCCGACCACGCCGTGGCGCCGCAGCAACTCGGTGATGGTCAGCACGAGGTCGGTGGCGGTGGCGCCAGACGGCAGTTCACCCGTGAGACGGAACCCGACCACCTTCGGGATCAGCATCGACACCGGCTGGCCCAGCATCGCCGCCTCGGCCTCGATGCCGCCGACGCCCCAGCCGAGGACGCCAAGGCCGTTCTGCATGGTGGTGTGCGAGTCGGTTCCGACGCACGTGTCGGGGTAGGCAGCCAGCCCGTTTCCGTCAAGCTGCTGGGTCATGACGACCCGCGCGAGGTACTCGATGTTGACCTGGTGCACGATGCCGGTGCCCGGCGGCACGACCCTGAACTGGCGCAGCGCCTCCTGGCCCCAGCGCAGGAACGCGAAGCGCTCCTTGTTGCGCTGGAATTCCAGCTCGACGTTCCGCTCGAACGCATCCGGCCGGCCGAAGACGTCGGCAATGACGGAGTGGTCAATGACAAGCTCGGCGGGGACCAGCGGGTTGATCTTGGCGGCGTCGCCGCCGAGTGCCCGCATGGCCTCGCGCATCGCCGCCAGGTCCACCACGGCGGGCACGCCGGTGAGGTCCTGCAGGATGACCCTGGCCGGGGTGAACTGGATCTCGGTGTCGGGCTCGGCCATCGGATCCCAGCTCGCCAGCGCGGTGACGTGGTCGCCGGTGACGTTCAGTCCGTCCTCGGTGCGCAGCAGGTTCTCCAGCAGGATCTTGAGGCTGTAAGGCAGGTCAGCAGCACCAGGAACGGCGTCAAGCCGGTGAATCTCGTAGCGGTCCCCCGCTACGTCCAGGGCGGTGCGGCTGCCAAAGCTATTACCGGTCATGTCTCCTCGTTCTCCTGCCCGGCCGCACCCGCGACCGTCGATTGCATCTTCCCGCACACGGCCGCCGGGCACGTAGCCCGTCTGGGCTTTGCTCGCCCGCCCACCCCGCGCCGCAGTAAAAGTATCTCGATATCAAGCTAACTAGCCCCAGGCTAGTGACCGGCTATCTCGACGTCAAGCTATCTGATGGGCTGCCCCGGAGCGCCGCAGCCGGCGCCACTCGTACCTCATGAGGCCGCATTGACGCCGCACAGGCGCGGCGGGACCATATGGGCGCCGTGACATCGGGCGCCGCGCCGAGCGGCGCTGGCCGGAAGGAGCCTGGCCTTGACCAAGAAGATCGACGAAGTCCTGCAGGCCGCGGTGGACAGCGGTGCAGTGCCCGGTGTGGTGGCGCTGGCCGCGAACTCCGGCGGGGCCATCTACGAGGGCAGTGCCGGCCTGCGGTCGGTGAGCGCCAGTGATCCGATCACGCCCGACACCATGCTGCGGATCGCCTCCATGACGAAGATGGTGACGGCCACGGCGGCGCTGCAGCTATCCGAGCAGGGCAGCCTGGACCTCGACGCGCCGGTCGAGGCCTACCGGCCGGAGTTTGCCAGCCTGCAGGTGCTCGAGGGATTCGACGGGGATACGCCGCGGCTGCGCCCGCCGACTGCAAAGGCCACCGTCCGCAACCTGCTTACTCACACTGCGGGGCTTGCCTACTGGATCTGGGACGCCGACATCGACCGCTACGAGCAGGTCACCGGGACGTCTAACGTCATGCCTGGCACCGCGGACATGTTCACCGCGCCGCTGGTGTTCGACCCAGGCACCCGGTTCGAGTACGGCATCAACTACGACTGGCTCGGCCGTGTCATCGAGGCCGCCAGCGGGCAGCCGCTGGACGCGTATTTCGCCGAGCAGATCACCGGCCCGCTCGGCATGACCAGCACGACCGCGCGGATGTCGGCCGAGCAGCGCGCCAACTCCACGCCAGTCCACGTCCGCGGCGAGGACGGCGCATGGGTGGCGACCGACATCGACTGGGCGCAGAATCCGGAGTACTGGGGCGGCGGCCACTTCCTGTACTCGACTCCGCGCGATTACCTGAAGCTCCAGCGGATGCTGCTGAGAGGCGGGGAACTGGACGGCGCCCGCATCCTGAGCCAGCAGTCGGTGGAGGCCGCATTCATCAATCAGATAGGGCCGCTGGACTTCCCGGCAGAGATGCCGACGGCGCACCCGGAGCTCAGCGCTCCGATGATCGTCGGCCCTGGTCTCAAGTTCGGCCTCGGGTTGCTGCTCAACCCCGTCAGCGTGCCTGGAATGCGGGCTGCTTGGAGCGGGTCGTGGGCGGGCCTGTGCAACACCCACTTCTGGGTCGACCCGGCCAGCGGGATCACCGGCGCCATCTACTCCCAGACGCTGCCGTTCTTCGATCCGCCCGCGGCGCAGCTTTACGTCGACTTCGAGCAGGCTCTCTACGCGTCCAGGTAGGCGCGCTCACGCCAGGATGCGCAGACACCGGTCTCTGCGGCACGGCAGCGGCAAGCAGCCTGGCTAGGCCAGGATGCGCAGGCACCGGTCTTGCGGGCACGGCAGCGGCAAGCAGCCTGGCTAGGCCAGGATGCGCAGGCACCGGTCTTGCGGGCACGGCAGCGGCAAGCAGCCTGGCTAGGCCAGGATGCGCAGGC
>DASPWG010000066.1:0-39416 GCA_035621915.1 Streptosporangiaceae bacterium
CGGCCGCCGTGCTCCCCTCGGCTGGGCTTCCCTCGGCCGGGGTCCGATCCGCACCGCCATCGGTCTCAGCGCCCCAGGCCCGCGCAGCCTCGATCAGCCTGTCGTAACGCACGCCGGACGGGCAGGCGGGCACGCAGGCCATGCAGCCCAGACAGCGGTCCAGGTGCTCGGACGCCGCGGCGCTGCCATCGGCGCCGTCGAGGATCTGGGTGATCAGGTGTATCCGGCCACGCGGCGAGTCCATCTCCTCGCCCCACAGCTGGTAGGTGGGGCATGCGGGCAGGCAGAACCCGCAGTGTACGCAGTCGCTGACCAGTTCGCGCAGTTCGCCGGTGGGGTCGGCCAGGGGCGCGGCCGCGCCGAGGCCGGGCTGCGCGTCCGGCGTGCCGGGCGCGGTCTGTGCCATCAGATTCCTCCCGCGAACCGGCCGGGCGCCATCCGGTGCTCGGGATCGAACTGGTCCTTGATCGCCCGCATCAGCCCGGCCGAAGGCACCGGGCCCCACATGTCCACTGCGTCGCGCACCTTCGACGGTGCGTGCAGCACGACTGCGCTCGCCTCCGGCATGTCGGTGCCCGGCCTGGTCAGCCCCGCGCGCAGGGCGGCGACGAATTTCTCCGCCGCCTGGACGGAAACGTGATGCTCCAGGACTACATGCAGCACGCCGCCGGCGGCGGCCCCGGCCACTGCCGGATCGAGCCGAGCCTCGGCCGCGGCGGTGCGCACGGCAGTCAGCACCTCGGCTAGCCTGCCTGGCCAGAATCCGATCCGCAGCACCGTCTGGTCTGGCTCGCCGGCGAAGCCCCACCAGGACGGGCGGCCGTGCCCCGCAAGGCCGTCCCCGGTGCTGGCGGGCCCTGTGCTGGCAGCCCCTGGGCCGGCCAGCAGGTCGTCCAGCCGGCCGGCGCGCTCGGCGACGCCGGCGTCGTCGCCCTCCAGCAGCACTGTCACGCTGACGGCACTGGCCGCCGACGGCCAGTACAGCTCGACGGCCGAGGGCGCCAGCGGTGAGCCCGCGGCGGCCTGCACGGCCGCAGCGGCGGCGTCGGCATCGGCGCAGTCCAGCGACCGGTAGGCAGTCGCCGACGGCTGCGGGTGCAGCCGGAAGGTCGCCTCTGTGATCAGGCCGAGCGTGCCGTAGGACCCGGCGAACAGCTTGCCCAGGTCATATCCGGCGACGTTCTTGACGACCTTGCCGCCCGCCCGCGCCACCGTTCCGTCGGCACGGACCACGGTGATGCCGATGAGCAGGTCGCGCGGTGCGCCGTAGCGCAGCCGCAGCGGCCCGGCCACGCCGGTCGCGACCAGCCCGCCCGCGGTCCCGCCGCCCTGCGGGTCGAGCGCTAGCCGCTGCCCCTGCTCGGCGAGCCGGTGCTGCAGGGCGTCCAGGGTGATCCCGGCCTGGACGCGGGCCACCATGTCGCCGGCCGCGTGCTCGAGGACCGCGTCGAGGCGGCGGGTGTCGACGACCAGGTCGCAGCTTTCGGGCGGGCAGCCCCAGTCGATCCGGCTCCCGGAGCCGCGTGGTACCACGGTCAGCCCAAGCTCGGCCGCGGCGGTCAGCAGCGCCGCGGTCTCCTGCGTGGAGGACGGCGCTGCGACGTAGCGGGCCAGCCTGCCCCCGACCGCATCGGCCGGCCGGGCCACGGTGACGTCGGCGCACGCCTTCGCCAGCTGCGCCGGAACGACTTCCTCGTTCATCGGCAACTCATCAGAATTGCTCGATCACGCCAGTTGCGACGAGCGGATGCGGGGCGTGACGCACGCCGGGAACCTCGCCGCACAGCCGGGGGGTCGGGAAGACCTTGCCGGGGTTGCACAGGCCTGCCGGGTCGAAGGCGCAGCGGACCAGTTGCATGGTGTCGAGGTCGTCGGCGCCGAACATCTTGGGCATGTAACGCGACTTGTCCACGCCTACGCCGTGCTCGCCGGTAATCGAGCCGCCGTGCTCGATGCACAGGTCCAGGATCGCCCCGGAGACCTTCTCCGCCGCCTCCTGCTCGCCAGGGACGGCGTCGTTGAACAGCACCAGCGGATGCAGGTTGCCGTCGCCGGCGTGGAAGACGTTGGCCACCCGGATGCCGGTCGCCGCGGACAGCTCGCTGATCTGGTCCAGGACCTGCGGCAGCGCGGTGCGGGGCACGACGCCGTCCTGCACGATGTAAGCGGGGCTGATCCTGCCGACCGCGGCGAACGCCGATTTGCGCCCGGTCCAGATCGCCGCGCGCTCAGCGGCATCGCGGGCGGCCCTGATCTCGTAGGCGCCGGTCCTGGTGCAGATGTCCCTGACTGCCTCCTCCTCCCTTGCCACGTCCCCGCTCGGGCCATCGAGCTCCACGATGAGCACGGCGCCTGCTCCCTCGGGATACTGGCAGTTCACCGCCGCCTCGGCTGCCTCGATCGCCAGCGCGTCCATCATCTCGATCGCACCGGGCAGGATGCCGGAGGCGATGATGGCTGACACCGCGGCACCGCCGGCCCCCATGGTGGTAAACGCGGCCAGCAGCGTGGTCACTGCCTCGGGGATCCTGGTCAGCTTGACTACGATCTTGGTGACGATGCCGAGGGTCCCCTCCGAGCCGGTGAACGCGCCGACCAGGTCGTAGCCGGGCGCGGCGCCGGTGCCGTCGCCGAGCCAGGTCAGCTCGCCGGATGGCGTCACGACCTGCACGCCGGTGACGTGGTGCACGGTGAAGCCGTGCTTGAGGCAGTGCGCGCCGCCTGAGTTCTCGGCCACGTTCCCGCCGACCGAGCACACCACCTGGCTGGATGGATCAGGGGCGTAGAACAGGCCGTATGGCTCAGCGGCCTTGCTGACCGACAGGTTGGTGACGCCCGGCTCGAGGACGGCGCGGCGGCTGGCCGGGTCGATCGAGATGATGCTGCGCATCTTCGAGGTGACGATCAGGACGCCATCCGAGCGGGGCAGCGCCCCGCCAGACAGGCCGGTGCCGCTGCCGCGCGCCACGAACGGGGTCTTGGTGGCCGCGCACTCCCTGACCACTGCGGCGACCTGCTCGGCGGACTGGGGCAGGACCACCAGGCCCGGGCTGCAGCGATGCGCGGTCAGCCCGTCGCACTCGTAGGTCCGCAGCTCCTGCGGATCGGTGATGACGCTGTCCGCGCCGCATATCTGGGCCATCCTGGCCGCCAGCGCGCTGTCCATGACTCCAGCATCTCTCTCCTGCCTTCCGCCCGCCACTGCCGGGCTGGCCCTGGCCCGGTCAGGCGGTCACGTCCGCCGGCGGCTGCTGCGCGACGACATCGGCCACGATGCAGGTGATGTTGTCGGAGCCGCCGCCCTCCAGGGCGAGCGCGACCAGCCCGGCCGCGGCCTGGTCGGGATCGGGGACGGTCAGCAGGACCGTGGTGATCGCGCGGGCGTCGAGGACATCGGTGAGGCCGTCGGAGCACAACAGGTACCGGTCGCCTGGCCTCGCCTCGCGCAGCTGCAGGTCCGGCTCGTAGGTGCTGCCGGCGACCAGCGCGCGCAGGATGAGACTGCGCTGCGGATGTGACGCGACCTCCGCGGGAGTGATCTTGCCGTCGTCCAGCAGGCTCTGCACCATGCTGTGGTCCTGCGTGATCTGGAACAGCTCGCCGTCGCGGACAAGGTAGGCGCGCGAGTCGCCGATGTGCACCAGGCCGAGCTGCGAGCCTGACCACAGCAGCGCGGTCAGCGTCGTTCCCATGCCGCTCAGCGCCGGATCGCCGTGCACCAGGTCGGCGAGCTTGCGCTTGGCCTGCCGCACCGCGTGATCTAGCGCG
Organism: Streptosporangiaceae bacterium; assembly: GCA_035621915.1. Classification (GTDB taxonomy): domain Bacteria; phylum Actinomycetota; class Actinomycetes; order Streptosporangiales; family Streptosporangiaceae; genus JAJYUU01. The sequence goes on from DASPWG010000066.1 coordinate 3,769, forward strand.
TTCAGCAGCTCGCCGGCCGGCACCTCGGTGTCCAGCGGCCGCAGTGCGTCGATGACGGCCGCACTGGCCACTTCGCCGGCTGCGTGGCCGCCCATCCCGTCGGCGACCGCCAGCAGCCGGGTCCCGGCATAGGCGGAGTCCTCGTTGTCGTCGCGGCCGAGGCCGATGTCGGTGCGCAGCGCGTAGCGAATGGTGAGCGCCGGGTTTGTGCTCTGCATGGGGGCGTCCCTTCCTGACAGGTATCCGATGAGGAACGCGGCCAGCTCGCGCCGGGCGGCGGTCTGCGCCTCGACTTGATCCCAGTACTCCGTCAGCAGCGCGGCGGCCTTCGCTGGCGTGGTCGTGCTGGCCTGCCTGATCGCCGCTAGCGGCATGCCAAGCCGGCGCAGCCAGGCCACCAGCCTGGCCTGCTCGAGCTGGGCCGGATCGTAGAGCCGGTACTGGGTGCCGGGGTCGACAACCGCCGGGGGCAGCAGGCCGAGCTGGTCATACAGGCGCAGTGCCTTGCGGGACAGACCTGATGCGCGGGAGAACTCCCCGCTGGTCATCAGCTCCACTGCCGCCTCCTCATGCCAGGCGCGCCGCCCGGCGCTGCCAGGCTGCGGCTGGCCCTAAGGGCGAAGTCAAGCAGCGAGAATGCGCGGGCGCTTCAGGATAAGCCAGTCTCAGTCAACAGGATGTCTCATTATGTGGATATGTAGTATCACAATATGAGAACCGGACAGCTGCCTGACAGTCGCAATGGCCGGTGGCTCATCCTGGTCATCGGCCTGATCGCGCTGACGGCCGGGTGCACGTTCCAGTACGGCCTGGCCTACCTGATCCCGGCGCTGCGGCACGAGGGATTTTCCCTGGAAACGGCAAGCCTGCTGGTGGCGTGCCCGACCATCGGGCTGCTGCTGACGCTGATCGGCTGGGGCGCGGCAGCTGACCGGTGGGGTGAGCGAGTGGTGCTGGCCACCGGGCTCTGCGCGGCCGGACTGGCGCTCATCGGCGCGCGCTCGGTGCACGGCACGCTGGCGCTCGGTGCCGCTCTCGTGCTGGCAGGCGCGTCCGGCGGGTCGGTGTTCGCCGCGAGCGGCAGGCTCATCCTCGGCTGGTTCGCCAGGAACGAGCGCGGCCTGGCGATGGGCATCAGGCAGAGCGCGCAGCCGATCGGCGTGGCGGTGGCGGCGGCGACCTTGCCGGTGCTTGGTGCGAGCGGCACCGGCCGGCCACTGCTGTTCCTTGGCACCTTCTGCCTGGCAGCCGCGCTTGCGGTGGTGCTGCTGGTGCGAGATCCCGCCAGGACTGAGCCACCAGGCGATCCGCAGCGCGCCGGGCCTGCCTCGCCCTACCGGCAGCCCATGCTCTGGCGCATCCACGCGGCCAGCGCTTTGCTCGTCGTGCCGCAGTTCACTGTCGCTACCTTCGCGCTGGTCTACCTGGTGGACCAGCGCGGCTGGACGGCGCTGGCCGCCGGGCGGCTGCTGGCGTGCGCGCAGGTCGGCGGGGCCCTGGCGCGGCTCACAGCCGGCTACTGGTCAGACCGGGCCGGCAGCCGGATGCGGCCCATGCGGATCCTGGCGCTCTGCACCAGCGCCGGAATGCTGGCCCTGGCCGCAGGAGCCGCCGCCGGGTGGTCCGCTGCCGTGCCCGCACTGCTCGCGTGCAGCGTGGTGGCGGTAAGCACCAACGGCCTGGCGTTCACCGCCGTCGCGGAGTACGCCGGGCCGGCCTGGGCCGGCCGCGCGCTCGGCGTGCAGAACACCGGGCAGAACGCGCTGGCCGCCGCGACTCCGCCGGTCCTGGCCGTCGCGATCGGAGCACTGGGCTACGGCGCGAGCTTCGCCATGGTGGCCGCGTTTCCGCTCTGCGCTGCGATGCTGGTGCCGGTGTCGAGCGAGCGGATCGCGTTCGCCCTGAAGATGCCGGGACCGGTTGGCGCCGCTCAGGACGTCAGCTAGGCCGCTGCGGTGCGCGGTGTACGGCTGAGCGCAACGCCGAACTCGTCCCGGTAGGCGGCCAGCAGTTCGTCGTCGGTGTCCAGTTCCTGCTCGGTCCGCGTCCCGCCGCTGCTGCGGATCAGCGTTCGCCCGGCAATGGAGATACGGCCGTCGGCCGTCAGGCGCGAGCAGACGGTGCCCTGCGTGAAGTGCGACAGCGGTGAGGTCTGCTGCCACCAGCACGTCGCCACGAAGTCGCTCAGCGACCTGGCCCTCATCTCCAGCCGGTACTGCGGCTTGCCGTCCTTGAGCACGTCCACGTCGCCCTCGTCGGTGTCCGCCAGCATGAACCTGGCCGCCGGGTCATCCTGCTCGGACCTGCTGTCCAGCAGCAGCGGGTACACGCTGTGACTGCCGAACCCGACGTCGGCCAGCCACGGCCCGCTGCCGTCTGGCGGCCGCACCGCAAGCGCAAGGTGGTCAAACGGCGGACCCAGGCCCTTCTCTCCGTGCACCCGCGCGGCCAGCCGCGTCACCCGCATGCCCATGGACTCCAGCAGCAGCGCGAACAGCCCGTTGAGCTCATAACAGAAGCCGCCGCGCCGCCGGCGCACAATCTTGTCGACGAGATCCCCTTCGGCCAGCGATATCGGCTCGCCCAGGTGGATGCTGAGGTTCTCGAACGGCACCGTCAACTGGTGTGCGTGCTGCAGCGCGGCGAGCCCGGCGGCGTCAGCGGCGACGTCTGCCGTGACCTGCATGCGCTGCAGGTACGCGGTCGCGGTCTCGCGGTCCATCGGACCAGCCTCGGGCAGCTTGCGGCCGTCAGGGCATGCGCTCGTAGGCGGGCAGTGTCAGGAACTCGGCGTAGTCGTCGGCCAGCGCGACGTCCGTGAACAGGGCCGTCGCCTGTTCGAAGCGCGGCTCGTCGTAGGCGGCGCCGAGCTGCTCCCTGACTAGCGCCAGCTCCTGGCCGATCACCTGGTCGACCAGGTCCCTGGTGACCTTGGGACCATCGGCCAGGGTGACGTCGTTGTGCAGCCACTGCCAGATCTGGGACCGGGATATCTCTGCCGTCGCCGCGTCCTCCATGAGGTTGTTGATGGCAACCGCCCCGGTGCCGGCCAGCCAGCTTGCCAGGTACTGAATCCCGACGCTCACGTTGCTGCGCAGGCCTCCCTCGGTCTTCTCGCCGGGCGTCTCGTCCACCGCCAGCAGCTGTGCGGCGGTGACGTGCACGTCGTCGCGCTGCTTGCCCAGCTGGTTCGGCGCGTCCCCGAGCACGCTGTCGAACACTTCCTGGCAGATCGGCACGAGATCGGGATGCGCCACCCACGACCCGTCGAATCCGTCGTGCGACTCGCGCGTCTTGTCCTCGCGCACCTTTGCCAGTGCCCGTTCCGTGACTTCAGGGTTGCGCCGGTTGGGGATGAATGCCGCCATGCCGCCCATCGCGTGCGCACCGCGGGCGTGGCAGGTCTTCACCAGTAGCTCGGTGTAGGCGCGCATGAACGGCGCCGTCATCGTGACTGAGTTCCGGTCTGGCAGCAGGAACTGCTCGCCTCGGGTGCGGAACTTCTTGATGATGCTGAACTGGTAATCCCACCGTCCGGCGTTCAGCCCCGCGCTGTGCTCGCGCAGCTCGTAGAGGATTTCCTGCATCTCGAACGCGGCCGGGATGGTCTCGATCAGCACCGTCGCCCTGATAGTTCCCTGCGGGATGCCGAGCGCGTCCTGCGCGAGCACGAAGGCGTCATTCCACAGCCGGGCTTCCAGATGGCTTTCCATCTTGGCCAGGTAGAAGTACGGGCCCTTGCCCTTCTTCAGCTGCCGCCCGGCGCAGTGCGCGAAGTACAGGGCGAAGTCAACGAGGCTGCCCGAGGCGCGCTCCCCGTCAATCAGCAGGTGCTTTTCTGGCAGATGCCAGCCGCGCGGGCGAACCACGATGGTCGCCAGCTCCTCGTCGGGACGCAGCTGGTAGGACTTGCCGTCCTCGCTGGTGAAGTCGATCTTGCGGTCCAGCGCGTCCTTGAGGTTGAGCTGGCCGGTGATCATGTTGTCCCACAACGGCGTGTTGGCGTCCTCGAAGTCGGCCAGCCATACCTTCGCGCCGCTGTTGAGCGCATTGATGGTCATCTTCTTATCGGTCGGGCCGGTGATCTCGACCCGCCGGTCGATCAGGCCTGGGGCCGGTGGCGCTACGCGCCAGGAGGTGTCCGACCTGATCGCCTCGGTGCTGGTCAGGAAGTCGAGCATTGCTCCGGCGGACAGCTCCTCCTGGCGCGCCTGCCGTGCCGCCAGCAGGTCGTGCCGGCGCTGGCCAAGCTCCCTGTGCAGCAGGCCGATCAGGTCGAGTGCCTCGGGAGTCAGGATCTCCTCATACCTGCTGCCGGACGGGCCGGCGATCTCCACGCCAGTCAACGATCCCACGCTCCCTCCGTGTGGCCAGTCGTGCCGGGGCGCTTGCTGTACCGAAAGGTAACCCATCGGGGTCGCGGTATTCAGGGCCGGGCACCCGCGGCGCCTGGTGAAGGGCCGTTCGCCGGGGGCGAGACGGGGCAGGGCACATCCGGGAGCCGCGGCGTGTTATTCAGGTGAGGATGCGCGTGCGCCGTGGCACTATCGAGACCAGTCGTCGCCAGCAGGCGGGCGTAGCGGTATTTAAGGCTCTATTCGGGCCACGGACAACAGGCCGGGCGGTAGCAATCGCCCGGCGGTAGGTGACTTGCGTTATATGACCGCTCTATCAGACGGAAGCCCAGAGCCCAGGCGGGCATGGGACGAACGCCAGCCGGACGCAACGGAAAGCTGGGACGAGCGCCCAGAACCGGATGACGGCCAGCTTGACCTAGAGGAACGGCACGCGCTGCGGCGCGTGGCGGGCCTTTCGACCGAGCTTCAGGACGTCAGCGAGGTTGAGTACCGCGCGCTCCGGCTGGAACGCGTGGTGCTCATGGGCGTGTGGACTGAGGGCACGCTGGCGATGGCGGAGAACTCGCTGCGCGAGCTGTCCGCGCTGGCCGAGACCGCCGGTTCGGAGGTGCTGGACGGCCTGGTGCAGCGGCGCGGCCGGCCCGACGCGGCCACCTACGTCGGCGCGGGCAAGGCACGGGAGCTAGCCGAGATCGTCATGGCGCTTGGCGCGGACACGGTGATCTGCGACGGCGAGCTCACCCCTGGCCAGCTGCGCAGCCTGGAGGGCATCGTCAAGGTCAAGGTGGTCGACCGGACAGCGCTAATCCTGGACATCTTCGCCCAGCACGCTCGCAGCAAGGAAGGCAAGGCGCAGGTCGAGCTTGCGCAGCTGCAGTACCTGCTGCCACGGCTGCGCGGCTGGGGCGAGTCACTGTCGAGGCAGGCGGGCGGCCGGGCCGGCGGCAACGGCGGCATCGGCACCAGGGGCCCTGGCGAGACCAAGATCGAGACTGACCGCCGGCGGATCCGGACCCGGATCGCCCGGCTGCGGCGCGAGATCGGCGAGATGTCGGTCGCGCGCGAAGTGCAGCGCAGTCAGCGGCGCAGGCGCGCGGTGCCGTCGGTCGCCATCGCGGGCTACACCAACGCCGGCAAGTCGACGCTGCTGAACGCGCTCACTGGCGCGCAGGTACTCGCCGACAACTCGCTGTTCGCCACGCTGGACCCGGCGGTCCGTAAGGCCAGGACGCTCTCGGGCCTGCCGTTCACGCTGACAGACACCGTGGGCTTCGTCCGGCACCTGCCGCACCAGCTGGTCGACGCGTTCCGGTCGACGCTGGAGGAGGTGGCCGACGCCGACCTGATCCTGCACGTCGTCGACGGCTCGGATGCCGACCCTCGGTTGCAGCTTGCGGCGGTCAGGGAAGTGCTCGCCGAGGTGGGCGCCGCCGAGGTGCCAGAGCTCGTGGTGATCAACAAGGCTGATGCCGCGGACAGCATCGAGCTCGAAGGGCTGCAGCTGACCGAGCGCCAGTCCGTGATCGTCTCGGCCCAGACCGGCGATGGCCTGGACAAGCTGATGGCCGAGATCGAGCGGCTGCTGCCCCGTGCCCAGCGCGAGGTCACCGTGCTGCTCCCTTACAGTCGCGGTGACCTGGTCTCCCGCGTCCATGACGAGGGCGAGGTGCTGGCCGTGGGCCATCGCGGCGACGGCACCGAGCTGACCGCCAAGGTGCCGCTCGGACTGGCTGCCGAGCTTGAGCGCTACAGCGTCGCGCAGTCGGGCTCGGCGAGCTAACGCCGTCCGCGCGTTCCCCCGCCGATCCGCTTTATCCCATATGGAATTGCGTGACGCCACTGCAAAACGTCTGCAATCTGGCTTTCCTACTGGGACGCCGGAGATTCCCGCCGCCGTTTTAACGTGCCGGAAAGGAACGCGCAGGGTGTTGGTTACCCGGCCGACCCGCCTTTTGCGCGCAGCCGCGCCCGCTCCCTGACCGCGCCCGGGGCGCAGCCCGTAGCAGGCAGGCGAGACCGGCGCGGCGGTGAACCGGCAGCGCGTGCCGTCCGTTACGATATGCGCGGGGTTGCAATCCGGAGGGCATGCGCCCCGTGCTTATAGAGCCCTTTACACCGTTCCGCTTGTGCAATACGGTGACTCAACCGATATGTTGGTGAGCGCGCCTGCACGCACTCGACGGGGCGGTGCCGGGCGCGACCTGCGGTACGTGGTTATAACGCTCATTCCGACGCTCGGTAGGAGACGGCGCATGCTCGCTTGGGGTCCCGCTGTGCGCGGCGGTCCTCCGCTGGGCGGTGCACCGTGATCATCCGGCTGCTGACCAACATCGGGCGCCTCTGGACCGGCTCTGAGGTCTGGAGCAACGCCGCGATCCTGACCCAGGACCAGCACATCGCCTGGGTCGGGCCCGCATCCGAGCTGCCTTCGAGCGTGCCAGGCGTGATCAAGAACATCGTCGACGTCGACCACGTGGAGAACCTCGGCGGCGCGCTCGTGACCCCCGGCCTCATCGATGCGCACGCGCACCCGGTGTACGCCGGCAACAGGTGGGCCGAGCTTGCGATGCTGTCGGGCGGATCGTCGGCTGCCGAGGTCGCTACGGCGGGCGGCGGCATCGCCTCGACCGTCACCGTGACGAGGGGCACCGACCCGTGGACGCTCTGCAGCGGGGTGCGGGAGCGGCTGCGCTCCTGGCTGCTCAACGGGACAACTACGGTCGAGGCCAAGACTGGCTACCACCTGACCAGGGATGGCGAGCTGGCTGACGTCCGGCTGCTGAGGTCCCTGGAGAACGAGCCAGGCATGCCGCGGGTCCACGTCACCTTCCTCGCGGCGAACGCGGTGCCGCCCGAGTACTTCGGCAGGCGCACCGACTACGTCGACGCCGTGTCCAGCTGGTGCGCCGACGCCGTGGCCGCTGGCGCCGAGAGCATCGACGTGCACTGCGACGACGGCAGGTTCACTCCGCGAGAGGCAAACTGGATTCTCGGCAAGGGCCGAGCGGTCGGCCTGATGCCGCGGCTGCACGCCAGCGGCGACGGCCGCAGCGGATCCGTGCGGCTGGCCGCCGAGCTCGGGTGTGCCTCCGCGGACGTGCTGCTCGGGGCCGGCGAGGAGGAGGTAGCCGCGCTGGCAGGCTCGGGCGTGGTCGCGGTCGTGTGCCCGGCCATTGCCTCCGAGTCCAAGCGCCAGCCTCCGGTCAGGGCCCTGCTTGACCGGGGCGTGCCGGTCGCGCTCGGGACGGGGCACTCGCCCGGCGGGAACGGCATCACGTCGATGCCGCTGGTCGTCAGCCTGGCAGTAGCTAACTTCGGGATGAGCGTCACCGAGGCGCTGCGCGCCGCTACCGTGGGCGGGGCCCAGGCGCTGCGCGCCGCGGACCGCGGCGCCATGGCCCGCGGCCGGCTGGCCGACATCGTGGCCTGGGATGCCGACCACGAGGGAGCGTTCTGCTGGTCCTACGGCATGAGGCCGACCCGGATCTGGCGCGGCGGCGAGCCCGTCACAAGCTAGCGCCCGAGCGCCGCGGCAGGCCGGCGCGGATCGCCAGTCGTGGCATGCTGGCGTCATGGCATCTGGCGCGTCGCGGGCATCGGCAGCCCAGGTAACGGTGATCGCCGGCGAGGAAGAGCTGCTGGTCGAGCGTGCGGTGACCAGTGTGCTGGCGGCCGTCCACGGCAGCACGGACGGCGGGGACGGTGCCGCCGACGTGCACGACGTGACGGCCGCGGGACTGGCCGTCGGCGAGCTGACGGGCCTGACCGCGCCCTCCCTGTTCGGCGGCCGCTGCGTGGTCGTGGTGCGCGCGGCCCAGGACGCGGGCAAGGACGTATCGGCCGAGCTAGTACGCCTGGCCCAGGCGCCAGCCCCCGATGTGAGCCTGGTCATCACGCATGCGGGCGGCGCGAAGAACAAGGCATTGCTCACTAGCCTCGTCGACGCCGGGGCGCGCCGGGTCGACTGTCCGGTCATCAAGCGTTTTGGCGACCGCGTTGACTTCCTGCGCGCCGAGTTCAGCCGGGCCGGCCGCCGGGCCGACGACGGCGGGCTGCGCGCGCTGCTTGATGCCGTCGGTAACGATCTGCGCGACCTGGCGGCTGCCTGCAGCCAGCTGGCGGCCGATACGACCGGGGTGATCGGCCAGCAGACCGTCGCCCGCTACTACCGCGGCCGGGCCGAGGCGACCGGGTTCTCGGTCGCGGACCGTGCCTGCGAGGGCAATCTCGCGGCCGCGCTCGAGCAGCTTCGCTGGGCCCTTGCCACCGGGACATCACCGGTCCTGATCAGCAGCGCGCTGGCGGCCGGGCTTCGCACGCTGGGACTGGTCGGCTCGGTCGGCCGGGGCCTGAGCTCGAATGCCCTGGCTGCCGATCTCGGCATGCCGCCATGGAAGATCGACAAGGCGCGACAGCAGCTGCAAGGCTGGACCGCCGTCGGCCTGGCGACCGCGCATGCGGCGGCCGCGGAGGCTGATGCGCAGGTCAAGGGCGAGGCGGCTAGCGCCGGTTATGCGCTGGAGCGAGCGGTCGCCGCAATCGTGGCAGCCCGCGGCGCCGTCTGAATCCAGTCGCTGCTGGGGTAACTGATGAGCGCGGGGCTCGGCCGGTCGCCGGCCAGAAGCCATCCTATTAACTGCTAATCACACGTTATTGTGGCAACCTACGCGTGTGGGCGTCACCAAACCCCTGACTCCAGGCATCACGTGAGTGCCTCAGTTCGGCGCCAGCGCGAGCTGCGAGCGAGGATAACGGCCGCGCGCGAGCTTGCTTCCGACCCTGACCTGAGCCGGGCCATCGCGGTCGGCCGCGAGGTGCTCGTGGACTGCGAACGTGTGCTGGGCGTCGACCATCCAGATACGCTCGTGGCCCGGAACAACCTGGCCAGCGCCTGTCACTCGGCCGGCCAGCCTGCCGAGGCGATCCCGCTCTTTCAGCAGAACCTCGCCCATTACGAGCGACTGCGGGGCGCCGATGACCCGCGCACGCTCGGATCGCGCAATAACCTGGCTGGCGCCTACCAGTCGGCTGGCCGGGTCGCCGAGGCGATCTCCCTGCTGGAGCTGACCCTCGACAGTTGCGGGCGGGTGCTTGGAGCCGATGACCCGCGCCTGCTCGGATCGCGCAGTAACCTGGCCCTCGCTTACCAGTCGGCTGGCCGGGTCGCCGAGGCGGTGCCGTTGTTCGAGCGGACTCTCGCCGACCGCGAGCGGGTGCTGGGCGCGGACCACCGCGACACCGTGGCCACTCGCTCGAATCTCGCAGAGTTGGGCGCTGCCCAGAAGGCCGACGATCCGGAGGCCTAGCGGCCTGACCGTCGTGGCGTGCGCGTGGGCTGCGCGCCTGCCGCCGGGCCCGGCTAACGGGGCCGGGCGCGGTTAAGAGGCCTTCTCGAGCTGCGCGGCCCGCTTGGCGATCGCCGACTTGCGGTTGGCAGCCTGCTTCTTGTGAATGACGCCCTTGCTCGCGGCCTTGTCCAGCTTCCGCGTGGCGTGGCGCATTGCCTGCTCCACCGCCTCGGCATTGCCGGCATCCGCAGCCTCGCGGAACCTGCGCACGGACGTCTTCAGCTCCGACTTGACGGCCTTGTTCCGCAGCCGGGCCTTCTCGTTCTGCTTGTTGCGCTTGATCTGGGACTTGATATTTGCCACGCGAATGCCTCGCTAGGTTCTGGTCAGGTGGTCTGGTGGTGCCCGGCACGAGCCGAATGTGCGGTTCGCGGCATCGCACCCAGCGCGGCAAACGCAGGGCTGCAGGCAGCCAGCGATAAAGGATAGCCGAGACCAGCCCAGGCGCTCAAACTCAGGCCTGCGGGGCCGACTGTGTAGTCCTGGGGCTGCGCCCACGACCCTGGGGCAGCACAGTGCACGGTGAGCCGGATCAAACGCCCGATATGCCGGATTCGCGCAGTCCCGGAGTCCGTCGGCTGCGGCTCGTGGCCAGGGCACAGGCCCCGGCATGCAACGATAGACGCGACAGAGATCTGCCGTGGCCGCGCGAGCGTGCCACCGGGCCGCGCCGGGTAGACGGCCTGGCCGGGTGCCCCTGCCAGCAGATCCAGCGACCACCGGCCCTGCCGACTACGACCTGGCGGATACCCGTGCCACCGACGCCCGAGCAGCAGACGCGAGCGCTGTCCATGCCCGAGCCTGCCCACACGCCGCAGGAAGTCATCCGCAACTTCTGCATCATCGCGCATATCGACCATGGCAAGTCGACGCTGGCTGACAGGATGCTCCAGCTCACCGGGGTGGTGGACGAGCGCCAGATGCGGGCCCAGTACCTGGACCGGATGGATATCGAGCGGGAACGCGGCATCACGATCAAGAGCCAGGCCGTCAGGCTGCCCTGGCGCGGCGCGGATGGCCGCCAGTACGTCCTGAACCTGATCGACACGCCCGGCCACGTGGACTTCACCTACGAGGTATCCCGCTCCCTGGCAGCGTGCGAGGGCGCGATCTTGCTGGTGGATGCAGCCCAGGGGATCGAGGCCCAGACGCTGGCCAACCTGTACCTGGCGCTGGATGCCGACCTGCACCTCATCCCGGTGCTGAACAAGATCGACCTGCCAGCGGCACAGCCGGACAAGTACGCGGCCGAGCTGGCCAACATCATCGGCTGCGATCAGTCGGACGTGCTGCGGGTGTCCGCCAAGACCGGCGAGGGAGTTACCGACCTGCTCAACACAATCGTCGAGCAGATCCCGCCGCCGAGCGGCAACCCGGACGCGCCGGCCAGGGCACTCATCTTCGACTCGGTCTATGACACCTATCGCGGGGTTGTCACCTACGTCCGGGTGGTCGATGGCCGGCTCTCGCGGCGCGAGCGGGTGCTGATGCTGTCCACCAAGGCCGTGCACGAGACGCTGGAGATCGGGGTGATCTCGCCCGAGCCGGTGCCCTCGCAGGGGCTGGCCGCCGGCGAGGTCGGCTACCTGATCACCGGCGTGAAGGACGTCCGCCAGGCCCGCGTCGGTGACACCCTGACCAGCGTGGCCAGCCCGGCGCTGGCTCCGCTCGCTGGCTATGCCAATCCCAGGCCGATGGTGTTCTCCGGCCTTTATCCCGTGGACGGCGACGACTACCCGGAGCTGCGGGACGCGCTGGACAAGCTGAGGCTCAACGATGCCTCCCTGGTCTACGAGCCGGAAACCTCCAGTGCGCTCGGCTTCGGCTTCCGATGCGGGTTCCTGGGGCTCCTGCACATGGAGATCATCAGGGAGCGGCTGGAGCGCGAGTTCGACCTGGTGCTGATCTCCACCGCCCCGAACGTGGTTTACCGGGTGGTGCTGGAGTCCGGGAATGAAAGCGTCGTCACTAATCCAAGCGAGTTCCCTGAGGGCAAGATCGCCAAGATCTTCGAGCCGGTCGTGCGGGCCACTGTCCTCGCGCCGACCGACTTCATCGGCACGATCATGGAGCTGTGCCAGAGCCGCCGCGGGGTCCTGCTCGGCATGGAGTACCTGTCGGCGGACAGGGTCGAGATCCGCTACACGATGCCGCTTGGCGAGATCATCTTCGACTTCTTCGACCAGCTGAAGTCGCGCACCCGCGGTTATGCCTCGCTGGACTACGAGCCGGCCGGGGAGCAGGAGGCGGACCTGGTCAAGGTCGACATCCTGCTGCAGGGCGTGCCGGTCGACGCGTTCAGCCAGGTCGTGCATACCGAAAAGGCGCGCGAGTACGGCCTAGCCATGACGGCCAGGCTCAAGGAGCTGATCCCGCGTCAGCAGTTCGAGGTGCCGATCCAGGCCGCGATCGGCTCGCGGATCATCGCGCGCGAGAACATCCGCGCGCTGCGCAAGGACGTCCTGGCCAAGTGCTACGGCGGCGACATCACCCGCAAGCGCAAGCTGCTGGAGAAGCAGAAGGAAGGCAAGCGCAAGATGAAGGTGATCGGCCGGGTCGAGGTGCCGCAGGAGGCCTTCGTCGCGGCGCTGTCCACCGACCAGGCGCCTGACAAGAAGCGCTAGCCTGGCGGCGGCCTGGAGTGCTGGTACGCGATGGCAAATCCCAGGACGACCAGCGCGAAGTAGACCACTCCGAGGATGCCGAGGATCAGGCCGGCCATGGCCATGCCGCGGCCTCGCTCGCCGCGCAGCCTGATCTGCTTGAGGCTGATGGCCCCGAACACGATCGCCGGGATGGCCAGCAGGATGTTGCCGAACACCAGCAGGCCGAGCAGGAACTGGGCGATGCCGCACACCAGTGCCGTGATCGCAAACGGGTTGTTACGGGCGGCTGGACCGAAATAGGGCGGCTGGTAGCCGGCGAACTGTCCTGGCGGATAGCCGGGATAGCCACCCGGCTGCTGGAACATCTGGGGATGGGTCCAGGGATCGGGCTGCGGGTTCGCGGCGGAGCCTGGCTGCCAGGGCTGTGCCCAGGGACCGGCCGGCGCGGCGGCCGGTCCTGGCGGCTGCGGCTGCCGGGGCTGCGGCCACGGATCGGGCGGCGGCGCGCCGGATCCGCCTGACCCGGCCTGCGGCCACGGTGCGGGCCTGGGTGTGCCTGCGTCCGCGGGCTGGGCCTGGGCCCGCGGGTCCTGGCCCGCCGCGCTCGCCTCGCCCGGCTGCCCGGTGGTGTCGCCGTTCATGCGCTGACCCTAGCTCCTCTCCGGCACCAGTCGAGGCGATCCGCCCCGCTAGCAGATCAGCCGGCGGGCTGTCTGGTCACAGCAGCTTGATCAGCAGCACTACCACGAGCACTTCGAGGAACAGGCCGATGACGCCGAGCGTCAGGCCCGCCTTAGCCATTCCGCGACCGTCTTCGCCCGTGCGCTGGATCTGGCCAAGGGAGGCGAACCCGCACACGATGGCGGGGATCGTGGCCAGCGGCCCGACGAGGATTTGCGCCATCCCGCAGGACAGCGCGACGATCGCCAGCGCATTCGTCGGGCGGCCCGGACGCCCGTATGGGCCGACCTGCTGTGTGCCGTAGGGCACTGGCTGCCCGAACTGGTCTGAACCCATGGAATCCCCCTGACATGCACCGTTCACGTCTGCCCGTCGTGAGCACAGTATGGCCAATCCCGGCAGTGATGTCGCCATTACCAGCCATTCCCGGCACGGCGGCCGGGAACAAACGCGTTCGCACGGCAGCCGCCAGGTCGGATAGCGTGCGAGGCATGGCGAGCGCTCGGGTTGTCTCAGTGAACCGCGGCCGGGAGGCCGATCTCGTGATCGGAGCCAGGCCGGGCCGGTCTGCCATCGACAAGCGGCCAGTCGGCGGGCAGGTAGCCGTGGGCAGGCTCGGGCTCGAGGGCGATGAGTGCGCCGACAAGCAGGACCATGGCGGCGTCGACCAGGCGCTGTACGCCTATGCCAGGGAGGACCTCGACTGGTGGACCGAGGGCCTGGCCCGCGAACTGCCGAGCGGCGTCTTCGGGGAGAACATCACCACGGCGGGCATCGAGGTCAGCGCGGCGCTGATCGGGGAGACCTGGCAGCTGGGGACCGCGGTGGTCCAGGTCACCAGCCCGCGGATCCCGTGCGCGACCTTCCAGTCCTGGCTTGACGAGCCGCACTGGGTCAAGCGCTTCGCGGCCGCCGGGCGGCCCGGCGCGTACCTGCGCGTGCTGACCGACGGCGAGGTCTGGGCTGGCGCGGAGCTGACGGTGCTGACCAGGCCGGAGGTAGCGGTGACGGTCACCGAGTCGATGCTGGCCTTCTACGGTGACCGCGAGATCATGCTCAGGCTGATGGAGGTCGAGGGCCGCGGCCATAAGTGGGACGAGTTCGGCCCCGCCGTCCTGAACCGGGTGTGATGACACGTCGGATAGCGTGCATCGTATGGCCAGCACGCGAATCGCCCGGGCAGCCGAAGGCACGCCGGGAGTGAGCTGAGCGTGGCAGGCCAGCCGCCGGCTGGCGAGCCCGTCCCTGCGGACGGCGCCCTGCCGGAGGAATCCGCGGCGCTCATCGGCGGCGCGCCGTTTGGCGTCTACGTGCACGTGCCGTTCTGCCTGACCAGGTGCGGATACTGCGACTTCAACACCTACACCGCCGCGGAACTCGGCTCGGGCGCATCGAGAGAGTCCTACGCAGCACTGGCGATCGCCGAGATCAAGCTCGCCGCCCGGGTGCTCGCCGGTCGCGCAGGCCCGGTCCAGACCGTCTTCTTCGGCGGCGGCACGCCCACCTTGCTGCCGCCCGCTGACCTGGCCCGCATCCTGCGGGCAATCGACGGCGAGCTTGGCCTGGCCGCCGCCGCCGAGGTGACCACGGAGGCGAACCCGGAGACCGTCGACGAGCGCACGCTCGGGCACCTGCGGGAGAGCGGCTTCACCAGGCTCTCACTGGGCATGCAGAGTGCCGCCCCGCACGTGCTTGCCGTGCTGGATCGCGTTCACCAGCCAGGACGGCCCGAGCAGTGCGTCGGCTGGGCCAGGGCAGCCGGATTCGGCCATGTCAGCCTCGACCTGATCTACGGGACTCCGGGCGAGAGCGACGCCGACTGGCGGCTGTCGCTCGACCGGGCCATCGCAGCCGGCCCTGACCACATCTCCGCTTACTCGCTGATCGTGGAGGACGGCACGCGGCTGGCGGCCCGGATCAGGCGCGGCGAGCTGCCGGCCCCCGACGACGACGTCCTGGCCGACCGGTACCTGATGGCCGACGACATCCTCGGAGCCGCCGGGCTGGGCTGGTACGAGATCTCCAACTGGGCGGCCCGCGAGGCGTCGATGTGCGCTCATAACCTGCTGTACTGGACCGGCGGCGACTGGTGGGGGATCGGTCCTGGCGCGCACAGCCACGTGGGCGGAACCAGGTGGTGGAACGTCCGCCATCCGGCGGCGTACGCCCGGCGGCTTACCGCCGGCGTCAGCCCAGGTCAGGGCAGGGAGGTGCTGAGCGGCTCCGAGCGGGCCGCCGAGCGGATCATGCTGGCCACCAGGCTGGCAGCTGGCTGCCCGGCCTCCGCGCTTACCCCGGCCGGCCTGGCAGCAGCCAGGCAGGCGGTGGCGGACGGCCTGGCCAGCAAGGCGGCCCTGGAGGCCGGCCAGGTGCAACTAACCAGGCACGGACGGCTGCTGGCCGATGCTGTTATCCGCGGCCTGACCGGCTGATCTCGCCGGCTGACCGGCTAATCAGTCTGTGCCGGCGCCTCGTTTCCGCCATAGACTTGGCACTCAGGACTCAGGAGTGCCAGGGGAGGTGGCAGCGTGCTCGATGACAGGAAACTGGCCGTCCTGCGCGCGATCGTGGAGGACTACGTCTCCACGCACGAGCCGGTCGGCTCCAAGTCCCTGGTAGATAGGCACAATCTGGACGTCTCACCCGCAACCATCAGGAACGACATGGTCGTCCTGGAGGAGCAGGGCTACATAGTCCAGCCGCACACCAGTGCGGGCCGGATCCCGACCGAGCAGGGCTACCGGCTGTTCGTCGACCGGCTGTCCGGGGTGAAGCCGCTGTCCGCGGCCGAGCGCAGGGCCATCGAGACGTTCCTGGCCGGCGCTTACGACCTGGACGACGTGGTCATGCGCACGGTCCGGCTGCTGGCCCAGCTCACCAGGCAGGTAGCCGTCGTGCAGTACCCGTCGCTCACGCGGTCCTCGGTCCGGCATGTGGAACTGGTGCGGCTGTCCGAGCGCCGGCTCCTGCTCGTCCTGATCACCGACACCGGCCGCGTGGAGCAGCGGACCATCGAGCTACCCGACCCCATGGGGGACGACGCGCTTACGCAGCTGCGGGCCCTGCTGAACGCCTGCCTGGACGGCCGCAAGCTGGCGGAGGTAGCCGAGGTCGTGGCCGACCTGCCGGACCGGCTGAGCCTGTCCGACCGGCCCAATGCCACCGCGGTCTTCTCGGTCATCGTCGAGACCCTGGTCGAGCGGCACGAGGAGCGTGTCGCCGTCGGCGGTGCGGCGAATCTCACTCCCACGGACTTCTCTAAGGGATTGCGCGAGGTCCTCGAGGCGTTGGAAGAACAAGTAGTCCTGATACGACTGCTCGGCGAGTCGAGCGACGGCACCGTGACAGTCAGGATCGGGTCGGAGAACGAGATGCTCGGGCTGGGCAGCACCTCGTTGGTCACCACCAGTTACGGTGCCGGTGAGCGGGTACTAGCCAGGCTCGGAGTCCTCGGGCCTACCCGGATGGACTACCCAACGGCGATAGGAGCGGTGCGCGCTGTGGCACGATACGTGGGCCAGATCCTGGCGGACTCATAAGGATGCCGGTGGCAAACGACTACTACGCGGTGCTCGGCGTGCGCCGGGACGCGGACGCCGACGAGATCAAGAAGGCCTACCGGCGGCTCGCGCGCGAACTGCACCCCGACGTCAATCCTGACCCGGCTCTGCAGGAGCGCTTCAAGGAAGTCACCCAGGCCTACGAGGTCCTGTCCGACCCCGACAAGCGGCAGATGTACGACCTGGGCGCGGATCCGTTCGCCTCGGCCGGCGCGCGACCGGGCGGATTCGGCACGGCCGGGTTCCCCTTCAGCGACCTCATGGACGCGTTCTTCGGCGCGGGCGCCACTCAGCGTGGCCCGAAGAGCCGTGCCAGGCGCGGGCGCAACGCCACCATCCGCGTCGACCTTGATCTGTCCGAGTGCGCGTTCGGGACCACCAGGGACCTGGTGGTCGACACCGCGGTCGTGTGCCCCACCTGCTCCGGCGAGGGCACGGCCCCCGGAACCCACCCCGTGACCTGCGACGTCTGTAACGGACGCGGCGAGGTCAGCCAGGTCACCAGGTCCTTCATCGGCCAGATGATGACCTCCCGCCCGTGCCCGGGCTGCGGCGGCTACGGCACCGTCATCCGTAAGCCATGCCAGGAATGCGATGGCGACGGACGGGTCAGGACGCGGCGGACGCTCAAGGTCCGGATCCCGGCCGGCGTCGAGGACGGCACCCACATCCAGCTGGCCGGCGAGGGCGAGACCGGGCCCGGTGGCGGCCCGCCCGGCGACCTGTTCCTGGAAATCGCGCAGCGACCGCATGCGATCTTCGACCGGCAGGGGGATGACCTGCACTGCACGGTCACGATCCCGATGGTGGCGGCTGCCCTCGGGGCCACGCTCCAGGTCGAGACGCTGGACGGTCCCGCCGAACTGGACATCAGGCCAGGCACCCAGTCAGGCCAGGCGATCCCGCTGTACGGCCAGGGCACCGGCCGGCTGAACGGGTCCGGCCGTGGTGACCTGATGATCCACATCTCGGTGGAGACGCCGACCAAGCTCGAGCCTGAGCAGGAGGACCTGCTCAGGCAGCTGGCCAAAATGCGGGGAGAGGAGTCCCCGCCCGGCAAGTTCGCGCCCGGCCAGCAGGGGTTCTTCTCCCGCTTGCGCGATGCCTTCAACGGCCGCTGACCGGGGCGATTCCTGGGAGCGGGCCTGAGACCGCCGTATTTCATCGCCGGGACCGACGCCCTGGGCGGCGATCGGATCGTGCTGCGCGGCCAGGAGGGCAAGCATGCCACCACCGTGCGCAGGCTGTCGGCTGGCGAGACCGTTTACCTCACCGACGGCGCGGGCACCGTGGCGCGCTGCGTGGTCACCGCCACGCGCCAGGGCGAGCTGGACCTCGAGGTAACCGAACGCCAGGCCGAGCAGCGCCCCGTGCCGTCGCTCACGGTGGTGCAGGCCATCCCGAAGGGCGACCGCGGCGAGCTGGCCGTGGAACTGCTGACCGAGGTTGGCGCGGACCTCATCGTGCCGTGGGCGGCGCAGCGGTGCGTCGCGCAGTGGCGCGGTGACCGGGCCGCCAGGGCCCTGGCCAGGTGGCAGTCCACCGCGCTGCAGGCCGCCAAGCAGTCGAGGCGGGCCTGGTTCCCGGAAGTCACCGCGCAGGCCGACCTTACGGCCGTGGTCTCGCGGGTGGCACAGGCCGCGCTTGCGGTGCTGCTCGACGCCGACGCGCCTGACCGGCTCGCCGACGTCGCCGTTCCTGGTACCGGAGAGATGGTGCTGATCGTCGGGCCAGAGGGCGGCATCACCCCGGCGGAGGAGGAAAGGCTGCGCGCCGCCGGCGCGATCGGGGCGCGACTAGGGCCTACCGTGCTGCGCGCCTCGTCGGCAGGCATCGCCGCGGCCGCGATCATGCTGTCCCGCACCGCGCGCTGGTAACTGCCGCCACCTTGGGCGTGGCAGGGCAGGGCGCGTCTAGATGGCCTTGGCCCTGACGTCGGCCGCAGTGATCACCCAGACGGCGGCGGTCTCCCGCGCCGACAGCGTCAGCTGGCCGGCTGCGTCCGGATCGCTGACATCGGGAGTCACCTTGTGCGATGACGTCTTCGAGCTGGAGCTTGCTGACGGGCAGGGCGAGGTTACGGCGCCGGCCTCGCGCACCACCGCCGGCTGGCGTGCCGCAGTCCCGTCAGATCCTGAGTCGCCACCCTGGCTCGAGCCTGCCGCGGGGTTCGTGACCGAGGCTGCCGGGCTGGAGGTGGTGACGCTCGGCGGCGTCGATGAGCTCGAAACCGACGGCGAGGGCGACGGGCTCCCGGTGGCTGATGGCGACGGGCTTGCCGACGGGGACGGGCTCGGGGACGAGGGCACCGAGAGGGTCGGGATGGGCGTAGTGTGCTTGCCGCAGGCGGGCGAGGTGGTAGGGCTGCCCGACGCACCCGAGCTGGCCGACCCCGATCCGCTCAGCGACCCGCTCTTGCCCGGGCCGCTGGTGGCGCCGCCACCGGAGTGGCCCTGGCCGCCGTTCACCGAGCTGTTATTACCGGTCGTCGAGACGATGGCCGCCGGCACCTCGATCGCCATGTAGACGACCGCCGTGACGATGGAGACGGCAATGCCCATGGCCGCTAGCGGCCGCGCCCAGTCCAGCCACGGCCGCCTGCCGTGTGCTCCGTTACGCGCCGCCGAGGGCGGCATGAAGTGCCGGCTGACCGCGCGCGCTTCGGCAGACAGCCAGTCCAGGACGTCCCATGCGCCGTCGGGCAGCCGCATGCTCAGCTTGATCCAGGCAGCCTCGATCCACGCGAATGGCAGCGGGCGCGGGCGCTGCAGCCGGTGCCGAATCCGCTCCAGGCCGTCGTCACGCGGCTCTAGCTCCCCGGCGGCAGCATGCAGCGCACGCCGGATCGCGGCCTCGGGATCGGGCATGGCGTGCGTCATGCGTCACGCTCCAGCACCGTTCGCAGCGTGGCCATTGCCCTGGCGGTGTGACTCTTCACGGCGCCCTTGCTGATCTGCATGGTCTCGGCAATCTGCGCCTCGGACATGTCGCCGTAGAAACGCAGCACCAGCGCCTCGCGCTGCCTGGACGGCAGGGTGCTCAGCGCGGCAATGACGGCGGACCGCTCCAGCAGGGCGATCGCGCCATGCTCTGCGCTTGGCATGTCTGGCGGTGGCTTCGGCGCGTTTCGGTCGACGACCACGCGATGCCTAAGCACGGAACGTGATCGATTGACCACTGACTGTCGCAAGTAGGACAGGGCCTTCTCGCTGTCCCGCAGGCGGCGCCAGCCGCCATGCATCGCGACGAACGAGTCCTGCACTACTTCCTCCGCGGTTCCGATATCACGTACCAGCAGCGCCGCAAGCCGTACCAGCGAACGGTAATGCAGCTCGTACAGCTCCGTTACTGCTCGGTCAGCGTCCCAGTCGGCCGGAATCGAACCCAGGGCGGCGATGTTCGCCGCGAGGGTTTCGGTCACGTCAATTTGACGCGCAGCCACGTCCGAAGGTTCACTCGCTGTCATCACGGGTCTTCGCGATGTGCCGCTACTTGGTATGCCTGCCACACCTGTCGTCGCACTTCCCCCCACGCCATCAACCGTCCGCACGCGCCCTTGCGCACGCACCTTGGGCGACGGAAAGCCTGCCAAAACGCAAGGCACCGTTGCACCAGAGGGGTGGTGCACCGTGAGTTCGCAGTAGTGCAACCATATATGTCGGAGGGGCTGGCTTGGCCGCGCACGCGTTAAGATCTTCGGCGTGCCTGACTGCCTTTTCTGCGGCATAGCGGCCGGGGATGTGCCGGCCACTGTGGTGTCCGCCAAGTCGCGAACGCTGGCCTTCCGTGACATAAACCCGCAAGCGCCGGCGCATGTCCTGGTCATCACTCGTTCCCACGTTGCTAACCTTGCCGAGCTCGCGGCCGCGGGCGACGGCCTGCTGGCGGACCTCGTCGCGCATGCCCATGAGGTGGCCGTCGCCGAGGGAATCGCCGAGGACGGCTACCGGGTGGTCTTCAACACCGGCCCCGCGGGCGGCCAGACGGTCGGGCACGTGCATGCGCACGTCCTCGGCGGCCGTCAGATGACCTGGCCGCCAGGCTGATCAGGGCAGGCTGAGCACGGCAGGCCGGGCCGGCGAACTGGACGGGCCGCCGGGCTCTCAGGGCCGCAGGCCGCGCGGCCCGATATCATGACGTATGCGCTGGCCGGCGCGGGCCGGCTCAGGCCCTCGGCAGGAAAGAGCCATTGACTGACAATCCCAGCGAGCTAGGCAGGGGCGGCAGGCCGGAAGGCACTGCTCAGGTCCGGATCGTGATCCCCGATGACCATTCGATGGTCAGCCTGCTCGGGTCGGGCGACGGGCTGCTTCGGATCGTGGAGAACGCCGTCAATGCCGATTTCCATGTCCGCGGCAACGAGATCACCGTCAGCGGGCCGGCCCCGGAGACGGTGCTGGCCTCCCGGCTGTTCGAGGAGCTGACCCAGCTGGTGGCCAGCGGTGCCGAGCTCACGCCAGACTCGGTCGAGCACAGCATCTCGATGCTGCGGCGCAAGACAGGTGCCCGCCCCGCCGAGGTGCTCAACCTGGACATACTCTCCAGCCGGGGCCGGACCATCAGGCCGAAGACGCTGAATCAGAAGCGGTACGTCGACGCGATCGACTCCCACACCGTCGTGTTCGCGATCGGCCCGGCCGGCACCGGGAAGACCTACCTGGCCATGGCCAAGGCGGTCAAGGCGCTGCAGGCCAAGGAGGTCAATCGGATCATCCTGACCCGGCCGGCGGTCGAAGCTGGCGAGCGCCTCGGATTCCTGCCAGGAACCCTGTACGAGAAGATCGATCCGTACCTGCGGCCGCTGTACGACGCGCTGCATGACATGGTGGACCCGGACTCGATACCGCGGCTGACCGCGGCCGGCACCATCGAGATCGCGCCTCTTGCCTACATGCGCGGCCGCACGCTGAACGACTCCTTCATCATCCTCGACGAGGCGCAGAACACCTCGCCCGAGCAGATGAAGATGTTCCTGACCAGGCTCGGGTTCGGTTCACGGATCGTGGTGACAGGGGATGTCACCCAGGTGGACCTGCCGCCGGGAACCGTCAGCGGGCTCCGGCTGGTGCAGGAGATCCTGCACGGCCTGGACGACGTTTACTTCTCCAGGCTCACCAGTCACGATGTCGTGCGCCACAAGCTGGTTGCTGACATCGTGGATGCCTACGAGCGGTTCGACGCAAGGCAGGCCACGGCAGAGCCTGGCAGGCTGCAGGCCGGGCGGCAGCGGCGCGACGGCAACCGGGCCCGCTGAACACCGGGTTACTGGCCGGGCGCGAACGGGGGTCAGATGAGCATAGAGATCGCGAACGAGTCGGGCGTGGACATCGACGAGCCGCTGCTGGCGGCGCTTGCCAGGCATGTCCTGGACGGCATGCGCGTCCACCCGCTCGCCGAGCTTTCGGTGCTGCTGGTCGACGAGCCCGCCATGACCGAGTTGCACGTGCGGTGGATGGGGGAGGACGGGCCGACTGACGTGCTGGCGTTCCCGATGGACGAGCTGAGGCTGCCGCAGCCGGGCTCGCACGGCGACCACTCCCAGCCGGAGCCCGACGCCGCCGAGGCACTGCTGGGCGACGTGGTGATCTGCCCGCAGGTGGCTGCGGCGCAGGCGGCCGAGGCAGACCATGACGTCCAGGACGAGATCGACCTGCTCTGCACGCACGGCATCTTGCACCTGCTTGGCTACGACCACGCCGATCCGGAGGACCACGCCACCATGTTCGGCCTGCAAGACCGGCTGCTGGCCTCCTGGCGGTCCGAGCGTGACCAGGCAGGCCAGGGCACGCCGGCAGGCCAGGGCACGCAGGCAGGCCGGCGGACGCCGACGGGCCAGGGCACGCAGGCGGGCCGGCGGACGCCGGCCAGGCCCAGGCAGCCGGGCGGCCCCGGAAGCGCCAACGGCAGCCGTGGCCAGGAAGGGCCTGGGTAGGGACTCATGGGTTGGCTGCTGCTCGCCGCGCTGGCACTGATGCTGCTGGCGGGCTGGTGCACGAGCGCGGAAACCGCGCTGCTGCGGGTCTCCCGCGCCGGCGCGAAGGAACTTGGCAGGTCAGCCGGGGAATCGGCCGAGCCGCTGCAGGCCGCTCTGACCGAGGTGCCCCGGTACCTGTCCGTCGTGCTGCTCGCCAGAGTGGCGGCGGAGATCTCCTCGGCGGTGCTGGTGACGGCTGTCCTCGTGCACTGGTGGGGGATCGGCTGGCGGGCGTTCCTTGTCACCGCGATCGCGATGACGGTGGCCAGCTATGTGCTCGCCGGGAGCCTCCCGCGCAGCATAGCCAGGCACAACCCGGTGCGAGTGGCCAGCGCCGCCGCCTCGGTACTGCGGCCGGTGATCCGGCTGCTCGGGCCCCTGCCGCGCGTGCTCGCCTCGCTCGGCACGGCGCTGACGCCTGGTCAGGACCGGCACGACCGGGACGCGCAGTCCGGCTCGGAGGAGGACCTGCGCGGCCTGGTCGACCTGCTGGAGCAGCGGCAGATCATCGAGCCCGGCGAGCGTGCCATGATCCACTCGGTGTTCGAGCTCGGCGACACGATCGTGCGCGAGGTGATGGTGCCGCGTACCGACATGGTGTTCGTGGAGCAGGCCAAGACGCTGCGCCAGGTGCTCTCGCTGGCGCTGCGGAGCGGGTTCTCCAGGATCCCGGTGATCAGGGAGAACCTGGATGACGTGGTGGGCATCGCCTACCTCAAGGACGTCATGACCCGCATCCACGAGCATCCAGAGGGCGAGTCGGCTGAGACCGTGGAGTCGATCATGCGTCCGGCCACGTTCGCCCCGGAGAGCAAGCCCGTCGACGACCTGCTCAGGGAGATGCAGGCACGGCACGTGCACATGGCGATCGTGATCGACGAGTACGGCGGCACGGCGGGCCTGGTCACGATCGAGGACATCCTGGAGGAGATCGTCGGGGAGATCGCCGACGAGTACGACCGGGAGGCGCCTTCGGTTGCCTGGCTCGGCGACGACACGGCCAGGGTCAGCGCACGGCTGCCGGTAGAGGAACTGGCCGAGTTGTTCGGCGTCACCATCGACGCCGAGGACGTGGAGACCGTCGGCGGCCTGCTCGCCCAGCGGCTAGGCAAGGTGCCGATCGCCGGCTCGGTGGCCACCGTGTCCGGCCTGCGGCTGACAGCCGAGAGCCTCGCGGGCCGGCGCAACCGCATCGGGACGGTGACCGTCGAGCGGATCGGCAAGGACGGCCAGGGGCTCGCGCCGGTGCCGCCTGCGCACGGGACCGTGGTCGGCAATGGCACGCCTCAGGACGGGAACGGCGACCTCCGCGCAGACCCGGCCCGTAACCCGCGCGGCAGCGCGCCGCCGGTCTAATATCAGCGCTGTGAGCGAGGCAGGGCCGCAGGAACCCGGCCCGGAGGACATCAAGATCATCACTCTTGCCCGCGCGGCCCGTGCCAGGGTCGCGGCGGCCGAGGGCGCTGCCGTCAGGGACGAGACCGGGCGGACCTACGCCGCCGCCGCGGTCGCGCTGCCCTCGCTGCGGCTGTCGGCGCTGCACCTGGCCGTGGCCATGGCAGTATCCAGTGGTGCCTCGGGCCTGGAAGCCGCGGCCCTGGTGAGCGACGGCGGCGCGCCCGACCCCGCCGACGTTGCCGCGGTCCGCGAACTCGGACCAGGCGCGGTGCTGTTCCACGCCGCCCCGGACGGTACCGTGCGGGCCACGCTGCGTCCCTGAGGCTGCCTGCGGTGCCACCCCGCTGAGGCCGCAAGCGGTGTGGCGGCCCTGATGCCAGGGCTGGCGCCGGGAAGCGCCGGGTGGCACTCCCGCGGACGCCCGGACTGCCCGCGATGGCCCGCATTCCGCCGCCTGGCAGACTTGGCCGGTGCCTGACGCCGAGCCGCCCGCCGTCGCGCGAGCCGCGCCGCCGCAGTCAGCCGGGGGCGCGGTGGCGATCCTGGCAGGAGCCGCTGCCTGGGGGAGCACCGGGACCGCCGCGCACTTCGCTCCGCCGGGAGCCAGCTCCGCCTCGATCGGCGCGGCCAGGATCGTGCTCGGCGGCGCGCTGCTGCTGTGCGTGTGCCTCCGCTCGGCGGCGGGGCGGCGGACGGCGGGACGCCTGCTGGCCGGCAGCGGCAGGTCACGCGCCGTGCTGCTGCTTGCCGCGGCGGCGGTCGGCGGCTATCAGCTGTGCTTCTTCACCGCGGTCCGGATGACCGGCGTGGCCATCGGCACCGTGGTGGCCATCGGCAGCGCGCCGGTCTTCACCGGAGTGCTCAGCCGGATCACCGGCGGCCCCCGGCTGGACCGCACCTGGATGCTCGCGACCGCGGCGGCCGTGGCGGGCTGCGCCGTGCTGGTCACTGGCGGGCGGTCGGCCGGCGCTAACCCTGGCGGCGTGGCGCTGGCCCTGGCCGCCGGGCTCTGCTACGCCTGCTACGCGGTAGCCGCCGCCAGGCTGATCGCGGCCGGCACCCCGGAGAGCGCCGTCATGGGCCTGCTGTTCGGCGCCGCCGCGGTCCTGCTCGCGCCGGTGCTGGCCGCCACCTCGCCTGGCTGGGTGCTCACCGGGCGGGGCATCGCGGTCACCGCCTACCTTGGCATCGTCACGACGGTCGTGGCCTACCTGCTGTACGGCCGCGGGCTTCGCACCGTGCCGGCCCCGGTGGCAGTGACGCTGGGGCTCGCCGAACCGGTGGTTGCGGCCATCCTGGGGCTGGTCGTGCTCGGTGAGCGGCTGACCCCGACGGCCGCCGTCGGGCTGGTTCTGGTCGGCCTTGCGCTGGCCGCGCTGGCAGCGGGGCGCCGGAAGAGCAGCCTCACGCCTGGCCCGCCGGTCGGGCCGCCGGGTTAGGGCCAGACCGTCCAGGTAGGGGAGAATCACCACGTGGGCACCCCGTCACGCCGGTCCCCGGTCCCGCCGCGGCCCGAGCCAGCCAGGACCGACAGTCAGTTCAGGACTGGTTTCGCCTGCTTTGCCGGTCGGCCAAACGTCGGCAAGTCCACGCTCATGAACGCTCTCGTCGGCAGCAAGGTGGCGATTACCAGCAGCCGGCCGCAGACCACGCGCCGGGCGGTCCGCGGCATCGTTCACCGGCCTGATGCCCAGCTGATCATCGTCGACACGCCGGGCCTGCACCGGCCGCGCACGCTGCTTGGCGAGCGGCTGGACAGCCTCGTCCGCTCGACCCTGACCGAGGTAGACGTCATCGGGTTCTGCGTGCCGGCCTCGGAACGGATCGGGCCTGGCGACAAGTACCTGGCCAGCGAGCTGTCCGGGATCGGCAAGACGCCGGTGGTCGCCATCATCACCAAGGCCGACCAGGCCGCCAGGGATCAGGTCGCCGCTCAGCTCGTCGCGGTCAGCGGCCTGGGCGACTGGGCCGATGTGGTGCCGGTCTCGGCCGTGAGCGGGTACCAGCTCGACGTGCTGACCGACGTCCTGGTCTCGCACCTGCCGCCGGGCCGGCCGCTGTACCCGGACGGCGACCTGACCGACGAGCCCGAGCAGCAGCTCGTCGCCGAGCTGATCAGGGAGGCGATCCTGGAGGGCGTCCGTGACGAGCTCCCGCACTCCATCGCGGTCGTGGTGGAGGAGATGGCGCCGCGGGAAGGCCGGGACGATCTCATCGACGTGCACGCCATCATGTACGTGGAGCGGCAGAGCCAGAAGGCCATAGTGCTCGGCGCCAGGGGCGCCCGGCTGAAGGAGGTCGGCACCGCGGCCAGGCAGCAGATCGAGGCGCTCCTGGGCAGCCGCGTCTACCTGGACCTGCGGATCAAGGTGGCGAAGGACTGGCAGCGCGACCCGCGCCAGCTGCGCCGCCTCGGCTTCTACGACTAATCAGCCAGCGCGGCCGTCGCCGCGGCGTCGTGCTCCCGGGACTGGAAGTAGTCGCTGACCCGGAAGCCGAGTTCCTCGTTCACCGCGATCATGTGCTCGTTCTGCTCGGCATTGAAGGTGGCGATCCGGCGCAGGCCGGGCTCCCTGTCGGCCAGCAGCTCAAGCATCGCGACCTTGACCAGCATGCCGAGCCGGTGACCGCGGTGCGGCCTGGTCACCGCCGTGATCTCCTGCCAGCCCCAGTCCGGCCTGCCAGGGTCGACCGCGAGCTGCGTGAGCGCGGCGACCTCGCCCTGCGTGGCCAGGGCCGCTACCGAGTACCAGTGGCTGCCCTCGGCGGCCACTCGCTCCTCGGACTCGTGCAGCCGGGCAGCGTCCCACGTCGCCGGCTCGAACGCGTCATCATGCGGTGCGTCGCCAAGCGCGGTGTAGACAGCGCACACGCCCTCAATCAGGTCGGGCGGAGTCGCGCCCGACCAGCGGCGCAGCGTGTACCCCGCCGCGTGCGGCTCGGCGGCCGCGCGCAGTGCTGGCAGCCGCTCCCGCAGGCTGGCATCGAGATCCTGGATCCGGCGGACCTCCCGCATGCCGGTGCGGCCACCGGTCGACGCGGCGAACGCGTCCCCGGCAGAACCGATCCTGGCCACCGACATCAGCAGCGACCTGTCCGCCTGTACCTGGCGCGCCAGGTGCACAAGCAGTTCCGTGCCGATGCCGCGCCGGCGCCGGGCCGGCTGCACGAGCACGAAGCCGAAGGCGTTGTCGCGGTTCTCTCGTTCCGGGAGCTCGAGGAGATACCCGCCGACGGGCTCGCCAGCGTCGGTGCTGGCAAGCCAGGCCTGCATCGGATTGCCGCCGAAGCCGTAACCCCACCAGCCGCGGAATGCCGCAAACGGCCCGGGCGGCACGGAGGGATCGTCTTCGGGCTGGCCGGCGACCGCCATCTCATAGCAGGCCCTGAGCTGCTGATTATCGGTTCGCGGGTCGAAGCGCTCGATATGCACGGCCGCCAGCCAACTCGCCAGGCCGGGCATGGGCAACTCATTTACCCCAGGGGCTGATGCTTTTCACGGATCGAGATGCCCAGTTGCGCGGGACGTGTGATGATCGGCGGACCTGGGCTGATGTCTTAGGGAGCGAGCGGCCCTGGGGCAGGGGGGAGCTGTCGGTGGTATTCATAGGGTTCGGCCTGCATTTCCGGATCACCGGACGCGGAGTGCTGCACTGCCAGCGGTGTGGCGGCGACCGGCAGTACCGCAGGTGCGCGGGCCGGCGCTGGCTGCACGTGTTCTTTCTGCCGGTCCTCCCGCTGGACAGCATTCCCGAGCACGTCCAGTGCACCGCCTGCGGCCAGCGGTACCGGGTCGAGGTGCTGGCGCTTCCCACCACCGCCCAGATGCAGTCCGCCCTGCCCGCGGCCACCCGTGTCGCGGTCGCCGCCATGCTGTGCGCCGGCGACGCCACGAGCGCCGTGGCCCGCGCCAGCGCGGTCGATGCAGTCAGGGCGGCCGGCGTGCCCCGATACGGAGACCGCGCGCTCGCGGCGGACCTGGCCAGGGAGGCCGCGGGCGGTGACCGGGCCAGTGCGCTCGGGACCCTGGCGATACAGCTGATCATGCCGGCGCACGAGTGGTTCCTGGCCGGGATCGTCCGGGTCGGGCTGGCCGACGGCCAGCTGTCGCCGGAGCAGCGGGGAGCGGCCAAGCACATTGCTGCCTGCCTGGGGATGACACCCGCGCAGGCACACGGGGTGATCTGGATGACCGAGGAGAGCGCGGCAGCAGGCTGAGCCCGCCAGCGGCCTTGCCTTGGGCCCGCCCGCCTGTTCCCGGCCGGTGGCCCGCGGCATGCGAGGCCGGATCGCCCGCGCGCTGACGGCCTGGTTGCGCGCCCGCATGGGCGAGAATGGGCTTGTGGCCCTATACGCCGACGATGGCATCGTGCTGCGCACCCACAAGCTGGGCGAGGCCGACCGCATTGTCACCTTGCTCGGCCGCAAGACCGGCCGGATCCGGGCAGTGGCCAAGGGCGTACGGCGGACCAAGTCCCGGTTCGGCGCGCGGCTCGAGCCGTTCACGCACGTGGACCTGCTGCTGTACACGGGCAGGTCGCTGGACGTGATCACGCAGGCCGAGACACTTCGTCCATACGGGGAGCAACTGGCCGGCGACTACCCGCGCTACACCACTGGCACCGCGATGCTGGAGACGGCCGAGAAGCTGACGCCGGTGGAGAAGGAGCCGTCGCTGCGGCAGTTCCTGCTGCTCGTGGGTGGCCTGCGCGCGCTCGTCGAGGGCGTGCACGACCCGCGCCTGGTGCTCGACGCTTACCTGCTGCGGTCCCTCGCGGTGGCCGGGTACGCCCCGGCCCTGGAGGAGTGCGCGGTCTGCGGCACGCCGGCGCCGCAGGCGCAGGGCGGGCTGCGCGCCTTCGGGCTGGCCTCCGGCGGGCTGACGTGCCAGTCCTGCCGGGTGCCGGGAGCGGCCACGCCGGCCGCAGGTACCGTGGCCCTGATGAGCGCGCTGCTGCGCGGGGACTGGGCCCATGCCGATGCCAGTGAGCGCCGTCATCAGGTGGAATGCAGCGGCCTGACGGCCGCCTACCTGCAATGGCACCTGGAGCACTCGATCCGCTCGCTCAGGCACGTGGAGCATGCATGATGGCAGGCCGCGAGGTCCTCCCGCCTTACCCGCACCGGGATGGCGCCCAGCCTCCCAAGATCCCCGGCGAGCTGGTGCCCAGGCACGTAGCGCTGGTGATGGACGGGAACGGCCGCTGGGCCAAGCAGCGCGGACTGCCGCGGACCGAGGGCCATAAGGCCGGTGAATACGCGCTGTTCGACGTGATCATGGGCGCGATCGAGCTCGGCATCCCTTACCTGTCCGCCTATGCCTTCTCCACCGAGAACTGGCGCCGCTCGCCCGATGAGGTCCGCTTCCTCATGGGATTCAACCGGGACGTGATCCGCCGCCGCCGTGACGAGCTGAACGCGATGGGGGTGCGGATCCGGTGGGCCGGGCGCCGTCAGCGGCTATGGCGCAGCGTGATCTCCGAGCTGGAGGACGCCGAGGCGATGACGGTTCACAACTCGGTGCTCACGCTGCAGTTCTGCGTGAACTACGGCGGCCGCGCCGAGATCGCCGACGCGGCGAAGGCGATCGCGCTGGAGGTCGCGGCCGGGCGGCTGAAGCCGGACAAGGTCGATGAGCGGATGGTTGCTCGTTACCTGGACGAGCCGCAGATCCCCGACGTCGACCTGTTCGTGCGCTCATCGGGGGAGCAGCGGACGTCGAACTTCCTGCTCTGGCAGTCCGCCTACGCCGAGTTCGTGTTCCTGGACACGCTGTTTCCCGACTTCGACCGGCGGCACCTGTGGCACGCCTGCGAGATCTTCGCCAGCCGGGACCGCCGCTACGGCGGCGCCGAGCCAAACCCGCTGCCGGGCGGCGAGCCAGCGGGGGCGGGCACCGGCAGCGCAGGCGACGACATCGGCATCTAGGACGGACCGCTGCCGCGCTTGCCGCCACCCGGTGCGCCGGGCACCCACGCGAGCAGGGCGTCGGCCAGGCCGGCGGCGGGGTCGGGCGCTCCTGGCCCGGCAGCCCATGCCACGTAGCCGTCTGGCCGGATCAGCAGCGCATCGGCCGGACCGGGCGGCGCCTGCGGCTCTGCGGTCACGACGACAAGCCGGCCGGCCCAGGCCGCCGCGGCGGCCGCCGCGCGCTGGCCAGCGGTGAAGTCCAGCAGCACCGGCCTTGCCGTGTGCAGCAGCTCGGCCACCCGCGCGCTGCCGCCGGGAGTATTCAGCCTGAGGTCGGGCGCGAGGAGCCCGGCCAGCGGATGCGGCCGGGCCGCGCCCGCGGTCACGGCGTAGCGGACGTCGGAGCCCTCGATCAGCTGCCCGAGGTGGCGCACCACCTCCGGGTACGCAAGCAGCTCGCCCACCAGGGTGCGGAACGACTCGGTGTACAGGCCATCCTGCGCCAGCACGTGCTGCGCGCGCGTGTGCATGAGGGCCCGCTCTCCGGCGGCGTGCCGCTCGGCGTGATAGCTGTCGAGCAGGCCCGCCGGGGCGTCGCCGCGCACCTGCGCCGCGAGCTTCCAGCCGAGGTTGACCGCGTCCAGGAGCCCCACGTTGAGCGAGCCGCCTGAGCCGAAGATGTGCGCGGCGTCGCCGGCCAGCAGCACGCGCCCGGCCAGGTAGCGGTCCGCCTGCCTGCTGTTGCCGACGGTCTTGGTCAGCCACTGCGGCTCGGTCATCGGCAGGTCGGCGCCAAGCACCCGCCGGAAGCTGGCCCGCAGCTCGTCCAGGGTCAGCGGCGAGTCAGCGTCGGCGCCCGGCTCCTCCTCGGCGGTGGCGACGATGAACATCTCCGGTGCCGCGTTCTTATCCACCATGGCCAGCGGGGCGAGTGAGTACCGGCCGGTCTGCGTGCGGACGAACCTGCCCTGCCGCAAGGGGCCGAGGCCGGGCACCAGGACCTGCCCGGTGCCGTGATCGACCGTCGCGCCCGGCAGCCGGACCCGGCCGATCCGTGACAGCTCGGCCGAGGTCACGCCGGGAAAGCCGATGCCAGCCAGCTTGCGTACCGTGCTGCGGGCTCCGTCGCAGCCGACTAGGTACCGGCAGCTGAGCCGGTAGTCCCGTTCGGGGCCGCGGACGTCAAGGGTCACCCGGTCGTCGTCCTGGACGAGCGCCGTCAGCTCGCGGGATCGGGTGATGCCGCCTCCGAGTGCCTCCAGCCTGGTGGCCAGCTGCAGCTCGAGTCGCCGCTGCGGGATCGCCATGACGTGCAGCGGGCTGCCGCCAAGCCGGGAGAAGTCCAGCTGCAGCGGGCCGAAGTCAAAGCCGGGCACCGGGCCGGTGTAGGTCGCGTCGGCGCTGAAGGGCTCGCGCAGACCGCGGTAGTCGAGGACCTGCACTATCTCCCCGATCATGCCGTTGCCCTTGGGGATGTCGCTGATCTCGGGCAGCCGCTCCAGGACGACGGGAACGACGCCGCCCAGGCACAGCTCGGCTGCGAGCATCAGCCCGACCGGCCCAGCCCCCACGATCACTACGTCGGCCGCTGCGCTCTCGGCTTCCGGCTGGCTCATGAGCGTCAATCTATGTTGACCGCGCTGGGACCGTCAACCTAAGTTGACAGACCCTTACTGAAGCCGGCACAGTCGGTAGATGTCGGGTTTCAGCCAGGCGGCGCGGCCAGCAGCTCGTGCAGTCGCGCGACCTGACCGGCGTCCCAGGTGTGGTCGGGGTCGGGTTCGAGCAATGCCGTGGCGATGCAGGCCAGGCCCAGCGAGGGCAGTGACCACTCCGCTGTGATGGCGGTGCCGAAGGGGCGCGCGTCGGCCCGCCGGGCGCCGATGCCCGGCAGTGAGAGCGCCATGATGGCGATGCCGCGGGAGGTTGCGCTGAGGAGGGTTGCGACCGTCTCGAAGGTGGCGCCGCACTCGGGCCGCAGCCGATAGCCCAGAAGGCCGCACATCAGTTCCCATGCCCTGGCGACCCTGGCTATTCGCTCCTGCTCGGCATTGGCCATCGCCGCCTGCACCTGCTCTCGCAGGGTGCTGTCGGAGATGCTCATATACGTCGCGGTCAGCGCAATGTAAGTGCGCCAGCCTGCAGATGTGCTGAAGGCCTGGAAGTCCAGCAGCGGCAGCTGCCTGAACAACTCGATCACAAGGTCATGCCGACGGCCCGGATCGGCCAGCCAGTCCGTGTGCTCGGCAACTATCTGCCTGATCAGCGTGAGCTCGTCAGCGGCGAGCGCCGGCGTGGTGTCGCGCGCGGCGAGTTCCCTGACCAGGTCACTGAAGAACAGGTCCTTGTGCGGCCAGCGGCGGTAGGCGGAACTGCGCGACACGTCGGCGGCCCTGATGACCTCCTCGAAGCTGATGTGCTCCAGGCTCACGGTCAGCCCGGCACTGCGCACCATGTCCAGGGCCGCCGCGAGCATCCGCTGGCCGGTCTCCGCATCCGATAGCCGCCGGGCACGTCTGGCCAGTCCGGTCGGCCTTCCTGCCTGCTCGCCGCTCACTCAAGTCACCCTGCCCCTGAGTCACTCTTAGGACTTTAGACTCTGTATCTCAAGTCCTGCTCCTTGCCACGATCGTACTGCAGACCTTGAGCGAGGCAGGGAGCGATGAGATGGGCATCTGGCCGTTTCACACAGCCGGCGAACTCCGGGCGATGTACCCGGGCGGCCGTGCGGGACCAGCGGCACGGCGGCAGGCGCGGCTGTGGGCCGACGTCATCGCCCTCGGGGTGATGCCCCGGCGGTGGGTAACGCTGGAGGTCGCCGGCCGCCATACCGGCCGGCTGACAAGATTTCCGCTCGGCATGGCCGACCTCGACGGCCGCTGGTACCTGGTGCCGATGCTCGGCGATCGGTGCAACTGGGTCCAGAACGTCCGCGCCGCCGACGGGAAGGTCGTCCTCCGGCGTCGCCGTACGGTCCGCTGCCAGCTTGCTGAGCTTCCTGAGCAGGAGCGGGCGCCAGTGCTCAAGAGATACCTGAACCAGGTGCCAGGCGCGCGCCCGCACGTCCCCGTCGACCGGCACGCGCCGCTCGCGCGGTTTGCTGCCATCGCCGCGCAGTACCCGGTCTTCGAAGTCGTGCCCGCCGGGCGGGCAGGGGACGCACAAGCCCGAAGTGAGGAAGAGGAACGATGAACGCTCAGGCCAGGGCCGTGACTCCGCTCGGTGACCCGCGCGGTGCCAGACCGCGCAGGAGACGCCGGCTCCGCTGGCTGACGGCCGGCCTCGTGGTGGTGGTCGTGCTCCTTGCTGGCGGTGTCGCTGCCTTCGTCGAGCAGCCCGCGCCGGCGCCGCTGCGGCTGCCCGCCGGTGCTGCTGCGCGGCCGTCCGGTCCGCTGGGCGGCACGTGGCAGGTGGCGGCCGGATCGGTGGCCGGGTTCCGGATCCGCGAGTCAGCGCTCGGCTTCGGCAACGATGTCGTCGGCAGAACCTCCGCGGTGACCGGCACGATCGCGCTAGCTGGCGATACCGTCACCCGAGCCCGGCTGACCGTCGGCCTTGCCGACATCAGGGTCGACGGCAAGACGGAGGAGCAGCTCGCCCGCAGCCTGGCGACGGCCAGGTACCCGGATGCTACGTTCACGTTGTCCCGCCCGGTGCAGCTCAGTCCTGCCTTCGCGGCTGGCGCGACGATCCGGCTGGCCGCGCCCGGCGTGCTGTCGCTGCGCGGCCTGGCCCTGCCCGTGACTGTCATCCTGGCTGGCCGCCGGTCGGGCGCGGCCCTGCAGGTCGCCGGCTCGATCCAGGTCGCGTTCGCCCGCTGGCGCATCGCCAGTCCCGGTGGCCTGGGCTTCCTGGGCTCGCTTGCCGATCAGGGGATAGCGGAATTCCTGATCATCCTGCGCCGCTGATCCGGGCCCGAGCCGGCCGGTGGCTCAACGGGTGGCTTGCCAGGCGGCCAGGCCGAGCATGGCGGCCACGATGACCAGGCGACCAGCGCGGCCGCCGGCCGACAGCCGCGGCCAGGACATCGAGGCGAGCCAGCCAAGCGCCGCGGCCACGCCGACGAGACAGACCGCACCGACGGGTCCGCGTGCGGCCAGCCCCGCGATCAGCAGGACCACGGCGACTACCGGAGCCACCCAGGCGGGAAGCTGGTGCAGGAACAGCAGCGGGCGGGCGCTGCGCCGCTCAGCGGCGGCCCGCGCCGGCGACGCCTGGGGGGTGTACAGAGTGTTGCCCGGCAGCGGCCGGACGCGCGGCCGTGACCGCTGCCGCTGCCTTGCTGCCCGGTTAGTGCTCACTCCCGCCGGCCCTTCTGGCCAGCGCAGGACGCCAGCCGTTTCGATCAAAGAAGGCTGCCACCAAGATTACCGCCCGTTACCAGGCAGTTGTCCCGTTGTGGCGACCCAAACTCTGGCGACGGACGCCGGGTCAGGCCGCTAAGCTGGGACCACCGCTGCCCTCTACCAGGGCTTCGCGCACGTCACAAACGCAGGACCGCCGACCGCCAGCCGGATGGGAGACACTTAGATGGCACGTCGCAGCGATCGCATGGAAACCATCGTCAGCTTGTCTAAGCGGCGGGGGTTCGTCTTCCCGTCCAGTGAGATCTACGGCGGGCTGCGTGCGGCCTGGGACTATGGCCCGCTCGGCGTGGAGATGAAGACCAACATCAAGCGCCAGTGGTGGCGGTCGATGGTCACGCTGCGTGACGACATCGTGGGCCTGGACTCCAGTGTCATCCTGGCGCCTGAGGTGTGGCAGGCCAGCGGGCACGTGACGCAGTTCGTCGACCCGCTGACCGAGTGCGAGTCCTGCCACAAGCGTTACCGGGCCGATCACCTGATCGAGGCCTACGAGGAGAAGCACGGGCAGCCGCCTGAGCACGGCCTGGCCGACCTGGCCTGCCCGAACTGCGGGACCAGGGGCGCCTTCTCCGAGCCGCGCATGTTCAACACGATGCTGACCACCCACCTCGGCGCGGTCGAGGACTCCTCCAGCCTTGCCTACCTGCGGCCGGAGACGGCGCAGGGCATCTTCATCAACTACAAGAACGTGCTGCAGACCTCGCGCAAGAAGGTGCCGTTCGGGATCGCGCAGATCGGCAAGTCGTTCAGGAACGAGATCACGCCGGGGAACTTCATCTTCCGCACGCGCGAGTTCGAGCAGATGGAGATGGAGTTCTTCGTCAAGCCAGGCACCGACGAGAAATGGCACGAGTACTGGATCGACGCGCGCGAGGGGTGGTTTCTCGACCTCGGGCTCAGCAAGGAGAACCTGCGGCGGTACGAGCACCCGAAGGACAAGCTGTCGCACTACTCCAAGCGGACCGTCGACCTGGAGTACCGGTTCGACTTCCCCGGCAGCGAGTGGGGCGAGCTGGAGGGCATCGCCAACCGCACCGACTATGACCTCAGCACGCACAGCAAGGCCTCCGGCCAGGACCTGTCCTTCCTGGACCCGGAGACCAGCGAGCGCTACATCCCCTACGTGATCGAGCCTGCGGTCGGAGTCGACCGGACCATGCTGGTCTTCCTGCTGGAGGCCTACGCCGAGGACGAGGCGCCCGACGCCCAGGGCAAGATGGAAAAGCGCACGGTGCTGCGGCTTGACCCGAGGCTGTCACCGATCAAGGTCGCGGTGCTGCCGCTGTCCAGGAACGCCGACTTGTCACCTAAGGCCAGGGATATCGCCGCGGTCCTGCGTCAGCACTGGAACACCGACTTCGACGACGCCAGCGCCATTGGTCGCCGTTACCGCCGTCAGGACGAGATCGGCACCCCGTTCTGCGTGACGGTGGATTTCGAGTCGCT
>DASPWG010000067.1:0-5076 GCA_035621915.1 Streptosporangiaceae bacterium
CAGCGGATCGCGCAGCGCGGCCAGGATCGCCGTCGCGCACTCAGCGGTGCCGCCCAGCCCGGCCGCATCGGCCAGGCCAAGCACTGTCGCGGTCAGCGCCTGCCTGGCCCGCTGCGGTAGCGCCTCCTGCGCGGCGGGCCAGCGGGTGAACGGCCCTGGCTCGCTGACGCGCAGGGCGTCGAGCACCCGCTGGGCAAGGACCGGGCCGATGCCCTCGTGCAGCCGGATGAGGCGGAACCAGGCAAGCTGGTCGGCCGGGTTGGCCACCACCCTGGCCGCCGCCAGGAAGTCCTTGACGTGCGCGGCCTCGGTGAACCGCAGGCCGCCGTACTTGACATACGGGATCCCGCGCGCGGTCAGCTCCACCTCGAGCAGGTCACTGTGCTGCGCGGCCCTGACCAGCACGGCCTGCTGCCGGAACTGCAGGCCCGCCTCGTGCTCGGCTAGCACGCGCGCGCAGATCTCCCGTGCCTGGGTCGCCTCGTCATGGCAGCGGACCAGCAGCGGCGGGTGGCCCTGGCCGCGCTCGGCGGACAGGGTGAGCTCCAGGCCGCCCGCCTGCGGCCTGATTACGTTGGCAAGCTCCAGGACCTGGTGCCTGGAGCGGTAGTTGCGCGAGAGCCTGATCACCGCCAGGTCGGCGAAGCTGGCCGAAAGCGCGCGCAGGTGCTCAGGATCGGCGCCGCGGAAGGCGTAGATGGCCTGGGCGTCGTCGCCCACGCACGTCAGCCCGTCACCGCCGGGACGCAGCAGCCGCACGATGTCGGCCTGGACCGCGTTGACATCCTGGTACTCGTCGACGAGCACCACATCGAACAGCCCGCGCAGCGCCGCGCCCGCTGCCGGGTCGGCCAGCGCTGCCCGCCACAGCAGCAGCAAGTCGTCGAAGTCGACCAGGCCATGCTGGCGCTTGAAGCCGACGAAGGCGGTAAAGAGGCTGGCCAGCTGATCAGTGAACGGCACGCACCAGGGGTAGCCCGCCGCCACCACCTCGGGCAGCCGGGTGCCCGTGCTCACGCAGCGCGAGTAGATGTCGGCGCAGGTAGCAGCGCGGGGCGCCCGCCGTCCGATCCCGACGAGACCGTGCTCGTCGCGCAGCGTGTCCATGATGTCGGCGACATCGGCGGTGTCGATCACGCTGAACTCCGGTGGCAGCGCGAACGCCTCGGCGTGCGCACGGATGACGCGGTGCGCGACAGCGTGGAATGTGCCGCCGAGCATCCGCTCGCCGGCCTCGCCGCCGGGCGGCTGAGCCCGTGCGAGCATGTCGTCGGCGGCCCGCCTGGTGAACGTCAGCAGCAGGATCCGGCTCGGCTGTACTCCCTGCTCCCGCAGCCACGCGGCGCGCGCGACGAGCGTGCCTGTCTTGCCGGTACCCGCGCCCGCGAGGATCAGCAGCGGCCCGCCGCGATGGGTAGCGGCCGACAGCTGCTCGGCGTTGAGCCCGTCCAGGATGCTGGGAGCGGCGGTCACGGACACCGAATGTAGCCAGGCCCACTGACATCGGGCGGCAGCGTCGCGGCGTGTCGGCGTGCGCTGCCGCCGCGAGCCGCCGGCTGGCATTGACACATGCCGCCCACGATGCGACAAACTAGCCCGCATGGGAACGACCTCACGGGTTGCGCTGATCACCGGCGCGTCGGCAGGCCTTGGCCGGGCCTGTGCCGACCGGCTGGCAGCAGCGGGGTGGACCGTCATCGGGGCGAGCCGTCGCGGCACCGGCGGCACGGGGTGGGCCGGCCTGGTCATGGACGTGGACGACGACCAGGCAGTGCAGTCCGGCGTGGCTGCCGTGGCGGCAGAGCACGGTCACATCGACGCACTCGTAGCAGCGGCAGGCTGGGGCGTAGCCGGGGCTGCCGAGGACACCACCATCGCCGAGGCCAAGGCGCAGTTCGAGACGAACTTCTGGGGCTGCGTCCGGGTGGCGCAGGCCGTGCTGCCCCACATGCGGGCGCAGGGCGCCGGCCGGATCGTCCTGCTCAGCTCGCTGGGCGGGGTGATCGGCATCCCGTTCCAGGCGTACTACAGCGCCAGCAAGTTCGCGCTCGAGGGGTTCGCCGAGTCGATTGGCTATGAGGTGGCGGCCTTCGGCATCGCGGTGACGCTCGTGCAGCCTGGCAACTTCGCCACGGACTTCACCGCCAGCCGGAAGACGGCGGCCGGCGCGGGCGGCGGCAGCGCCTACGCGGCCGCCACCGCGAAGGCGGTAGCGGTCATGGAGCGCGACGAGCGCAACGGCGCGCCGCCCGCCGATGTCGCCATCGCCGTGCAGCGGGTTCTGGACGCGCGCCGCCCGCCCCGCCGGGTCTCCGTGGGCAAGGCCAGTGAGCGGGTCGGGCTGATCGCCAAGCGGCTCCTGCCGTTCCGGCTGTTCGAGGCTGCCGCGAAGGGAAGCCTCGGGGTGGAGTGAGCGAGCGCGATGACGGGATCCAAGATCGCCGCGTCCCTGGCCCGGATAGGCCAGGTCCAGGGCCACCTGACCGGCCCGGTATCCGTGCTGCTTGCCCTGGTCGCCGTTGGCGCGACCGCCATTGACGAGATCTGGCTGATTGCCCGGTATCTCACCACGATGGCGCACGAGGGCGCGCACGCGACCCTGGCGTCGGCTATCGGCAACAGGATCGACTCGATCGAGCTCATGCGCCGCGACGCCGCGGGCGTGACCCACACCAGCGGTAAGGCCGGCGCGCTCGGCAACTTCTCCGTCGCCTTCATCGGCTACCTCGGTCCGAGCGCATTCGGGATCGGTGCGGCCGAGCTGATCAGGATCGGCCACATCGTCGCCGTGCTGTGGATCAGCGTGCTCGGCCTGATCGCGATCCTCGTGAGCTTGCGCAAGTTCTTCAGCTTCGTCGTAGTGATGGCCGTTCTGGTGCTGCTCTTCCTCGTCACCGGATTCGCTGCCGTCGGCGTCCAGGTACTCACCGCGTACGCCATCGCCTGGTTCCTGCTCGTCTCGAGCGTCCGTGGCGTCAGGCGGCGGCGCACAGGCTCGGCGGACTCCGACTTGCTGCGCGGCATGACAAGGGTGCCGCATGGCTTCTGGTACCGGGTGTGGCTTGGCGGCTCGGTCATCGCGCTAGTATTCGGCGCGACTCAGCTTGTGTAGGCCGACTGGCCGTGGCCAGGCGCAGGCTGTCTCACCAGCCGAGCTCCCGCAGCCGCGCGTCGGAGATGCCGAAGTAGTGCCCGACCTCGTGGATCACGGTACGGCGGACCTGCTCGACGACTTCCTCCTCGGAGTCGCAGATCGCGCAGATGGCCCGCTGGTAGATGGTGATCCGGTCTGGCAGCACGCCAGCGTAGTTCGTGGTCCGGCTGGTCAGCGGTACGCCCTCGTACAGGCCGAGCAGGCCCCGCGGCCCAGGTCCGTGCTCGACGAGGACGGCGACGTTCTTCATCCGGTCGCCGAACTCGGGCGGCAGCCCGTCCAGCGCGGTCGCCACCATCTGCTCGAACCGCTCAGGGTCGACGCTGATCACCAGCTCATTCTCCGGCACTACGCTGGCTGCCGTGCCCGCACCGCAGACCGCGCCACGGCGTGACAGGCCCGCCGCCAGGCGGCCGACCCGAGCCGAGGTTGCGGCCGCAACGGCACTGACCGTGCCCGATGTGGTCGGACCGGGCCTGCGCGTGCTGTTCTCCGGCATCAACCCCGGCCTGTACTCAGCGGCCACGGGCCGCCACTTCGCCAGGCCGGGGAACCGGTTCTGGCCCGCCCTGTACCAGTCCGGGTTCACCGACCGGCTGCTCCGGCCCGACGAGCAGGACCTGCTGCCCGCGCTCGGCCTGGGCATCACGAACGTCGTCGCGCGCGCCACGGCCAGAGCCGACGAGCTCAGCCCGGCTGAGCTGCGGGCGGGCGGCAAGCGGCTGGAAGCGCTCACCAGGCGGCTGCAGCCGGGCTGGCTCGCGGTCCTCGGCGTCACGGCCTACCGCGCGGCGTTCGGCCAGCCTCGCGCCGGCGTCGGGCCGCAGCCCGAGCGCATCGGCACGAGTCAGGTCTGGATCCTCCCTAACCCGAGCGGCCTGAACGCCCACTGGAGCGCGGCCCAGCTTGCGGAGGAGTTCGCCCGGCTCCGGGCGCAGAGCACTTAGCCGGCCGGGCCGCCGATCACCACGGTGGCCGACCAGTCCTCATCGCTAACCGTCCGCGCTGACAGGCCAGCGGCCGACACGGCCGCCGCGGTCAGGGCGGCCTGGCGCTGGCTGGTCTCGATCAGCAGCAGGCCGCCGGAGGCCAGCCAGTCCGGGGCTCCGGCAGCGATCCTGCGGTGCAAGCTCACCCCGTCCGGCCCGCCGTCCAGGGCGACGCGCGGCTCGTGCACCCTGGCCTCGTGCGGCATCAGCGCGATCTCGGCGGTTGGCACGTACGGCGCGTTGGCGAGGAGGATGTCGACCCGGCCGCGCAGGCTCGCTGGCAGCGGATCGTACAAGTCGCCCTCGTACACGGTGCCCGCGGCCGTGCCCGGGCCGGCGCCGGCCAGGTTCCGGCGCGCGCACGCCACCGCTACCGGGTCAATGTCGGCCGCGTGCAGTTCAGCCGCTCCGGTTCGCGCGGCAAGGGCGAGGCCGACTGCCCCCGTCCCGCAGCACATGTCCACGATCACCGGCGCCCGGGTTGCGGCCGCGGACCCCGCGAGCAGATCCGCAGCGGTGCGCACCAGAAACTCGCTGCGGCGGCGGGGAACGAAGACGCCCCGGTCAGCGAGGATCCGCAGGCCGCCGAACTCCGCCCAGCCCACGACCTGCTCGACCGGCAGGCCCGCGCTCCGGTCGCGCACCATCGCGTCGAGCTTCTCGGGCGTGTCCGCCGCGCCGGCTAGCAACGTCGCCTCCTCCTCGGCGAAGACGCAGCCGGCACTGCGCAGGGTTGCCGCGACCTCGGCTAGCTCGCGCGGTGACAGGGGCACTGGCATGGAAGCCTCCAGGTCCTGCGACACGGCGCCCGGGACACACCGGCGTGCCGGACCGGGATGGGGCGGGCGGCCGTCGTTTCGATCAAAAGACGAGGGTCGTGGAGAGGAAGAGCCATCCGACGATGGCCATCGACGCGGCGGAGACGGCAACGAT
>DASPWG010000068.1:0-24047 GCA_035621915.1 Streptosporangiaceae bacterium
GCGAGCAGCGGCTCGACGTCCTTGTTAATAACGCGGGCGCCACCTGGGGCGCTCCGCTGGAGGACTATCCGCTAGACGCGTTCGACAAGCTCTGGAACATCAACGTCAAGGCGCTGTTCCGGCTGACGGTGCTGAGCCTGCCACTGCTGCGCGCCGCTGCCACCCCGGAGGACCCGGCCAGGGTGATCAACGTCGGCTCGATCGACGGCATCGGCATCCCGGCGATGGAGTGCTACGCCTACAGCACGACCAAGGCCGGCGTGCACATGCTGACCCGGCACCTGGCTAGCAAGCTGTCGCCCGAGTCGATCACCGTCAACGCGATCGCACCCGGCCCGTTCGACAGCAAGATGATGGCGTTCGCGCTCGACGACCCGAGGACGCGCGCGGCGATCTCCGCGAGTGTGCCGCTCGGCCGGGTCGGTGACCCCGACGACATGGCGGGCGCGGTCATCTACCTGTCCTCGCGGGCCGGCCGCTACCTGACCGGCGCGGTCATCCCGGTCGACGGCGGCCTGGCGAGCCTGCGCCGGTAGCTACTGCGCGAGGCTCGAGCTAATCCGCAGTAGCTGGGCGGTCGCGCCGCCGAGCGCGAACTCGTTGTGCTTGGCCGCGACGAAGTACCGGTGCACCTCGCCTTCCATGTCGATGCCGACGCCGCCGTGGATGTGCACCGCGCTGTGCGCCACCCGATGGCCGGCCTCGGCCGCCCAGAACTTCGCGGTGGCCAGCTCGGTCTGGCTGGGCAGGTCGTTGTCCAGCCGCCAGGCCGCCTGCCACAGGGTCAGCCGGAGGCCCTCCACGTCGATGTAGCCGTCGTCGAGCCGCTGCGCGACCGCCTGGAAGCTGCCGATCGGCTTGCCGAACTGCTGCCTGTTCTGCGCGTACGCGGCTGTTAGCTCAAGCGCGCGCTCGGTCACGCCAAGCTGCAGCGCGCACAAGCCGATGGTCGCGCGGTCTTCCAGCCACTGGACGATGCCAGGCCCCTCGCCCAGCAGGCGCGCTGCGGGCAGCGCGACTGCGTCAAGTTCGAGCAGCGCGCTGCCGTCCCCGCCCGTGACCTGCTGCGGCGTCACCCGCACGCCGGGGTCGCTGGCGGCGACCAGGAGCACAACAGGGCCGGCCGCGGTCGCGGCGGGCACCAGCATCAGATCCGCGAACGCGCCCGCGTCGACGGTCGTCTTCGCCCCGGCTAGCAGCCAGCCATCGGCAGTCTGCTCTGCCACGGTGTGCTCCTGCTCTGCCAGCGCGGCAGTCAGCACGACGTCACCGCGGGCGGCAGGCTCGGCCCACTGCTCCTGCTGCTCCGCGGTACCGAAGCTGGCGATGGCTGACGCGCCGAGCACGATCGAGGCAAGGTAGGGCGCAGCAGCCACGGCCCGGCCGATCTCGGCCAGCACGGTGCACTGCTCGAGCAGGCCGAGGCCGACCCCGCCGACCGACTCGGGCAGCGCAGCCGACAGCACGCCGGTGGTGGCCAGGTCGGCCCACAGCGCCGGGTCGAACCCGGTCCCTTCCCGCGGCCGCTGCACGGTGTGGTCGGTGAGGATCTTGCGAGCGAGCGCGCCGAGGTCATCCTGGGCCTGGGTCAAGGTGAAGTCCATCGGTGCCTCGCTTACCGGCGGTTGAGGGGAAGGCCGAGCGCGGCGGCGCCGATGATGTCACGCTGCACCTCGTTGGTGCCGCCGCCGAAGGTGAGGATGAGGCCCGCGCGGTGCATGCGCTCAATCCGGCCAGCGAGCAGCGCGCCCGGCGAACCGGCCCTGACCTCGGCGTCCGCACCGAGGACCTCCATCATCAGCCGGGCAGCCTCGATGGTGAGCTCGGTGCCGTACACCTTGGTGACGGACGCGGCGGCCGGTCCGAGCGGCCCGGCCTGCGTGGCGATCCGCCAGTTCATCAGCTTGAGTACCTCGGCCTTCGCGTGCACCCTGGCCAGGTTGAGCTGGACCCACTCCTGGTCGATGACCCGGCGCCCGTCAGGCAGTTTGGTCGATCGCGCCCAGTTGGTGACCTCGGCCAGCGCCGTCATGACCGGTGCAGCGGACGTCAGCGCGACTCGCTCATGGTTGAGCTGGTTGGTGATAAGCGGCCAGCCCTTGTGCTCCTCGCCGACGAGGTTGCCGACCGGCACCCGGATGTCGGCGTAGTAGGTGGCGCTTGTCGTCACCCCGGCGACGGTGCGCACCGGGGTCCAGGAGAAGCCCTTCGCGTCGGTCGGCACGATGATGATCGACAGCCCCTTGTGCCGCAGCGCCTCCGGGTCGGTCCGGCAGGCCAGCCAGACGTAGTCCGCGTGCTGGATCAGGCTGGTCCACATCTTTTGGCCGTTGATCACGTACTCGTCACCGTCGCGGACCGCCCGAGTCCGCAGCGACGCTAGGTCCGTCCCGGCCTCCGGCTCGGAGTAACCGATCGAGAAGTGCACCTCGCCGGCCGCGATCCGCGGCAGGTAGTACTCCTTCTGCTCCGGCGTGCCGAACCGCATGATCGTCGGGCCGACCGTGTTGATCGTCAGGAACGGCACCGGCACGCCCGCGACTGCCGCCTCGTCGGTGAAGATCAGCTGGTCGAGCGTCGAGCGGCCCTGGCCGCCGTACTCCAACGGCCAGCCGAGCGCGAGCCAGCCGTCCTTGCCCAGCTGGCGGACGACCTCCTTGTACGCCACGCCGTCGCCGTACTCACCGTCAGTCGTGGCTAGCCCGGCACGGCGCTCCTGCGTCATCAGTCCGGCGAAGTACTCCCGCAGCTTTTGGCGCAGCCGCTCCTGCTCGGGCGTGTAGCTGATCTGCATCCGTGCCCCTGCTTCTAGAACGTGTTCTAGTGGAGTCTAGCGGCGGACGCGTTCGGCGGACCAGACCGGCAAACCGCCGCGCTTGCTGGGCAGAGCGGGCCGGCCGGGGTAGTACTTCAGTCATGCGACTCGAGCATCTTTGCCGGATCACCATGCGCTACACCGGCGACTCCTGCTGGCAGGCGCCTTACCAGCGGTCAGACGGCGGCAGCGAGCAGGAGTTCGGCTACGGGACAGGCGAGGGCACCGTCACCGGTGACGTCTTCCAGGGCGCGCTGAGCTGGGTCAACACGCCGGAGCGGCGCGAGGACGGGGTCTGGACCCCGGACCTGCGTGGGGTCATCAAGGCCGACGACGGTGGCGAACTGCTGCTGGCGTTCGCTGGGCTGAGCATCGACGGCGAGTGGCCGGAGCCGCGGCGGGCCATCGCGGGCCGGGTGCAGCTGATCACCGAGCACGAGCCGCTGCGCTGGCTCAACACCTGCTTCATCGTCGGCGAAGGCGAGATCGACGCGAAAGTCCTGCAATGGTGGGTCGACGCCTATGTCTGCGTCAACGACGCCGTGCCCTATGTGCCGAAGCTCGGAGCGCCAGCGCCATCCCGATTCCAGCAGGGCCAGCGGCCAGAGCTGTTCTAGTAAACTGAAACACGTTCTAGACCCTGGAGGCTCTGGTGGCCGAGGCGTACATCATCGACGCGGTCCGCACCCCGGTCGGCAGGCGCGGCGGCGGCCTTGCGGCCGCGCATCCCGCCGATCTCGGCGCGCACGTCCTGTCCCATCTGGTGGAAAGGACGGCGATCGATCCGCTCGCGGTCGACGACGTGATCTTCGGATGCGTGGACACGCTTGGCCCGCAGGCCGGCGACATCGCGCGCACGGCCTGGCTGGCAGCGGGCCTGCCCGAGGCCGTCCCCGGCGTCACGGTGGACCGCCAGTGCGGCTCGTCGCAGCAGGCCGTGCACTTCGCCGCGCAGGCGGTGCTGAGCGGGACCGC
Source organism: Streptosporangiaceae bacterium (assembly GCA_035621915.1). Taxonomy (GTDB): domain Bacteria; phylum Actinomycetota; class Actinomycetes; order Streptosporangiales; family Streptosporangiaceae; genus JAJYUU01. The sequence continues at coordinate 3,791 of DASPWG010000068.1, forward strand.
GGACCTAGTCGTGGCCGGCGGCGTGCAGAACATGAGCCAGATCCCGATCGCGGCGGCCATGCTGGCAGGCCAGCAGTTCGGCTTCCAGGACCCGTTCAGCGGGTCGGCCGGCTGGCGGGACAGGTACGGCAGCGAGGAGATCTCCCAGTTCCGTGGCGCTGACCTGATAGCGGAGAAGTGGGCCATCAGCCGGGCCGACATGGAGGCGTTCGCGCTCGCCAGCCACCGGCGTGCCGTGCACGCCACCGACAGCGGCTACTTCGCGGGCGAGATCATCCCGTACGGCCCCGTTTCCCTCGATGAGTGCCCCCGCCGGGACACCTCGCCGGAGAAAATGGCAGCTCTCAAGCCGCTGCGGGAGGACGGCGCGATCACCGCGGCCCTGTCGAGCCAGATCGCCGATGCCGCCGCGGCGCTGCTCATCGCGAGCGAGGCGGCGATCGCGGCGCACGGGCTGACGCCGCGCGCCAGGATCCACCACATGAGCGCGCGCGGCGACGACCCGGTGCTGATGCTGACCGCGCCCATCGCCGCGACCGCGCACGCGCTGCGGCGGACCGGGCTCACGCTGGACCGGATCGACCTGGTCGAGATCAACGAGGCGTTCGCCAGCGTGGTGCTGGCCTGGCAGCGGGAGACCGGCGCGGACCTCGACCGGGTCAACGTGTGCGGCGGCGCGATCGCGCTTGGCCACCCGCTCGGCGCTACTGGCGCGCGGCTGCTGACCACCCTGCTGTCGTCGCTGGAGCGGACCGGCGGCCGGTACGGCCTGCTGACCATGTGCGAGGGCGGCGGGCAGGCGAACGTGACCATCATCGAGCGGCTCTGAGCAGCCACTAGCCGGCCTGGCCTCCCGGCGCGTGCAGCCATGCGAGCAGGTCAGGCGGTGCCAGCTCAGCCACTCGCGCGTGGTAGCGCGCTAGTTCCCCGGCGGTGAGCAGCTCACGTCCGGCGCCTGAGGTCCCGCGGCGGAAGAATGCGGCGCTGCTCTTCAGCAGCGCTGGGGACGGCACCACCTGGCTGGCCCGTGATCGCATGCTCTCGAAGGTGGCGGCCTGGACCAGCGCCGGCCATGCCTGCGCGGGAACGTCGATGCCGAGCCGGCCGGCCAGCCAGCGCATCTGGCCGTCCAGATCAGCAGACAGGTTGTCGTAGTGGATCAGCAGCACGTTCGGCTCGCCGCGCCTTGCCCACGCGTCGCGCAGGTGCCACATGAGACCGGGCAGCCCGTCCATGTCCTCGCGCGGGTCGCTGTCGCGGTCGATCCAGCGCAGCACCCGCTCGCGCAGCGGCCGCGGCGGCGCGGCGGGCGCCGGGGAGGGCGGCGGCGGCTCTGGCTGGCCGGTGAGCCGCCGCACTGCCGCGCGGTCGATGTTGTCGCCCTGGTGGATTAGCGACACGATCATGTCGAGCGGGTGCCGAGCCGTGACCAGGTAGGTGGCGCGGGGGTCGACAGGGATTCCGTCCAGCGGCGTGTGCGTCTTGATGAACCGGCGATGCTGCTGCGCCTCCAGCAGGGCCACCACCTCCTCGCGCGGCGCGATCGTGTGGTCGAGCCACGGCGACAGGCTGCCGAGCTGAGCGGGCAGCTCTGGCGTCTGGAAGATAAGCAGCGCGCAGATCATCTGCACCCAGGTGGTCCCGGTCTTCGATCTCGTGCTGATCACGATGTCGCCGGGACGGAACGGGAAGCCCTCCCAGCGTCCGCTGTCCTCCTCGGCTGACTGATAGCGGACCGGGGCAGCGGGCACGCCCGTGAGGATACCCGCGCCGCGACGCACTGCCGCAGGCGAGCCCGCCGCCCCGCGACCTGCTGCGGGAGCGTACATAGCCCTTACCGTCCGTAATATCCGGGCGTACTCTGGCCCCAAGCACCTTCGCGCTTAACTGGAGGCGGCCATGACCCGGCACCCGCGCGAGTCGCCGCAGGACGAGTACCGGCAGCAGCGAGAAGAGCTGCGGCGCCGGACGGACTGGGAGACGCCCACGCCGCCGGATCCCAACTGGGAGAACTTCCGGCGGCCTGACCCGAGCTGGGAACCAGAGCAGGCGTGGTGGCTCGACCTGAACCCAGAGCCGCGCCAGGTCGTGCGCGACGTGTCCGCGATTCCCCGGCTGTCGCGGCACCGCTAAGACTGGGTTCCGCTGCCTGCGGGGAGCTGGCCGGCGGCCTCGTTCCCGTCATTGGCGTCTCGCGCGGCCACGATGTGCTCCGCCAGCCCGGCCAGGACGGCGGCGTTCGGCACGGACGACCGCTTGGCGATCAGCCAGGCGAGCCTGTGCCCCGCCTGGTGCACTTTCACGTCGTACCGCGTGACCGAGACGCCGGTGAGCGCGCTCAATGGCAAGAACCGCTGACGCTTTGCGCTGGCGTACGTGAGCCCGTCTGGCCCGAGCCACAGGTCCCCGAACCGGACTGCCTCCCCGGATCCGAACGAGGCCAGGGCCTTGGGCAGCTGTGCCTGCGTGACAAAGTGCTCGACCGTTGCACCGAGACGCGCCTGGCCACTGATCAGCGAGTCGAACGTGCGCTGATGGCCAGGACGGCAAATCCGGTACTTCACCGTGAACTTGACCGCCTTCGGCAGCAGCAGCTTCACCAAAGCCTCGAGTAGCGTCGAAAATATCGCGTCCGCTACCCCGTGCGGCGCCCCGTGGATCTCTCGCTCTTCGGCAAGAACAAAGAATTCCTGAACGTCATCCCATGCCCAGGTTTCCTGCGTCCCCTTGGCCCGATAGGCCAGACCGCCGGAGTAAACCTGCACTGCGAGCTGGCGCGATCGCCTGAATCCCAGCACGAAAAGCCCGGCAGCCACGGCTGCGCCGACGATCGCGCCGACGATCGCGGCAGCTGCCGAGGCACCGTGCCAGACGATCAGGCCAGCCACCAGGCCGACCACGAGCCATGAAACGACCACGACTCGGCCGCGGAATCCTGCAACCAGATCTCCGAGCTCACCGGATGCCATGTGCGCCTTGTCGGCCTGCTCTGCCACGTGACCCTCCAGCCCGCGGTCCCGCCAAATCGGTTACTGGTGCTTGCCTTTGGACAGAGCGGGTACCGCGCCCGGCTGATACAGGGCCTCGGCGGGTGTATCAGGCCGCGCCCGCGCGTCTCCGTCCTAGTAGGTTGCAGCGGCTCGTGATACAACCAGGACGGCACGCGATCCTGCGGGACTCGCGGAGGGCATGTTATGCGCGAGGACTTGTCGGTCACTGCCCTGGTCACCCGCGTCGGCGAGGGTGACCAGGAGGCGTGGAATGAGATCGTCGAGCGGTACGCCCCGCTCGTCTGGTCCATCTGCCGGCGCTATCAGCTGGACCGGGCGGACATCGATGATGTCGGCCAGAGCGTATGGCTGCTCCTCGTCGAGCACATCGGCGGCCTGCGCGAGGCTGCGGCCCTGCCCGGCTGGCTGGCGACAACGACCAGGCACGAGTGCCTTCGCGTGCTGCGCGCAGGCCGCCGGCGGGACCACGCGGACCTGCCGCCTGACGAGCAGATGCCGGACGACCCGGCGGCGGCCACGATCGAGCAGGAGCTGATCGAGGCCGAGCGCAACGCGGCGATCCGCGCGGCGCTGGCGGAGCTTCCCGATCGCTGCCGCGAGCTGATATCCATGCTGATCAGCGATCCGCCGTCGGCTTACGCGGAGATCAGCGCCGCGCTTGGCATTGCAGTAGGCAGCATCGGGCCGATCCGTGCCCGCTGCCTTGACCGGCTCCGCCAGTCTCCGCATCTGGCCGGGTTCCTGACCGACGAGGCTCAGGATGTTGAAGTCAAGCAGGTCGGGAGGTGAGTTCTTTGTCTGATCGCTGGGACGATGATGAGCTGGTCGCCGCGCTCCGGGAAGCCGTGCGCGCCCGCCAGGCCGTGCCGCCCGAGTTCGTCCAAGCCGGCAAAAGCGCGTTCGCGTGGCACAACATCGACGCCGAGCTAGCCCAGCTGACCTACGACTCCAGCCGGGACACGCTCTACGAGCCGAGTTTGCGAGCCGAGGCCGCGTCAATCCGCGCGCTCACGTTCACTGCGCCCGATCTGGTGATCGAACTGGAGGTCAGCGACGACTCGCTGCTCGGCCAGATCGTCCCGGCCCAGCGCGGCACGGTCCGGGTCCAGCTCGCGGACGGACCAGAAACGGCCGTTCCCGCCGATGAGATTGGGTGCTTCGCGATCCGTCCGATCCCGTCACGCCCGTTCCGGCTTTATTGCCAGACCGCGGCCGGCACCGAGGCCCTGACCGGCTGGATCACGCTGTGACCCAGCCCAGCCGCGGCAAGGCTCAGCCCGCGCCAAGCGCGAGCAGCGACAGGGCCGCGGCCCGCTGCCCTGGATCACCGTCGTGATCCTGCCTGACGTTGTAAATCGATTCCGCCAGGCTTTGACCTGACCGCAGGCGGCGGTGCAGGTCCACCATCAGCGGTACGACGGCCCGGTCGTTGAGCGGCACCACGCCAGCCACGATCCCGGCCGTGCCCAGCGGCAGCAGGCTGCTGACCAGGCCGAGCAGCTCGTCGGCACCCGTGGGCGTCAGAACGCCGGAGTCGCAGCTCGACAGCACCAGCCGGTAGGGCGCCCGGCCCAGCTGCTCGAAGTCGTACACGGTGAGCGGCCCGTCAGCCATCCGCAGCGAGGAGAACAGCGGACTGTCCGCGCGGAACCTGCCGTGCGCGGCAATGTGCGCCAGCCAGGCCCCGTCGAGCGCGGACAGCAGGCGCCCGGCGGTTGCGTCGCTGCCCGACAGCACAGTGACGTTGTCGTACAGCCTTGCCACGAGCGGCACCTCGGCACCGTCGGTCAGCAGGCCAGGGCCGCGCGCCAGCGCGACATGGCGGTGGCTCGGCGGACAGGCTCGGTCGGCGCGCATCCAGGCGCGCGCGGACGGGGCGACGCTGAACACGCGGCCGCCGAGCGCGGGAAGCACGGCCCACGGGATGGCGTGCAGCTTGCCCGGCGGGACGACAACGACCGGGCTGTCACCGAGCTGGCCTGCGGCCGGGCCGAGTACCGCTTCCTGCAGATCGGGCCCGGCCGCCTTCAGGATGGCCAGCGCGCTGTCCGGATCGGCCCCCGGCCGGTCGCGGGCCAGGCGGCGCAGGGCAAAGCGCGCGAACTCAGCCGCCCGGACGGCATCACCGGTACGGCCCGCCGTGAACTGGCGGACCCGCCCCGACCCGCAGAGCAGGACCTGCAGCACGCCGTCGACGTCGGCGATTTCGACAAGGCGGCTCTCGCCAAGCTGGCCGAGCAGCGCCGGGATGTCGATGACAGTGGCGCCGTCGCCAGGCGTCGTTCCGCTGGCCTGCAGCGCGCGGGCCCGCACCTCGCGTTCGAGGCGCAACTGCTCACGCTGCAGCGTCGCGACCGGCCTGCCCCGCTGCCGCGCCTCCTCCAGCCTGCTGGTGGCCCCGCGCAGCGCGGCCAGGCCGCCGCTGAGTTTGGCGTCGGCGGAGGGCCGTGCCGCTGGCACGGCCAGCGCGGTGGCCCGCCAGCGCTCGGTCCAGGCCAGCAGCATCCGGGGACGTCGCGCACGCGCCGCGTGCCGCTGCGCAAGCTCAGCCAGTTCGGCCCCGTGCGCAGTGGCCAGCGCCCGCAGTTCCGATGCGCCGAGCGTGAGCCGGTGCTCGTCAAGAACCTCAAGGCCGCGACGGCAGGCCGCGAGCAGGCGGCGCGGCTGTGCCGCAGCCTCCGCCCGGAGCGCCTCGCCGAGCCATCCGCTCGCGCGGGCGATCGCCGGGCCACGCCGCCGGAAGCGCGCGGCCGCGCTGAGATGACGATCGGCCTCTGCGTGCTTGCCCAGGTCCAGGGCCATCCGTCCGGCCAGCAGGTGCGCCTGGGTGGCCTGGCCTGAGCCGAGCCTTTCCAGCCGGCCGGCGATCCGGCTCGCAGCCTGCAGCAAGCGGGCCGATGCCAGGCTGACGGCGTACCTAGCCTCGACCAGCACCAGCTCGGAGTGGGCCTGGCGCCATGCGTTCTGCTGCGACCGGAACATGCGGTGGGCCGCCTGGGCACGAGCCAGGGCTCCCTGCGGCTGCGCCGCGGCCATCGCGCAGTTGGCCGCTGCGAGGAACAGCTGCGCCTTTGTATTGGACCGGCCGTGGATTTGCTCGATATCGCGAATGGCGGCGTCCGCTTCGGCCAGTGCCTCACTGGCCAGCCCGGCCGCCAGCAATACGTTGCAGCGATCAAGGCTCAGGAATGGCGTGGGCACTCCGAGCGGGCGGTAGCGAGAAGCGGCCTCGGACAGGAAGGAGAGCGCAGCGGGAAGATTCCCCGACCGGTAGGCAGTCATCCCCCGGTTGAGCACTATAAGGATCGCCTCCATTTCCTGCCCGGTTTCGAGGTAGAGGCGCCCGGCGGCCACGAAATCGGCATCTGCGCGATCCAGCGACCCGACGGCTAGGTACACCAGGCCGCGGCCGCTCAGCGCTCGGGCCGTCCATACCTGGTCGCCTGCGGGCTGCAGCACGCCGATCGCGCGGCGGAAGTCGTTCAGGGCGGCCGGGTACCGGCCCAGACCCCACAGCACGTGGCCACGCCGGTGCAGCAGCCGCCCCAGCAGGACGCCGGCGGACAACGTGATGCCACGGTCTAGGGCAGCAAGCCCGTCTGTGGTCCGCCCTGCGTGGACCAGCGCCAAGCCCAGGGACCCCAGGACATCGGCCTCGCGTTCAGCCCCGACCCGGCGGGCGAGAAGTAGCGCTGCTCGCAGCTCGCGGACGCCTGCGCTGACGTCGCCGGTATCACGCAGCACGATCCCTACGGCCTGGCGGGCGACCGACGCTTCGTAAGGACCTGGCCGCGTCGCTAAGACCCGCCGCGCCCGGCCCAGCGCCTCACGAGGGCGGGACAGGGCCAGCAGCAGCAAGTCCTCCGCCTTGGCCGGACCGGACCGGGCCGCAAGCGCGCCTTCCGCCACGAGGGCAATGGTAGATTCCGGCGTCCTCGCGGTCCACGCGATATTTCACGAAAAAGCTTTCTACTAGGAACGCGCTGGACCGGTGCGTCGCCGGCACCCTAACGCCGTAGGTGCCAATACATGAACTAATCAAGATTTCGCCGGCCGACCTTGAAAAAGATGCCTCCAGGGAGTATCACCCGGTCAGGTGATATCTCTGCATAAACGCCGGGCCCGTTCGCCGACTGCCGTGGGACCGGCCGCACTGGCGTGTCCCTGGCCTAGCGCACGCCATTGTTCATCGCTCGCAGCAACGTGGAGGGTGACATGCCGGAGGTCGACTGGCACGACGAGGTGGCACCGCAGGTCGCCGATGAGACCGACCTCATCATCCGCGCCTTTGCCGACGTGCAGCCGCCCAACCGGAGGGTAATCAGGGTTGTCACCCGCGGCCGCGGAATCGACTTCATGTACGCCGAGGGCGAGATCCTTGTCCTCGATGCGCATCTCGACCAGGTGCTGCAAGCCCTGGAGGGCCGGAGCCGGCAGGACGTGGAGCTGAACGATGAAGGCCGGATTCAGCACATCATCGAGGGCGTGGTCCTGCTCAGCCTCGCCGGAGAGCGCGTCACCCGCGTGCTCGAGGCGCTGGACGAGATCGACCGGCAGTTCGGGCCGGGGATCGCGACACCAAACCAGGTGCTGACCGTCGCGAACGGCGAGGCGGCCGGCTGCTCGGCCACCGAGCCCGTCGAGGTGTACTACCACATCGAGCCCTACCCGTCGGTCTGCCATGACGGAGGCGGCGCCGGAGTACTGGTCTACATGGCCGATACCGGGTTGCTGAAGGATGCGGCGACCCATCCGTGGCTGGCACACGGCGTGGACATGCAGAATCCCCTCACCGATGTCGACCCGCTTGGGCGCGGGAATCCGCCGATCATCCCGGCGTGCGCCGGGCACGGCACGTTCGGGGCAGGCGTGCTGCGCTGCGTGGCACCCCGCGCTCAGATCATCATGACCCGCGCCCTGCTTTACGGCGGAAGCCGGCTGGAGTCGGACCTCGTCCAGGTGCTCGAATCGGCGCTCAGCCTGGGCGCGGACATCTACCACCTGACCATGGCCTGCCTGTCGCGGTATGACCGGGCCCTGATCGGTTTCGAGGCCTGGCTGCGGCACCTGCGCCGCCACGAGGGCGCGATCTGCGTCGCCCCGGCCGGCAACAACGACTCCGCCCGGCCGGAGTGGCCGGGCGCGTTCCCCGGGGTGATCTCCGTCGGCGCGCTCGGCGGTGACTGGCGCGGGCGCGCCTCGTTCAGCAACTTCGGCCCGTCGGTCGACGTGTACGCGCCTGGCAGGGACATCGTCAATGCCTTCGCGACAGGCAACTATCGCTGCTATGTGTACCCGTACGCCAAGGACCGGCGGAAGTTCTACGGCATGGCCAACTGGAGCGGCACGTCGTTCTCGGCCCCGATCGTGACCGGGCGCATCGCCGCCCGGATGTCCCGGACTGGCGAGACGGCCCGTCAGGCCGCTGCCGCGCTGCTCGCCGAGGCGCAGGACCATGCGATCCCTGGTGTCGGTCCGGTCCTGCTGCCGTGCTGCGGCCACGGCTGCCCGCCAGCGCGCCACTGCCAGTGCGGCTGCCGAAACTAGCCGCGGACACCGCTCTTCCTGGATGCCGCGCTGCGCAAGCCGGGGGGAAGGGGGGAATGCTGGCGCCAGGCTTGCCTGGCGCCAGCATTGCGCTGGGTCAGCAGGTTAGATGCAGGATGGCGTTGGTGTCCTCAGGCGCCTTGGCCAGTGCGCTGATCGCCTCCGCCGTGGGCAGGATGACCAGCTCGACCCGGCGGCGCCGAGCTTGTTCGCGGACTTCGGTCAGCACGGGCAGCCCGCCGCTGGCTCCGGTGCCGATCACCAGCCGACGGCACCGCCAGGGAATATCCTCGGCGGCCGAGAGCGGAGTGTGGCCGTAGCCGCCGCGGAGCTTGCGCGACGGGCCCTTCTTGCGTTTGCGGATCTTCCCGCGGTCGATGACCAGGTCGTGATCATAGGTCACGCCGTCGACGCGCACCGAACCGAACGAATAGCCGGAGATCCGCACTCTGGGCTCTTACCCGTCCTGCGGTCAGGCTATGGCCCGCCGCGAGAGAATGCTGTCTATGCCACTGCTCGACCTGACCGGCTCGGTCATCATCGTCACCGGTGCCTCCTCGGGGATTGGCGAGGCGACCGTCCGGCTGCTGCACGAGGCGGGCGCGCATCCGGTACTGGCCGCACGGCGGGCCGGCCGCATCGAGGCGCTCGGCAGGGAACTGGACGACGCGCTCGCGGTGCCGACCGATGTCACCGACGCAGAGGCGATCGGCCGGCTGGTCGACGCGACGCTGCAGCGATATGGCCACCTCGACGGGCTGGTCAACAACGCCGGCGTTGCGCTGCATACCCCGCTCGACCGGCTCGACCTGGATGAGTTCCGCCGCGTGCTCGACCTGAACGTCGTCAGCGTCGTCGCCATGACCCAGGCCGTGCTGCCCGCAATGCGGGCGGAGGGCGGTGGGCGGATCGTGAACATCGGCTCCGGTACCACCCGCGGCGCCCGGCCGGGGGTTGGCGCGTACGCCGCCACGAAGTCCGCGGTCAACATGCTGACCGCGGTGCTGCGGCAGGAGCTCGAGGCCGACGGGATCGCGGTCTCGCTGGTGGTTCCGTTCATCACCGCGACCGAGTTCGCCGGAGGCCGGTTCAAGCCCGGCCAGGAAGCGTGGCCAGGCGTGACACCGCACAGCGCGGACTACGTCGGCAGGGTAGTGCTGCGCGCGCTGCGGACCGGCGAGGAGCGGATCGACATTCAGCCCGGCCCGGAGCGGGCCGAGCTGACAGTCGTCCCGTAGCGCGCATCTAGGCCTGGCTACGCAGCCGCGCGGCCGCGTCCCGCAGCGCGTCGTCCATGGCCACCGGCTCCAGCCCGAACGCCTGCGTCGTCGCGCTGGCGTCGATGACGAACGGCCTGCTGAACTGGTACCTGGTGGTCCGCAGTTCCCTGATCAGCGGCGAGAACAGGCCGGCCGCCCACATGACCGGGTAGGGAATGGCGCTGACCTTCGCAGCCGGCGCGCCGTTGACCTCGGCGAACCGCGTGCCGAGCTGGCGGACCGTCAGCGCCGGGTTGGTGGGTACCAGCCATGCCTGGCCGTAGGCCCGCTCGTCAGCCGCCACGGTGACCAGAGCCCTCGCGCAGTCGGTGATCGATGTCCAGCTGTGCGGCACGTCCAGCGGTGCCGGGGAGTACGCGCGCGAGCCGGCCAGCAGCGGCTTGCCAAGACCGTAGGCCAGCAGCCCGTTGGCCTCGATGTAGTCGCTGGCACGCACCTCGGTCGCCCGGATCCGGCCCGCCAGGTGCAGCGCGAGCGCGTCCTGCCACATCTTCTCCCGCAGCAGCAGCTTCGGGTGCGTTGCCGCTATCGGCGTCTGCTGCGTGATCGGGCCATCGACCGGGCCGTATCCGTAGAGGTTGCTCATGGTGGTGAGGACTGCCCCGCTCTGCTCGGCCGCGGACAGCAGCGCGGCGGCCAGCGGCGGCCAGTCGGTGAACCACTGGTGGTACTGCGGGCTTGCGCAGTTGTACAGGGCGACAGCGCCGGAGGCCAGCTTGGCCAGGTGCTCGGCATCGGTCGCGTCCGCTGCGACCCGCTCGATGGCAGGGTGCTCGGGCCCGCTACCGTGCCGGCTCACGACGCGGACTTGCTCTCCCCGGTTGGCCAGTTCGAGAGCGGTGGCTGAGCCGACCGCGCCGGCCCCGACGATCACGTGCTCGGACATTTCGATCTCCTCCGGATCTAACCTCGAGAGCACTGCTCTCGTTTGTAAGCATGAGTCTGCCACGATGCATGCTCAGATGCAAGAGCAGTGCTCTCGAATGTGTGCAATAATCTGAGCCATGCCCGCAGCATCGATCCGGGCGCGCGTCCGCGCCGAGATGACCGCCGAGATCAAGGCCGTGGCTCGCCGGCACCTGGAAACCGAGGGTGCCAACCTGTCCCTCCGCGCCGTCGCCAGGGACATGGGCATGGTGTCCTCGGCGGTATACCGCTACTTCGCCAGCCGGGATGAGCTGCTCACCGCGCTAATCCTGGACGCCTATAACGCGCTGGGCGAGACGGTGGAGGCAGCCGACGCGGCAGTCACCAGCCGCGGCAGGCTCAGGGAACGCTGGCTGGCAGCGGCCAGGGCCATCCGGGGCTGGGCGCTGGCCAGCCCCGCCGAGTACGCGCTGCTGTACGGCAGTCCGGTGCCCGGCTACGCCGCGCCGCAGGACACGATCGCGGCCGCGACGCGCACCGCCGCGGTGCTGGTCCGCATCCTGGCCGACGGCTACGAGTCCGGCGTGCTCGCCGCGCCGGAGATCTCGCTTAGGCGGCCCGTCCGGGCCGACCTGGCGCTCGCCCGCGATGCCATCGCGCCCGGCCTCCCCGAGGAGCTGATGCTGGCCGGAATGACAGGATGGATCCAGCTGTTCGGCACTGTCAGCTTCGAGCTGTTCGGTCAGTTCAACAACGTGATCGAGGCCCGGGCCGAGTTCTTCGACCAGCAGATGGAGCTGATGGCCGATCTCATGGGCCTTCCGGGCGCACCAGGACGGAGGAGCAGGCATGGCGGCACCGTTGCGTGACCAGCTCGGACCCTACGGGGTGTGGCGCGGCGGCTGGCAGACGACGCCGGCGTTCGCGGCGGAGCTGGAACGGCTCGGCTACGGCGCGCTGTGGATCGGAAGCTCGCCGAGCGGCGACCTCGGCATCGTAGACGACGTGCTGGACGCGACCGCAACGCTCACCGTCGGCACCAGCATCGTGAACATCTGGAAGGACGATGCCGTCACCGTGGCGCAGTCATTCGCCCGGATCCAGGAACGCCATCCCGGCCGCTTCGTGCTCGGCGTGGGCGCGGGCCACCGAGAGGCGACCAGCGAATACGCCAGCCCCTACGAGGCTCTCGCGGCGTACACCGACCGGCTGCTCGAGCATGACGTTCCGGCCGAAAGGATTGTCCTCGCAGCGCTCGGGCCGAAGATGCTGAGGCTCGCGGGCGAGCGCACAGCCGGGGCCATTCCCTATCTCGTCCCGCCCGAGCACACCCGGCTCGCCCGCGAGATCCTCGGGCCGGAGCCGCTGCTGGCTCCCGAGCACAAGGCGGTGCTTGACTCCGACCCGGTGAGCGCCAGGAAGCTCGGCGGCAGCCGGGTCCGCAACCCCTACCTCGGGCTCGTCAACTACACCAGCAATCTGCGCAGGCTCGGGTTCACCGACGCGGACCTGTCCGGCGGCGGCAGCGAGCGGCTGATCGATGCGCTGGTCGCGCACGGCAGTCCCGATGCGGTCGCCGAGCAGCTTGGCGCGCACCTGGCGGCGGGCGCCGACCACGTCTGCGTCCAGCTACTGACCGGCGAGGGCCAGGACCCGCTGCCTGGCTACGGCAGCATCGCGCGTGCGCTCAGCCTGCAGGCAAGGTGATCCGATGCGGGACTGGGTGGCCTGGCACGAGCAGTACGAGCAGCCAGGCTCCCCGCTGCGGGTACGCCTGGAGATCGTCAGCTCCCACCTTTCGGCCGCGCTGACCGGCGCGCCGCGCGGACGCATCAGCCTGGTCAGCCTGTGCGCCGGACAGGCTCTTGATGTGCTCGGAGTGCTGCCCGAGCACCCGCGCCGGTCCGACGTGCACGCCGTCCTGGTCGAGTCCAACCCGCACAACGCGGCAGTCGCCAGGCAGCGGGCAGCGGCCGCGGGACTTGCTGCGGTCGAGGTACGCGAGGCCGACGCGAGCATGCCCTCGGCATATGCGGACGCGCTTCCGGCCGACGTCCTGCTGCTCTGCGGCATTTTCGGAAACGTCAGCAACGACGACATCCGCCGCACCGCGACGGCCGCGGCGGCCCTCGGCCGGCCCGACTGCACCGTCATATGGACGCGCCATCGCAGGGCGCCGGACCTCACCCCGCAGATCCGGGGCTGGTTTGCCGACGCGGGGTTCGACGAGCTGGCGTTCGAGGGTCCGCAGACCGAAACCATGACCGGGGTCGGCGTGCACCGGCTGCGCCAGCCCGCTGCCGGACCGCTGCCTGGCGGGCCGCTGTTCACGTTCCGCTAGACCTCCTGCGAGCGCCTGCGCTGTCAGCCGCGGCCGGGGACCGCCAGCTCGCCGAGCCGTGACCAGTCGTCCTGCGGGATTGTGAAATTGATGATGCGCGGGGTCTCGGCCAGGTACTGCGGCAGTTCCTGCTGAGCCTGCTTGAAATGCGCCGACTGCACGTGCGCTCCCCCGGCGTCCCCGTCCCTGAACGCCTCGACCAGCACGTACTCGTTCGGGTCGTCGAGGCTCCTTGACCACTCGAACCACAGGCAGCCCGGCTCGCCGCGCGTTGCCAGCGTGAACGGGCCGGCGATCTCAGGCCACCGGTCCGCGTGCTCGGGCAGTACCCGGAACTTGGCGGTAATGAAGATCATGGCAGCTCCCTGCAGCAGGGTCGGAACCTCCATGATCGCGCGGCTGGCGCGAGCGGGCTAGGCCAGGCCGCGATCGGCGCAGAAAATCTCCAACGCCTGATCCCGCAGCGGCGTCTCAACGGGCGTAACTACTTCTACTAAGGGAGCAACTACCATGTACCTCAGCAAGCACGGACGGCGGCTGGTAGCAGCCGCCACCATTGCCGCTAGCGCCATCATGCTTCCGGCGGTTGCGCTGGCAGCCTCCGGCGGCCCGGCTGCTCAGCCGGCCGCGATTGGGACGTGCCGCACCGTTCAGCTGACCGACTGGCTGGGTGTCCCCGGCAACCAGACCGCCGGCAGCTCCTTCTACCAGCTTGAGATCTCCAACATCTCGCACCAGGCCTGCACGCTGTACGGGTTCCCCGGCGTGTCCGCCTGGCGTGCAGGCAAGCGGCTTGGCAGCCCGGCCGCGCGCTCCTACGGCGACCCCGAGAACCTGCTGACCCTTGCGCCGCACTCCACTGTGCACGTGATCCTTCAGGTCGTGGACGTCGGCGTGTACAGCCCCGCGTCGTGCCACTACGAGCAGGCATTCGCACTGAAGGTCTACGCGCCCGGCGATTACGGCTGGCACCTGGTGCCGCTGACGTTCGAGGCGTGCGCCAAGCACGGCCCGATCTTCCTGCGCGTCACCCCCGCGCAGCACGGCACCGGCATCCCCGGCTACAGCCACTGACGCCGCCGGTCTGACGCCCGCTGCCGCTCCCGCGGCGGCGGGCGTCGCATTGCACCCGAAGTCCCCGCTTGCTCACCCGAATTGCTCCCAACGCTTGCAGGCCCAGCCACGTCTATACCGGTGCATCTGCATCAACGACGGAGCATGTGCGGGCAACTGACGCGGTTAGAGCAGCTCGCGGAACTCGGCGGCCAGTGCGGCCGCGCAGTCCCGCAGCCGGCCCGTATCAGGGCCGCACGACAGCAGTGACCTGGAGGCGCTGGGCATGACCCGATCCCGGCAGGCAGCGAAGATCCTGGCCACGTCGGCCGGGGCCGCGCCCTGCGCGCCCACGCCGGGCGCCAGGAACAGGCAGCCCGCTGCGCCAAGGTCAAGTTCGGGCTCGATATGAGTGGGACCGACTACAGCGCCGACCGGGCCGATCGCGCCCGGCGCGAGCCGTGCGTTGATCTCACGGATCTGCCGCAGCAGGACCTGCTCGACCGGCGCCTGGATCGGCCGGCCCTCCGGGTTGGAGGACCTGGTCACGATCAGCAGCAGGCTGCCCGACTCGTGCGCTCGGGACACCAGCGCGCTCATGGCGCCGACGCCCAGGTAGGGGTGCACCGTGATCGCGTCCGCTGCCAGCGGCGCGCCCTTGCCCAGGTACGCCTCGGCATATGCGTCGTTGGTGGTGCCCACATCGCCGCGCTTGACGTCAAGCACGACAAGCAGCCCGGCGGCCCTGGCACCCTCGATCAGCCGCTGCAAGGTTGCGATGCCGCGCCAGCCGTGCCGCTCGAAGAACGCCGACTGCGGCTTGATCAGGCCCACCACGCCGGACGCGGCCGCCAGCGCCAGGTCGGCGAACCGGTCAAGACCGTCGGCATTGTCGCCAAGGCCCCAGGCCTCCAGCAAGCCAGCGGACGGGTCCAGACCCCACGCCAGCGGGCCGTAAACGGCCCGGACCGCTGCAAACCGTACAGCAAAGGAGTCGGGCATGGATCGATTCTCGCACCCGGCTCCCCCGGCGCCTGTTATGTAGCAACGAGATGAGGTAGTGCTGTGAGTATGTCCATGTCTCCACGACGGTATCTGGCGCTTGGCGCATGCGCGGCGGCCATTATCGTCGCGGTATCGCTCGCGCCGCGGGTCACCGCGAGCGCCCAGTCCTCCATCCGCCCGGCCGACACTGTGGGCTTCTGGTACGGGACCGATAGCAGTTACATCGCCGTCCCCGGCCCGGCGCCGTACAAGGAGCCGGTCATCGGCGGCAGCTACGGCGGGTACATCGGGATGATCGGCAACTGGGCGCACTGGCAGGGCTGCCACGGCAGGGTGGTCTGGTCGAAGACAGACGCCAGGCGGGCGGCAACCAACCTGGCCAGCTACCACCGCGGGGTCGGCGTGGGCGGCTACTGGTTCATGGCCGGCCCCGGCGTCGACCCGCACTACACCGGCACCAGCACCGAAGCCGCTGCGTGGGGTCGGGAGCAGGCGGCGGCGGCCCTGGCGGACATCAGCAAGCTGAGCTCGAAGCTCACCTACCCCGTGGTGATCCTCGACGTCGAGCTTCCCGGCGACGCGCCCAGCTACACCCCGGCGCCGGACAACGGCTGGAACGCCGTCTACACCTCGCCGTGCAGTGGCGTCGTGTCGCAGGACTACGTGCCCGCGAGCCTGGACCGGGCCGACTTCAACGGTTTCGCCGATTACATCACCGCGCACTCCGCCTACAAGGCCGGCGTGTACTCGGCGCCGGGCATCTGGAAGGACATTTTCGGCACCGGAAAGGATGCCTCGCTCACCAACACCTACGAGTGGACCTACACCGCCGACACAGCCAGCCTCAGCGATCCGCCCGACGGCTGGTGCCTGGCGGGGACCAGCACCTGCGCGCAGTTCTTCGGCGGCATCACGCGCAGCAGCAAGTACGCGCTGATGTGGCAGTGGTCCGGCGGCGGCGGCACGTACAACGGCGTCGGCGACTTCGACCAGATCGACGCCAGCCGGACACCGTAGCGGCAGGCAGCGGCCTGGAGCAGAATCGGTCCCGTGGCGAACTTCCTGATTACCGACGACACGGTCACCGTCGAGCTGAGCGGGCTGGAGAAGGTCGAGGCCGGGCACGGTAACCTCACCATTCCGCGCAGCGCGATCACCAGCGCGGAGGTCGTGCCGGACGGGATGGACCAGGTCCGGGGGTTCAAGGTCTTGGGCACCGGCCTGCCGGGGGTGATCGAGGCCGGCACCTTCCGTGGCTCGCAGGGCAGCCTGTTCGCCGTCTGCCACGGCCGCAAGCCCGCGGTCGTGCTGCGGCTCACGGGCCAGCGGCACGACGTGGTGGTGGTGACCGTCGAAAACGCCGAGGAGGTCGCCGCCGCGCTCGGCTGAGGGCAAGGCACGGCGGCAGGCGCCCGGCCGCGTGCGCTAGTGGTCGCCGGCCGCGCGCGCCCGTTCCGCGGACAGGCGGCGCTCCCGCTCGTTCCTGGTAAGCGCCGCCGCCCGCTCGAATTCGCCGCGTGCCTCCTCGGTGCGGCCAAGTTTCATCAGCAGGTCACCCCGCACGCTCGGCAGCAGGTGGTAATTGCGCAGCGCGGGCTCGGCGGCAAGCTGGTCGACCATGTCCAGGCCGGCCTCCGGGCCGACGGCCATGGATACCGCGACAGCGCGGTTCAGCTCGACCACGGGCGACGGCATGACCTGCGCCAGCGTGGCGTACAGCGCGACGATGGCGTTCCAGTCGGTGTCCTGCGGGCGGAAGGCCCTGGCGTGACACAGGGCGATGGCCGCCTGCAGCACGTACGGGCCCCGGTCCCCGCCCAGAGCGAGCGCGCGTTCCAGCGCGGCCTGGCCCCTGGTGATCAGCAGCCTGTCCCACCGGCTGCGGTCCTGGTCCATCAGCAGGACCGGCGCGCCGGATGGGCCGGTGCGCGCGGCGATCCTGGATGCCTGGAATTCCAGCAGCGCCATAAGCCCGTGCACCTCAGGCTCGGCCGGGGCCAGCTGCGCAAGCAGGCGGCTCAGGCGGACGGCCTCGCCGCAGAGATCCGGGCGCATCCAGTCGTCGCCGGCTGTCGCGGAGTAGCCCTCATTGAAGATCAGGTAGATCACTTCGAGCACGGACGACAGCCGCGCCTGGCGGTCCTGGCCGGCCGGTACCTCAAACGGCACCCGCGCATCGGACAGCGTCCGCTTGGCCCGGACGATTCGCTGCGCCATGGTCGGCTCAGGGACCAGGTAAGCCCGCGCGATCTCGGCCGTGGTGAGGCCGCCGAGGAGGCGCAGCGTGAGCGCGACGCGGGCCTGCACGCTGAGCACAGGATGACAGGCCGTGAATATCAGCCGCAGCAGGTCGTCGTCGATGTTGTCGCCGCCGACGTCCTGGTCGGGGCCGGCATTGTCGGCCTCCGCCTCAAGCATCCGTCCGATCTGCGCGTACTTTGCCGACAGCTCGGCGTTGCGGCGGAACAGGTCGATAGCGCGCCGCTTGCCGACGGTCATCAGCCAGGCGCCCGGGTTGCGCGGGACGCCGTCGGCAGGCCACTGCTCCAGCGCCGCTAGGACTGCGTCCTGGGCCAGGTCCTCGGCCAGGCCGAGGTCACCCGTGTAGCGCGCCAGGCCCGCAATCAGCCGAGCCCATTCCAGCCGGATCACGGTCTCGACGGCGGCCTGCGTCCTGGCATCGGTCACGACAACCGATCACACCACCGGTCCGTCACGGCGGGCAAGGAGCCCGGCCAGCAGCCGGGCCTGCCATCCAGACCTAGGACCGCCAGCAGCGGGGCCGGCTGCCACCCGGCCGGCCCCGCGTCCGGTCATCCGCCGAGTACTTCCCTGATCGTGACCTCGCCGGGGCCCGCGATGTCCAGGAACCGCTTTGTCCACTCCACGATCTCGGCCTTGTCCCGGCACTCCATCAGCGCCCAGCCGCCCACCAGTTCCTTGGCCTCGGTGAACGGCCCGTCGAGGACGCTGTACTCGCCGTCCCGGTAGCGCACCCTGATGGCCTCGTCAAAGGACGCGACACCGCCGGTCGCCAGCAGCACGCCGGCCTTGACGGCCTCCGCCATGAACGCATCCATCCGCTCGTAAATGTCCGGACTCGGCGGGGGGAGCTGAGCACTGGGATCACCGAGGGTGTAACACAGGAACTTCATCTCCGGGTTTCCTTCCGTCAGCGGCCGGACCGATGTCCCGGCCTTCATCACCCGTGCGTCGAACGCCGACGAGCCAGATCGACATCATGCCGCAGCAAATTCTGGCGAGTTTCCGTGCCGCCGATCTCCGCGGCTCGGGGTCAGTACTCACCCAGGCGCGCCAGTGCCTCGCGCGCCTGCGCCATGATCCGGTCGATCAGCTCCGCGCACGACGGCAGGTCGCCGATCACGCCCACTACCTGACCGGAGGCCATCACGCCCAGGTCTGGCCTGCCGTCGACCATGGCCGCCTTGAGCAGCATCGGCGTGTTGGCCGCCATCAGGACCTGGCTCCACGACAGTTCGCTGCCGCGGCGCATCGCCGAGCCCTCGCGCAGCATCTGCGGCCAGGTCAGGCCGGACAGGCCGCGGAAGGCGGCGGCGTTCCGCACCGAGCGCGCCAGCCCTGCCAGCCGCCCTGACTTCTCCAGGCCGTCGACCAGAGCCGAGCGCAGCACCCGGTGCGGCACGCCGTCGACGCGGTTAGTCACGACGGTGTCGGTCACCGTCTTGGCCAGGTACACCTGCTTCACGGCGTCGGCGACCGGGCTGTCAGTGGTGAGCAGGAACCTGGTCCCCATCGCGATTCCCTCGGCGCCGTAGGCGAGCGCGGCCACCAGGCCCCGGCCGTCGAAGAATCCGCCGGCCGCCACCACCGGGATGTCGACGGCCGATACCACCTGCGGGATGAGCAGGCTGGTCGGGATCGGCCCGGTATGACCGCCGCCCTCGCCGCCCTGGACGATGACAGCATCGGCGCCCCACTGCGCGACCTTCTCCGCGTGCCGCAGCGCGCCGACCGACGGGATGACGATGATCCCGGCGTCCTTAAGCCGCCTGATCTGATCTCGCCTCGGCGCCAGCGCGAACGAGGCGACGCGGACTCCCGCGCCGATCATCAGCTCAACCCGCTCGGCGGCGTCCGGCGCGTCGGCGCGCAGGTTGACCCCGAACGGCGCATCGGTGCGCTCCTTGACCTCGGCCACGGCCACGCGCAGCGCGTCCAGGGTCATGGTTGCCGAGCCGATGATGCCAAGCCCGCCGGCCGTGGAGGTAGCCGCGGCGAGCTTCGCGCCCGCTACGAACCCCATGCCGGTCTGCACGATGGGGTACCGGATCCCGGTCAGGTCGGTGAGCCGCGTCCGGATCGGCCCTGTCCCGCTCGGCCCCGTCCCCGTGGCCGCAGTGCCGGTCACGCCAGTTCCTGGTCGCGGCGGCGCTCCGGGTCCAGCTGCTCGCGAATGATCTGCAGCTCCCCGGCGGTGGGCAGCCGGGTCTGCGGCACCTGGAGCGGCGCCGCGAGCACGAACCCGGTGGCATCTGCCACGTCGGAGACCGACACGCCAGGGTGGACCGAGCGCAGCCGCATCGCATGCCCGGGCCCGGCGAAGTCAAGTACCGCCAGATTCGTCACCACGACCCGCACCTGGTGGAACCCGGCGATCGTGCTGCCCAGCGCGCGCACCCGGTCGTAGCCGACGCCGCTGGCCATGTCGACCTGGTCGACGAACACCCGGCGCGAGTGTCGCGGTACCCAGTAGCTCACCGGGTGGTTCACGGTGTTGCCCGGCGCGCCGCGTACCCCGATCAGCTGCGCCTTGGGCCTGGCCCAGTCACCGATGCAGGAGATGTTCTGGTTGCCGAACCTGTCAAGCTGGGAGGCGCCCATCATGATGTGCCGCTGGCCGGCCGCCAGCACGGTGAACACCTCGCGGAACGGCAGCCACCCCTCGGCCGCCCGGCTGCCGGCCTCGCCGGGAGCCAGCAGGGTGGCCTCGCCATCGGTGATCAGCAGGTCCGGCTCGAACGTAAGCTGGGCCAGGCGCGCGCCCAGCGACGGGATGACGCCCATCGGGCTGGCGACGATCGCGCCGTCCCCGCGCCAGGCCTCCGCGCACGCCACCACGCAGACCTCCGCGCGCGTCGGCCCTCCTCCGGTCACGCCGTTACCCGCCTGGC
>DASPWG010000069.1:0-3447 GCA_035621915.1 Streptosporangiaceae bacterium
AGCTGCCTGAGGTCAGGCTGCCGGAACTGCAAGATCCCGAACTGGCGGTCAGCACGTGCAAGGTCGGCCCGGTGCACTACCACCCCGAGGCGCTCTGGGTTCACGATCACCTGACTCACCTGGCCTGGCAGGCAAGGGATCTAATCGGGCCCGGCGCCCGGCTGGCCGCGCTCCGGCGTCGGCCCTGGTGGCGGTAGCCGGCGCCGGGTTCCTGTCTCATGCGCAAAACGGGCCACAGTCCGCAAAGCGTCAGTGCCTGTAGGGCACACAGAACGGCGACAGCCCGGCGTTTCGTCCGGATTGCGGTCCCCAACATGGGTTGGCAAGGGCATTCCGGCGCGGCTGCCTCGGCCCGGCGGGAGCGGGCCCAGCGGCTTCGGCCAGAGGCCCAGGGCGGGCCCAGATTCCGACAAAGCCGGTCTTGATTGGGGATATACCGGGTCGTTCTGCCGTCCTGAGAGTTCACTGACTGTTAACGGGGTCATCGCTTCGTAGCGGGTGTTCCCGGCAGTCGCGTGCCGGACTGTGTGAGCGTGCGAATTGCCTATGTCACAGAGTCCTTCCCGCCCGATGTCAACGGCGTCGCGCACACCGCAGTGCGCGTAGCAGAGCACCTGGTGAGCCGGGGCCACGAGCCGTTGGTCATCGCACCCGAGCCAGCCAGAGGGCTGGCGCTGCCCGACCGCACGCTCGGCTTCCCCGTCGTCCGGGTGCGGTCGCTCGGCTTGCCCGTCTACCCGGGATTCCGCGTCGGCCTGCCGGGCCGGGCGGTGCGGGACGCCATTGCCCGCCACCGCGCCGACCTGGTGCACCTGGCCGGGCCGTTCGTGCTCGGCGCCGGGGGCTGCGCGGCTGCCAAGTCGCTCGGCATTCCGATCGTCTCCGTCTACGCCACTGACCTGCCGGCGTATGCCCGCTCCTACCACACCGGCCGGATCGGCCAGGGCGCCTGCTGGCGGCGGCTGCGTTCGATCCACAACGCCTGCGACCGGACGCTGGCGCCGTGCACGGCCACGGCGGCTGACCTGGACGCCAACGGCATCGAGCGGGTCTGGATCTGGGCCAGGGGCGTGGACAGCGTCAGGTTCGACCCCGCCAAGCGCAGCGAGGCCATGCACGCGCAGTTCGCGCCCAATGGCGAACTGGTCGTCGGGTACGTGGGGCGGCTGGCTGCCGAGAAGCGAGTCGACCTGCTGGCCGAGGTCTCCCGGCTGCCCGGCGTGCGGCTAGTGATCGTCGGCAGCGGCCCGGCCGAGGCGCTGATCCGCAAAGCCGTGCCCGATGCGCTGTACCTCGGCCAGCGCATCGGGGCGGACCTCGCGACCATCTACGCCAGCCTCGACGCGTTCGTGCACAGCGGACCGCACGACACCTTCGGCCAGACGCTGCAGGAAGCCGCCGCCAGTGGACTGCCCGTGATCGCGCCGGCCGCCGGCGGCCCGATCGACCTGGTGCGCGACGGGGTGACCGGCTTCCTGGTCACGCCCGGCGAGGGCGCGGCGCTGGCGGCCGCGGTGGCCAGGCTCAAGGCCGAGCCCGGGCTGCGCGCGGCGCAGGGCCGCGCCGCCAGGCAGATGGTGCTCGGCCGCAGCTGGCCCGTCATGTGCGACCAGCTCATCGGGCACTATCAGGCGATCCTGCAGGCCCGCGGCTCGGGCCAGGCAGCCAGGACTACGTCCCTGGAGGCCGAGGCCGCGTCCCTGGAGGCCGAGGCCGCGCTGCTAGCCAGCGGGCAGGCCATCGTGACCTCGGCGCACCAGTTCCTGGCCGCGGAGAACGAACTGCTGGCCAGCGACGTGGCGCTGCGGCGTGCCGGGGAGTCGCGGCAGGAGGGCGAGGGCACCCAGCGGGAAGAGGTGGTGGCATGACGACCTTCGTCGCTCTCGGTGACTCGATCACGCTTGGCGTCGGCGACCCGGTCCGGATCGCCGACCCCTGCACCGGGCGCGTGCGCCGTGCGTGGCGCGGCTGGGCCGCGCTGCTGGCGGACGGCCTGTGCGATCCCGTGCTGCACATCGTGGCGGGAAACGGCGCGTGCTCGGCCGACGTGGAACGCGAGCAGCTGCCGCGCGCGCTGGCGCTGCGGCCCGACATCGCCAGCGTCGTCATTGGCGTCAACGACACGCTGCGGTCGAACTTCGATGCCGTCAGGATCGGCACCACCGCCGCGCGCTCCATCGGCGCGCTGCGCGCGGCCGGGGCCGTCGTGCTCACCATGCGGCTGCCTGATCCTGGCCGGATGCTCGGCATGCCGGGAGTGCTGGCCAGGCCGCTGGCTCACCGGGCACACCAGATCAACGCGGTGATCGACGAGGTCGCCGAGCGATTCGGCACCCTGCACTTCGACGCCGCAGCCGACGATGCGACCTACGACCCGCGGATGTGGGCCGTCGACCGGCTGCACCCCAGCGAGCGCGGCCACCGCCTGATCGCGCGCAGGTTTCACGCGATGCTGGCGGCGGACGGGTACCCGGTGGGGCCCGAGCCGGACCCGGAGCCTGGCAACCCGCCGCCCACCAGGGCGATGGAGTTCGCCTGGCTCGCCACCAAGGGCACCGCCTGGGTCGTGCGCCGCTCCACCGACCTGGTGCCCAGCCTGCTTGCCATGGCCGTCACCGAGTGGCGGGCGGGCGAGCCAGCCGAGCCCGAGTGCATGCCGACACTGGGCCTCGATGCGCCGGAGGCCGTGGGGTTGCCGGCAGCGTGACCGCAGTGCCCTGGTAGCTGATGCTCCAGTCAGTTAGCTTTTGTCACCATGACGTGGCAACCGGAACTGGACGAACTTCGCCGCCGTGAGGAACTGGCGCAGCGGATGGGCGGCCCGGAGAAAATCCGCCGCCAGCATGACGCTGGCCGCCTCACGGTCCGCGAGCGGATCGCGGCGCTGCTGGACGACGGCTCGTTCCGGGAAATCGGCGCGATCGCCGGGAACGCGTCCTACGACGAGGCCGGCGAGCTGGCGAGCTTCACTCCGGCCAACTTCGTCACCGGCACCGGCAGGCTGGACGGGCGCAAGGTGGTCGTCGGCGGTGACGACTTCACCGTGCGCGGCGGCGCGGCCGACGCCTCGATCATCGGCAAGCAGATCTACGCCGAGCAGCTCGCGAACGAACTGCGGTTGCCGATCATCCGGCTGGTCGAGGGCACTGGCGGCGGCGGCAGCGTCAAGACGCTCGAGCAGACCGGCCACACCTACGTGCCGGTCAACCCTGGCTGGAACTACGTCGTCGACAACCTGTCCACGGTGCCGGTGATCGCGGCCGGCCTCGGCCCGGTGGCCGGGCTCGGCGCAGCCAGACTGTGCGCCGCGCACCTGTCGATCCTGGTGGAGCGGACCGCCCAGCTCTTCGTCGCCGGTCCGCCGGTGGTGCGCTCCGGGGTTGGCGAGGACGTCGACAAGGAGCAGCTTGGCGGCTCGAGCATTCATTCGCGAAACGGGGCGGTCGA
>DASPWG010000070.1:0-3203 GCA_035621915.1 Streptosporangiaceae bacterium
ACGGCGTGCGCTATGACCTGCACACGATCCCGCAGGAAGACCCCGGCGTGTACGAGATGCTGCAGCGCGCCGACACCGTCGGGGTGTTCCAGGTCGAGTCGCGGGCGCAGATGGCTACCCTGCCCCGGCTGCGGCCGGAGAAGTTCTACGACCTGGTCGTGGAAGTCGCGCTGATCAGGCCGGGCCCGATCCAGGGCGGCTCGGTGCACCCCTACATGCGTCGCCGGCACGGCGACGAGGAAGCTGACCTGCCGCATCCGCTGATGGAGCACGCGCTCGGCAAGACGCTCGGGGTACCGCTGTTCCAGGAGCAGATGATGCAGATCGCCATCGACTGCGCCGGCTTCAGTCCCACCGAGGCCGACCGGCTCCGGCAGGCGATGAGCTCCAAGCGCGCGCCGGAGCGGATCGAGGAACTGCGCGAGCGGCTGCTGGCCGGGATGACCGAGCGGGACATCCCGCTGGAAGTTGCCGAGGACATCTACGTCAAGATCCTGGCGTTCTCCAGCTACGGCTTCCCCGAGTCACACGCGATCAGCTTCGCCTACCTGGTCTACGCCAGCGCATGGCTGAAGTGCTACTACCCGGCCGCGTTCACCGCTGCGCTGCTGCGCGCGCAGCCGATGGGCTTCTACGCGCCCGCCAGCCTGATCAGCGACGTGCGCAGGCACGGCGTGCAGGTGCGCGGCGTCGACATCAACGCGAGCGGCGTCCTGGCCACTCTCGAGAAAGCCGAAGATCAGGGAAACGGGCCGGGTCCGCCTCTCCAGGACCGGGACGCCGATGCGGTACCGGGGCCGGCCGGGGGAGTGCCCGTTCCCGGCCAGCCGGTGATCCGGCTCGGGCTGTCCGAGGTACGCAACCTCGGCACCAGCGCGGCCGAGGCGATCGTGGCCGGGCAGCCCTACGCCGGCCTGGAGGACTTCGCCAGGCGGGTGACGCTCCCCGCGGCCGCGCTGGAGGCGCTGGCGCTCGGCGGCGCGTTCGGCTGCTTCGGCCTGAGCCGGCGGGAGGCGCTGTGGGCGGCGGGCGCGGCGGCCACGATCCGCCCTGGCCAGCTGCCGGGCACCACGCTGGGCCTGACCGCGCCCGCGCTGCCGGTCATGACCGCGGCGGAGGAGACGTTCGCTGACCTGTGGGCCACCGGCACGTACGGCACGCATCCGATCGAGCACATCAGGGACCTGCTGGCCGCCGACGGGGTGCTGCCGGCCGCCCGGCTGGTGCAGGCCAGGAACGGCGCGCAGGTCACCGTCGGCGGCCTGGTCACGCACCGGCAGCAGCCGGGGACCGCGCGCGGGGTGGTGTTCCTCAGCCTGGAGGACGAGAGCGGGATGGCCAACATCATCTGCCCGCCGCAGGTCTGGCAGCGCTACCGCAAGATCGGGGTGAACGCGAGCGCGCTGCTCGTGCACGGCAGGGTCGAGCGGCTGGACGGCGCGGTCAGCCTGCTCGCCACCCGGCTGCAGCGGCTCAAGGTGGTGGCGGCCGCCCGCAGCCGCGATTTCCGCTAGCGCCCGCACGCGGCCTGCGCTGCTAGCGTGCAGATGTGGTGATGCTGACCCCGAAGCAAGGCCGGTCGCTTGCCTGGATGCTGCTCGGTGCGTGGGCCGTGACCGTGCTGTCGTGGCTTGGGGTGGCGGCGCTGGTGACTCTCAGCGTGCTATGGCCGGCGAACCAGGTGCCGCACGTGCTCTTGGCTGTATGGCTGTGCGCAATCGCCGGTCGCGTTATATGGCTGGCTCGACGGCCGGGCTTGCATGAAGACTGGCCCGCGCGAATCCTATTCGCGCCGCTGGGCCTAGTGATCTCTCTGCGTCGGCTTGTGGCGGGTGACGCCCGATCGCGGCGACCCTGAACTGGCGATCACCAGCAGCGCGCACCACCAGGCGAAAGCTCTGCTAACAGCAGATTCCCTTGGCCGGCCTTGGCCGGCCAGGCGATCGTGGATGCACGGACACCGATCGTTGAGGGGAAGACCATGCGGGCTGCTGTGGGCGAGCCGACGTCATTCGGCACGCTTGATGATCAGCTGATCACCAGGCTGCTCTATCAGCGGATCATCGTCCTCGGCACCGAGGTCGACGACCGCGTCGCCAACCGGCTCTGCGCCCAGCTGCTCCTGCTGTCCGCCGAGGATCCGCGCAGTGACATCAGCCTGTACATCAACTCACCGGGCGGCTCGGTGACCGCCGGGCTGGCGATCTACGACACCATGCGGCTGATCCCTAACGACGTCAGCACCCTCGCGCTCGGACTGGCCGGCAGCATGGCGCAGTTCCTGCTCTGCACCGGGGCCGCGGGCAAGCGCTACAGCCTGCCGCATGCGCAGATCCTCATGCATCAGGGGTCGGCGGGCTTCGGCGGCACGGCGGCCGACGTGGAGATCTACGCCGCCCAGCTGGAGCGGACGAGTGAGCTGATGACCAGGCTCATCGCCGAGCACACCGGCCAGCCGCCGGAGCGAGTCGAGCAGGACAGCCAGCGCGACCGCTGGTTCAGCGCCGAGGAGGCGCTGGAGTACGGGATCATCGATCACATCGTCGAGCGGGTGGACAACGTGCGTCCGGTCGTCTCGACCCGGATGGCCAGGCTCTGACCATGGGCCAGTACACGATTCCCACGGTGGTGGAGCGCACCGCGCTCGGCGAGCGCGCCTACGACATCTACTCGCGGCTGCTGTCGGAGCGGATCGTCTTCCTCGGCACCGAGATCGACGACGGGGTCGCGAACGTGGTCATGGCGCAGCTGATTCACCTGGAGGCGGCCAGCCCCGACCTGGAGATCTGCCTGTACATCAACTCACCTGGCGGCTCCTTCAGCGCGCTGACCGCCATCTACGACACCATGCAGTTCATCCGGCCCGACGTGGCTACCGTCTGCATGGGCCAGGCCTCCTCGGCCGCGGCGGTGCTGCTCGCGGCCGGCGCGCCGGGCCGGCGGGCGGTGCTGCCGCACGCGAAGGTCATGCTGCACCAGCCGTCCAGCCAGGCCCAGGGCACGCTGCCTGACCTGGCCGTCCAGGCCAAGGAACTGGCCCAGGTCCGGTCCGAGGTCGATGAGATCCTCAGCCGTCACACCGGCCACCCGGTGGCGAAGATCCGCGCCGACACCGACCGGAACAAGACCTTCAGCGCCCGCGAGGCCATCGAGTACGGGCTGGCGGACGAGGTCATCGCGAGCCGCAAGGCCGCCGCGACGCT
>DASPWG010000071.1:0-25883 GCA_035621915.1 Streptosporangiaceae bacterium
ATCCCCATCTCGCTCGCGCTCGGCTGGCCGGACCGGGTCCCTGAGGCCGCCCCTGCAGTGGACTGGACCGCCGCGCATACCTGGACATTCGAGCCGCTAGACGAGGACGCGTTTCCCGCCGTGGCGCTGGCCAGGCAGGTCGGACTGGCCGGCGGGACCATGCCCGCCGTCTACAACGCCGCCAACGAGGAATGCGTGGAAGCTTTCATGTCGGGCAGGATCCCGTTCGCCGGAATCATGAATACGGTTGCCCAGGTAGTCTCGGAGCATCGAGACCCGGCTGGCGTGGCCGTGCAGCTAACGGACGTGCTCGCGGCCGACGCCTGGGCCCGGTGCCGGGCGCGCGAAATCGCCGGGATCCACGTGGCCGGGGAAGGGAAGGCCAGCTGATGGGCGAGGGAAATCGCTGGCTGGCGTTCCTGGCGCGGGTCAGGGTGCCGCTCCTGGTCATCGCCGTGGTGGCGGCGCTGGTCGTGCTGACCGGCGACCACTACGCCTTCCTGCTCGGCATCGCGATCTTCGTGCTGGCCTTGCTGATTTCGGTCATGCTGCACGAACTAGGCCATTTCCTGACCGCCAAGAAGTTCGGCATGCGGGTCACCCAGTTCTTCCTCGGCTTCGGCACGACCCTGTGGTCGTTCTTCCGCGGCGAGACGGAGTACGGCATCAAGGCGCTGTGGCTCGGCGGGTTCGTCAAGATCAGCGGCATGACGTCGATGGACGAGATCGACGTTGCCGACGAGCCGCGGTCGTTCCGCAACCAGCCCGGCTGGCAGCGCATCATCGTGCTGTCGGCCGGGTCCTTCATGCACTTCGTCCTGGCCTTGTTCCTGCTCTTCGTGCTGGCGGTCGGCATCGGGATGGCCGCGGAAACCAACACGGTGAGCGCCGTCACCACCTGCGTCCCGCCGAGCGTCACCGCGCTGAACAGCGCGAACCCCTGCAGCGGCAGCCACCTGACCAAGTCTCCGGCGTCTACCTTCGGCGTCAGGACGGGCGACAAGATCATCTCGGTGGATGGCAAGCCGGTCGGCTCGTTCGCCCAGCTGCGCGCGCAGCTGGCGTCAACGAAGGCCGGCGTCCCGGTTCCGCTGGTAGTGGTGCGCGACGGCCATCAGGTGCACCTGACCGTCAGGCTGGCGTCGATCCCGCATTACTCGGTGCCCTACCTCGGGGTCGAGGCGGCCACCGTCTACCAGCGGGAGGGGATCATCAGCAGCGCCGGGTTCGCCTTCAGCCAGTTCGGCGACACGATAACGTCCTCGGTCTCGGCGATCGGCAAGCTGCCCGCCGCAATTCCCGACCTGTTCGCCAAGAACCGGGCCGCCACCCCCGCGGGGGACGTCAGCAGCGTGGTGGGGGTCGGCGACGTGACCGGCGACGTCGTAGCGGCCGCGATCCCCTGGCAGGCCAAGGCCACCCTGGTCCTGTACCTGATCGCGTCGCTTAATATCTTTGTAGGGCTATTCAACCTGCTCCCGCTGCTCCCGCTGGATGGCGGCCACCTCGCAGTGGTCATCTACGAGCGGATCCGCGCCTGGTTCGCCAGGCTGCTCGGCAGGCCAGATCCGGGCCTGGTCGACATCCAGAAGCTGGTGCCGGTCAGCCTGCTGGTCTTTGCCGTGCTGGTCGGCCTGGGCACGCTGCTGATCGCAGCCGACATTTTCAATCCGGTCCACATACAGGTATGAGGCAGATCGCGTCATGACAGTAGACCTAGGGCTCCCCGAGGTGCCGCCGGCACCGCTGGCCAGCCGGAGGATCTCCCGGCAGATCATGGTCGGCCGGGATAAGCACGCGGTTCCCGTCGGTGGCGGCGCGCCGGTTTCGGTGCAGTCGATGACCACCACGCTGACCTCGGACGTCAACGCGACGCTGCAGCAGATCGCGGAGCTCACCGCGGCCGGCTGCCAGATCGTCCGCGTCGCGGTGCCCTCCCAGGACGACGCCGACGCGCTGCCTGCGATCGCAAGCAAGTCGCAGATCCCCGTTATCGCCGACATTCACTTCCAGCCGAAGTACGTCTTCGCCGCGATCGACGCCGGCTGCGCCGCGGTGCGGGTCAACCCTGGCAACATCAAGACCTTCGACGACAAGGTCGGCGAGATCGCCAGGGCCGCGTCGGCAGCCGGGATTCCGATCAGGATCGGCGTCAACGCCGGGTCGCTCGACAAGCGGCTGCTGGCCAAGTACGGCAAGGCCACGCCGGAGGCGCTGGTGGAGTCGGCGCTGTGGGAATGCTCACTGTTCGAGGAGCACGGCTTCCGCGACATCAAGATCTCGGTCAAGCACCACGACCCGGTTGTCATGATCAACGCTTACCGGCAGCTGGCAGAGCAGTGCGACTACCCGCTGCACCTGGGCGTCACCGAGGCGGGCCCCGCCTTCCAGGGCACGGTGAAGTCCGCGGTCGCGTTCGGCGCGCTGCTGGCCGAGGGCATCGGCGACACGATCAGGGTCTCCCTGTCCGCGCCTCCGGTCGAGGAGGTGAAGGTCGGCATCGCGATCCTGGAGTCGCTCGGACTGCGCCAGCGCGGCCTGGAGATCGTGTCCTGCCCGTCCTGCGGGCGCGCCCAGGTAGACGTCTACACCCTCGCCGACCAGGTGACCGCCGCGCTGGACGGGCTCGACGTGCCGCTGCGGGTGGCGGTCATGGGCTGCGTCGTGAACGGCCCGGGTGAGGCGCGCGAGGCCGATCTCGGAGTGGCCTCGGGCAACGGCAAGGGCCAGATCTTCGTCCGCGGCGAGGTCATCAAGACCGTGCCGGAATCGCAGATCGTCGAGACCCTGATCGAAGAGGCGATGAAGCTTGCCGAGGCGGGCGTGCCCGCCGAGGACTAGCCAGAGCATCGCAGTGCCGCCCATCCGGGTGCCGCCGATAGCAGTGCCCCCGATCAGGCAACACGGCATCGGGGCGCTTCCAGCCAGGGCGATCGCCGCCGCGGTCCTGGCTGCGGCGCTGCTGGCGTGCTGTCTTGCGGCCTGCACCGGCTCGGGCGGCGCGGGCAGCCGGCGATCGGCAGCGTCGGAGGGCCAGGGGGCTGCGGCGCTGCACTGGCACTCCTGCCCTGCCGCAGTCCAGGGACCGCCGGCCGGCCGGACGCTGCGCTGCGCGATGCTCGGCGTGCCGCTGGACTACCGGCGTCCGGACGGCCGCAAGATCAGCCTCGCGCTCTCGGAGATCCCGGCCACGGCCCCGGCGAGCCAGCAGCAGGGCGTGCTGCTGGTCAACCCGGGCGGACCCGGCGCCAGCGGGCTCAGCCTGGCCGCGCAGGTGGCCGGCGGCCTGAGCCCGTCCGTCTCCGCCGATTACGACATCGTCGGCTTTGACACCCGCGGGGTCGGGGCGTCCGTGCCCGCTCTGAGCTGTGACCCGTCGTTCTTCGCCAGGCCACGCCCCGAGTACGTGCCGGCCAGCGCCGCCGGCGAGCAGGCACTGATAGACCGCGCCAGGCAGTACGCCGCGGACTGCGAGCAGCGGTTCGGCTGGCTGCTGCCGTACATGACCACGCAGGACATGGCCAGGGACCTGGACTCGATCCGGGCCGCGCTCGGCCAGCAGCGGATCAGCTACCTCGGCTACTCCTACGGCACCTACCTCGGCCAGGTCTACGCCACGATGTTCCCCGACCGGGTTAAGCGGATGGTGCTCGACAGCGTCGTCGACCCGGACGGGGTCTGGTGGGAAGACAACGTCATGCAGGACTACGCGTTCCAGGGCCGGATGGACGCGTTCTTCGCCTGGACGGCGGCTAACGACGACGTCTTCCACCTCGGCGGTACATCCGCGCAGGTCCAGGCGTCGTTCGCGGAGGCCAGCGCCCGGCTAGAGGCGGATCCGATCGCCGGCCCGCAGGGGCCGGTGCTCGGGCCTGACGAGCTCAGCGACACCTTCCTGGTCGGCGCGTACAGCAACACGTTCTGGCCCGACCTGGCGACGTCGCTGGCGTACTACCTGCAGAGCGGGAACACCAGCGACCTGCTCGCGGTCTACCAGGCCGTCGGCGCGCAGGGCGAGAACGAGTTCGCCG
The DNA here is from genome assembly GCA_035621915.1 of Streptosporangiaceae bacterium. Lineage (GTDB taxonomy): Bacteria > Actinomycetota > Actinomycetes > Streptosporangiales > Streptosporangiaceae > JAJYUU01. Next base: position 4,032 of record DASPWG010000071.1, read on the forward strand.
TCTACAACGCCGTGGAGTGCAGCGATGCCGCCTGGCCGCGCAACTGGGCGTACTGGAACGCCGAGACCAGGATCATCGCCGCCAAGGCCCCGTACGAGACCTGGGCCAACGCGTGGTTCAACGCGGCCTGCGCGTTCTGGCCGGTCAAGGCGGCTACGCCGACGCGTATCGACGGAAACGGGCTGCCGCCCATCCTCATGCTGCAAGGCACGCTAGACGGGGCGACGCCTTACCAGGGGGCACTGGTAGCCAGGCGCCTGCTGCCCAGCGCGCGGATGGTGGTCGTGGTCGGCGGCGGCAACCACGGGCAGTCGCTGGGCTCGCCCCCCAATCCCTGCGTCATGGGGTACTTGAACCGCTATTTGGGAAACGGCACGCTCCCCGGTAGCTCCGCCCTCGTCAGTGCGACCTGTCCCGCGCTGCCCCCGCCTGCGGCATAGGTCCCGCACCTGCGGCCGTAGCGGCGGGCGCATTGCCGCTACGCTGGAGGTGTGCTGCGCACCAGGGCATGGCGGTCATCGTCGCTGCGCCTGCTCACAGATCATGATCGCGATGAGGTCCTCTCGCTTTGCGAGCGCGATCCCGTCGCGAACGTCTTCGTCAGCTCCCGCATCCGCATGGTCGGAATGGAGCCTGCCAGGCTTGGCGGTCAGGTCTGGGGATATACCGAGGGCGGACAGCTGGCGTCGGCGTGCTACTCGGGCGCAAACCTGGTGCCAGTCGAGGCGGTCCCTGCCGCGATCTCGGCATTCGCGGCCAGGGCCAGGATGCAGGGCCGCCGGTGCTCCTCGATCGTGGGCCCGGCCGATGCGGTGAGTGAGCTGTGGGCCCTGCTCGAGCCGCACTGGGGGCCGCCCCGTGAGGTGCGGGCGGCGCAGCCGGTGCTGGCCATGGCGGGGCCGCCGCTGGCCGACCCTGACCCGCTGGTGCGGCAGGTGCGGTCGGAGGAACTGGACGTCATGATGCCGGCCTGCATCGCCATGTTCACCGAGGAAGTCGGGGTGTCCCCGATCGGGACCGACGGCGGCGTGGCCTACCGGAGCAGGGTGGCCGAGCTGATCAGGGCACGGCGGTCGTTCGCCAGGATCGAGAACGGCCGCGTGATCTTCAAGGCCGAAATCGGGGCGGTCACGCCGTCCGCGTGCCAGGTGCAGGGCGTCTGGGTGCCGCCCGAGGCCCGCGGGCGCGGTCATGCTGTGCACGGCATGGCCGCGGTCGTGCAGGCGGCGTTGCGGCTGGCACCGGTTGTCAGTCTGTACGTGAACGATTTCAATTTGCCGGCCCGCGCGGTATATCGTCGGGTGGGATTTACCGAATCCGGCACGTTCATGTCGGTACTCTTCTGATTTGGTCCCTGTGGCGGGCGCGGTGGCACGAGGACTGAGAGTGGCGCGTGCGGGTCTGCGGCGCACGTGGGTGCAGTCGCAGGGAGACGACGCACGTGGCTGAGAGGACGCAGTCGGCGGGCAGGCGTGCCGCAGCCGACTACCTGAGGCAATTACTGCTCAAGCCTGGCGTATACCGCCGGTCGTGGGAGCAGCACGTGGTCCGGGCCAGGTCCGGTGCGATCAATCAGCTGGCCGTGGCTGAAGTCCTCGCCAGGCACCTGTCGGCTAAGGCCGGCGCGGACGCCGGGCCGGTGCTGCCGTACCAGCTCAAGGACACGGTGTCGCGGGCCCTGTCCGGGCAGCTGCTGAGCCGGCCCGCGCTCGGCATGTTCATCGATGCCTTCGGATTCACCCCGGACGAGGCCGACCGGCTGTGGCGGCTGTGGAGCGGCGCCGCCACGATCCGGGTGCTCTCTGGCAGCCACGCGGTGCCGATGCAGGCCGAGCAGGAACTGCTGCAGGTGCTCGGCCCGCGCCGGCACCAGACCGTGACCCTGCACGATCACGTTTACCTGGGTACCGACGGCCGGATCGACAGGGTCAGGTCGCTGCGGGTCATCGAGGCGACAGAGGCGGGCGTCGATCGCATCCCGTTCCTGTACGACACCAGCTCGCTGACGCTCGACCTTGGTGAGGGCTGCGCCGGGATCGCCAGTGACCTGCGGCGGATCGGGCCTGACCTCTACGCCGCGGAGATCTTGCTGACCAGGAAGCTCGGCCTCGGGGAGACGCTGATGGTGGAGTACACCACCACCTTCGGCCCGGCCGGGGACCCGCAGGACAAGATCAACCGCGAGTACCGGCGCGCGGTCGTGGCCCAGCTGGAGAACCTGGACCTGCGGATCCAGTTCCACCCGGACAAGCTGCCATCGCAGCTGTGGTGGGCTACCTGGGAGGGCGTGGACGGGGCGGTGGTCGACCAGCAGCAGGTGCCGCTCGACAGTCAGTACGCGGCGCAGCATTATCTGCGGAGCGTGCAGCGCGCGGTGGTCGGCTTCTACTGGCGCTGGTAGCCGCCGGAAAACGAAATGCCCGGCGCGAGCGCCTAGTGCTAAGCTTCTTTGCCCTTCTGCCAGCCGCCTCGACACGCTGCAAGCCGCCGTCTCGCCTCCACGGGTGCGGCGTGCTGCCCCATGCCCTCGCCCCGCAACCCTGCCAACTGCCGAGGAGATGAGTCATGCCACCGGTAAGTTCCCGGCCCGCCGCCGCGGCCAGCACCAAGCATCCTCCTGATACCAGCGCCGCCGTGCTCGCTACCGAGCGCGAGCACCTGCGCCAGTCGCGCGAGTTCCTCGCGCTGATGCGGGCCGATGTCCTGTCGCTCAAGGCGATGGGCGGCGACCCGGTCTCCGAGGAGTACCTGAAGGCCGACCTGTACCGCCGGGCTGAAGCGCTCAAGGACCTGCCCGACACGCCGCTGTTCTTCGGCCGGCTCGATTACCTGCCGGGGGCCCTGGCCGGCCGCGACAGCGGCAATGAGCTGGCCGCGAGCGCCGCTGAGCACGGCGACGAGCCCGCTGGCGAGCACTTCCACGTCGGCAGGCGGCACGTGCACGACCCGCTGGGAACGCCGGTGGTGATCGACTGGCGCGCTCCGGTCTCCCGGCCGTTCTACCGCGCGAGCCAGGCCGAGCCGATGGGCCTGGACCGGCGCCGCCGGTTCGGCTTCGCCGGCGGTGAGCTGACCGCTTTCGAGGACGAGGACTTCGGCCAGCCCGGTCAGCAAGCCGGTGCGGGACCGGCTGCCAGCAAGATCATGATCGAGGAGATCGAGCGGCCGCGGTCGGGGCCGATGCGCGACATCGTGGCCACCATCCAGCCCGATCAGGACGACATCGTCCGGGCTGAAGTGGACCGCACCGTCTGCGTGCAGGGTGCCCCTGGTACCGGCAAGACGGCCGTCGGGCTGCACCGGGTGGCCTACCTGCTGTACGCGCACGCTCAGCGGCTCGGTCGCGGCGGTGTGCTGGTGGTCGGGCCGAACGCCGCCTTCCTCGCCTACATCCAGAACGTGCTGCCCGCGCTCGGCGAGCTTGATGTCACCCAGGTGTCGGTGGCCGACCTGCTGGCGACAGTGCCCGTGCGGGGTACCGACAGTGACAGCGCCGCCCGGCTCAAGGGCGATGCCCGGATGGCGGAGGTGCTGCGGCACGCGCTGTGGGCGCAGCTCCGCGAGCCCGCCGAGCCGATCATGCTAGTCCGCGGGTCAAGGCGGTGGCGGATAGCGGCGTATGAGATAGCCGAGCTGACGCAGGAGCTCAGGGAGCGCGGCGTCAGGTACGGCACCGGCAGGCAGCTGCTTGCGCACCGGATCGCGCACGTCATCCTCACCAAGATGGAGGCGAGCGGGGAGATCTGCGATGACCGCACGCACGAGGCTGTCCGGCGCAGCAGGCCGGTGCAGGCCGCGGTCGACCAGACCTGGCCGAAGACGGACCCGGTCAGGCTGGTCTTCCGGCTGCTGTCGGATCCGCAGCTGCTGGCCGACGCGGCGCAGGGCCTGCTGACTGCGCAGGAGCAGGACGCGCTGCGCTGGCAGTCGGCGCCGCGGTCGCCCGGCTCGGCCAGGTGGAGCGCGGCCGACGCGGTGCTTATCGACGAGGCGGCCGATCTGGTCGAGCGGACGCCCAGCCTGGCTCACATCGTCGTCGACGAGGCGCAGGACCTTTCCCCGATGCAGTGCCGCGCGATCGGCCGCCGGTGCGCAACGGGATCGGCGACAGTGCTCGGCGACATCGCTCAGGGCACCACGCCCTGGGCCACCACCAGCTGGCAGCAGATGCTCGCCCACCTGGGCAAGGCCGACGCGGACCTGCGCGTGCTTGACACCGGGTACCGGGTGCCGCGCCAGATCCTCGACTTCGCCAGCCGGCTGCTTGCGCACATCGCGCCCGGCCTGTCGCCCGCCACCTCGGTGCGCCAGGACGCCGGCGCTCTGCTCATCCGGGAGCTTGGACCTGGCGAGCTCGGCCGGGAGCTGGCGGCCGTCTGCGCGGATGCGCTGGCCAGGCCAGGCTCCGCGGCGGTGATCGCCGCCGACGATCAGGTGCCGGCCATCGCGGCGGCACTGGCCGCGGCCGGGATCCCGCACGCCGTACTGGCCGGTGCTGCCACCAGCGAGCACATCACCCTGGTGCCGGTGACGCTGGCCAAGGGACTCGAGTTCGACCAGGTCATCGTCGTGGAGCCGGAGCTCATAGCGGCCGCGGAGAGCCGCGGCCTGCACCGCCTTTACGTGGCCCTCACCCGCGCGGTCTCCCGGCTCACCGTGCTGCATGTCCAGCCGCTGCCGGCCCCGCTGGCCGGGTAGCGGGCCCGCTGGCAGCGGTCAGGCCCGCGCCCCCGGCCGGAGGAGGCGGCGGCCTACATGTCCTTCAGCGCCGAGGTGATCAGCGCGGCCGAGTCCTCGAATGACAGCGCGGTGGCGCGCAAATGGTTGAAGAAAACGTTGTAGCGGTCCACCTCGTCGACGTTCTCCACCCAGAGCGCACTTGTCAGGTCTTCCAGGTAGACCACGTCGGGGTCGACCCGCTCGCTGAAGACGAGGATGACGAATGGCCTGCCCATGGCCGGGTGCGCTCCGCCGCCGAACGGGATCACCTGCAGTGACACGTTCGGCAGGTCCGCAAGCTCGAGCAGGTTCTCCAGTTGCATGCGCATGACCTCGGGCCCGCCGACCTGGCGGCGCAGCGCGGCCTCGTCGAGCACTGCCCACACCTTGGGCGGGCTGGACCTGGCCAGCCGCTGCCGCTCCATTCGCAGCGCGACGTGGCGCTCCACATCCGAGCGCGGGCTGTTGACCATGCCGGCGGTGATGACCGCGCGTGCGTAGTCCTCGGTCTGCAGCAGTCCGGGGATCAGGCTGACCTCGTACATCCTGATCTCGACCGCGGCGCTTTCCAGGCCCAGGTAGGTGGCCAGGTGCGGCTGGACCGTGTCGCCGTAGGCGTGCCACCAGCCCTTCTGCCGGGAGTCCCTGGCCAGCTGGACAAGGCTGTCGCGCTGCTCGGGTGGCGCACCATAGATCTCGAGCATGTCGCGCACGTCGCGCGGCGACACCGAGACGCGGCCGGTTTCGACGCGGCTGATCTTGGACGCCGAGCACTCCAGTCGCTCGGCGACTTCCTCGCACGTCAGCTTCGCCGACTCGCGAAGTCGCCTGAGCTCAAGCGCAAGGCGGCGGCGCCGGACTGTCGGGCTCTGCGCACTTGACACGGTTCACCTCCCGCCCGTGGCCTGGCGGTACAGGCCAGTGTGGCGGGGCGGCTGGCTCTGCGTCCAGTAGCAGAACGAGATTCTGGCGAAAATGGCCTGCGAATTTCGCTGTGCATATTGCACTGCATGGCGCGGGGCGGGCACTCTTGAGTAATGTCATTACTCTATGCTGTGAGTCAGCTACCAGGGGTGACAAAATGACAATGGAGGCTCAGCAGGCCCAGGGTTCGGAGACCTGGCGTGTCAACCTGGCCAGGCTGGAGGGACTCGCTGACGTTCTGGCGCGCCACGGCCTGCGGACCAGGCTGATGACGCCGCCGGGACGCGTTCCCAGTCTGCACGTGGTGAATCCGTACGCGTCGGCTCTCGCCGAGGATGTCTATGCGGGCCGAGGCCAGGACGGACTGTGGTGGTTCTGGTGGTCGTGGGCCGAGCGGATCACCGTGGGGGAGGATCTGGAAGGTGCTGCCACGCTGATCGAGCACGTCTTATCCGCAGGAGGCTGAGCGGCTGCTGGCAGCTGACGCAGACCGCGACCGGCCCGCCCCGGCCGCGGCCGGCCAGCCGCCACCCGCTAGCCGCGCAGGCTGCCGGCGGGCAGGCCGGGGAAGGCCACCGTGCTGCCACGCCAGGCCGCGGCGCGCAGCGCGGCGGCCGTCACGCCGCTGGATCCGAGGGCGCGCAGCCCCGTGTTGCTGACCGCTACGAGCCGCATGTAGACCATCGCGATGTCGTCCTCCAGGATCACCGCCAGCGACTTGGCCTGCGCCGCGGTCTGGACCGTGACCGGCAGCTGATAGGCGACAGCTGCAGGCACCGGTGTCGCCCCGGCCGAGGTGATGATCGCGGCGAGGTTGTCCCTGGCCTGCTGATGCGCGATCCAGTCAGTCGTAGCGGCGGCCGCAGCGGCTCCCGACAGGTGCGAACCCACTACCCCGTACCCGTAGCAAGCAGCCTGCTCGGCCCCGAGTACCGCCTGCAGTGTGGCGACGTCCGCTGCGCTGATCCGGCTGGCGGCCGGCTGGCCGCCGCTCGCCGGCTGGCCGCTCACAACGTCCGCCGCAGCGCGTCCAGGACCGGCACGTGCGTCGCCTCGGAGGCCGAGATGCTGGCCATCAGCTGCGCGAGCGAGGCGGGCGCCGTCAGCAGTTGCGCGCTCAGCCGGCTGGCGGCCGACTGCTCGTCGGCCGCGAGCGCCGCGATCGCCGCGGCGAAGCCAGCCGGGCTGGTGAGCTGGCCGCCGAGTCCGGCGAGCACGGCGGCTGACGAGCCCGGTGCCGGACTGCCCTGCACGGGCTGGCCACCCGGCTCGACCAGCCGCGACCGGAGCTGCGCCAGGTGCTGCTCGTGCTCGGCCAGCAGGCCAGACAGGACCGCGGCAGCCGACTGCCCGGCACCGGCGGAGACCGCGTGCCCCGCCGCCGCGCGATACCGATCGACCAGCAGCTGCTCGGCCGCGATCGCCGACCGCAGCCGCCTGATGTCGGGTGCCGGCGGCGGCGGAGTGCCGAGTGCCTGCACTCCGCGGCACGCGCTCAGCAGCAACGGCACGGCAGCCGCCGACGCGGCGAGTACCGCTCGCCGGGTAGGGCCGACAGCCACAGCCGCCTCCTGCCGTCTGCCTAGGGTGTCACTGGTCGCCGTCGCAGCGTCTCAGCATGTCACGAGCGCGCGGGCGGGCCGACCCGCGCTGGCGGTCAGGCGTGTCGAGACCTGGCAGCCAGCGGGTCGTCACGCCGCTTCCCGGCTAGGCTAGATCACGGCTCCGTACAACAGCACAGCTCGCGGGCGAGGAGGTCGTCATGCACGGTGGCTCCCGTCACGGTTCGCGTGGTCAGGCCCACTCCGGGCCTCGGGGCAAGGCCGCCCGGCCCGCCGACGCTCGGGGCGCCGGTTCCGCGGACGTGGGCGCGCGCGCTGCGGGGTCACGCGAGGCGCGGGCCCGCGCAGCCGCGAGCGCCCCGGCCGGGCTGCCGGACGCCGACCGGCTCACCCGGCTGCTTGAGCCGGTGATCAGGGCCATGGGCATGGACCTGGAGGGCGTCCGGGTCACCGCCGCCGGTCGGCGGCGCCTGCTGCGGGTCACGATCGATGCTGACGGCGGCGTCAGCCTGGACGCCATCGCCCTGGCCAGCCGCGAGCTCTCGGCCCGGCTGGACGGCTCGCCGGTGATGGGGGAGCTGCCCTACACCCTTGAGGTGTCGTCGCCCGGCGTCGACCGGCCGCTCACGCAGCCGCGGCACTGGCGCCGTGCTATCGGCCGCCTGGTCGTCGTGCCGCTGACCGGGCAGCAAGGCCACCATGCCGGGAACGGGCTCGCCCCGCTCACCGCCAGGGTCGCCGCCGCGAGCGAGCAGGGCGTGACCCTGGACTGTGACGGGGTGCTACGCGAGTACCGCTATGCCGAACTCGGGCCTGGGCGGGTGCAGGTCGAGTTCGGCGCACCGCAGGCCGGCGAGGACGAGGCGGGGGAGGAGCTCGCAGACGAGCTCGACGATCCCGACGCCGGCGAGGAGGACTAGGTGGACATTGACCTGAGCGTCCTGAAGAGCCTGGAAGCCGAGAAGGACATCTCGCTGGACCTGGCGATCAAGGCCATAGAGGACGCGCTCCTGGTGGCCTATCACAAGACCGAGGGCGCCGCGCCGAATGCCAGGGTCGAGGTGAACCGCACCACCGGGCACGTCACGGTCTGGGCAGCACGGCCAGCCACCGGCGAGCCAGGCGCAGCGGAGCCGGAGGCGGGCGAGCCGGTCGCGGGCGACCAGCCGGTCAGGGAGTACGACGACACGCCCGCTGGCTTCGGCCGGATTGCCGCCACCACTGCCAGGCAGGTCATCCTGCAGCGGCTGCGGGACGCCGAAGACGAGCTGACTTTCGGTGAGTACGCCGGCCGGGAGGGCGACGTGGTGGCTGGGGTGATCCAGCAGGGCAGGGATCCCCGGGCCGTGCTGGTTGACCTGGGCAAGCTCGAGGCGATCCTGCCGCCGACCGAGCAGGTGCCCGGCGAGCGGTACGTCCACGGCGAGCGGCTGCGGTGTTATGTGCTGCACGTGCGCAAGGGCTACCGCGGGCCGTCGGTCACGCTGTCGCGCACGCACCCGAACCTGGTGAAGAAGCTGTTCGCGATGGAGGTGCCCGAGATCGCCTCTGGGGCTGTCGAGATCGCGGCCATCGCACGGGAGGCCGGACACCGCAGCAAGATCGCGGTCATCTCACATCAGCCAGGCGTCAACGCCAAGGGCGCCTGCATCGGGCCGATGGGCGCCAGGGTACGCAACGTCATGACCGAGCTGCACGGCGAGAAGATCGACATCGTCGATTACTCGGCCGATCCGGCCGAGTTCGTTGCGCACGCGCTGTCGCCGGCCAGAGTCTCCAAGGTCCACATCATGGACCTGCAGGCCAGGGAGGCTCAGGTCATCGTGCCCGATTATCAGCTTTCGCTGGCTATCGGGAAGGAAGGCCAGAATGTACGGCTCGCTGCCCGGCTGACCGGATGGCGGATCGACATCAGGGCCGACACCGCCGACGCGGGTCCCGCGGCGGCCTCGGCCGGCCCCGAGGACCAGCATGCCGCCGAGCCCCGTTCGGACGCAGGCGCCGGTGCCGGTGCCGACGGCGCGGACGCCCTGTAAGCTTTATGTCCGGGCGGACTGCGCGGACGCGCATGTCGGTGGCACCGACGAGGACATGCGTTGGGTGCGGAGTCCGCGCCGCAAGGTCCGAGCTGGTCCGCGTGGTGGCGGTGGAGGGCGAGATTGTCCCCGACGTCGCCCAGCGGCTTCCCGGCCGGGGTGCATACCTGCACCTCCGGCTGGCATGCTTGGATCGTGCCCAGCGCCGACGGGCTTTCCCGCGAGCACTGCGCCTTCCGGCCGCGCTGCCGGACGGCAAGGTCGCGGAATACCTGACGGACAGTGCGGCTTGTAGCCAGACGGTCTAGTACGGGCGGCCTGGGGTACAGGCGTCTGGAAGCGCCGGAAGAAAGAGGCTGAGATTGCGATGAGCCGATGAGCATGCGGCGATGAACAGCACAAACTGACGCCGGACGGAGCACACGCTGCCCCGGTCGGTGCGAGGGTCCGGGTATCCGGGCCGAGTTGAGGGAGCGTAGTGGCGAAGGTTCGGGTGTACGAGCTCGCTAAGGAGTTCGGCGTCGAGAGCAAGGCCGTGATGGCCAAGCTCACTGAAATGGGCGAGTTTGTCCGTTCGGCGTCCTCGACAATCGAGGCGCCAGTCGTGCGAAGGCTCAAGGAAGCGTTCGCGTCCCAGCAGGCAGCAAGGCCGCAGGCAGCCGACGGCGGCGCGAAGGCGCCTGCCGCCAGGCGAAGCGCCAACGGCAGGGTCGGCGCTGGCGCGACGGCCGAGTCCGAGGCCGGGCCCGGGCCGGCGGAAGTCCAGCGACCCGCTGAGCCGCCGGTGGCTCCGTCGCCCGTGGAACCGCCGGCCGCCGCACCGGCCGGCCAGGCGCCGGCCGTCACGATGCCATTCCAGTCTGAGCCAGCAGCGGGGCCGCAGCGGCCGCCCGCGGAGACCGACTCGCCCGCGGCCCGGCCGGCCGCGGCGGCAGGCCCCCGGCCAGCGGCGCCTGCCGCGCCTGGCCAGCGGCACGCGCCGCGGCCAGGGCCGCGCCCTGGCAACAACCCGTTCAGCTCGACCGCGACCGGCATGGGCGCGACTAGGGCGCCGCAGCCCAGCTCGCAGCCGGGCACCGGAGGCCCGGGCACGGCGACGCCAGGCGGCCCACGTCCGTCCGCGCCGCGGCCAGGCGGCCCGCGGACCGGCACCGGCGCGCCAGGCGACTTCGCCAGGCCGGGCGGACCCCGCCCGGCAGGCCCGAGGCCCAGTCCGAGCAGCATGCCGCCGCGGCCTGGCGGCGCTCGTGGTTTCGGTCAGGGCGGCGGCGCCGGCGCGCCAGGCGCGGGCCGTGGTGGCCCGGGCGGAGCAGGCGTCGGTACCCGGCCTGGTGGTGGCCGCGGTGGCCCGGGCGGGCCGGGCGGACCGCGCGGCGGTGGAGTCGGCGGCGGCGGTGGCGGTGCCAGGCCGGGCATGGCCCCGGCCAGGTCGGGTCCCGGCGGCCGCGGCCGCAGCGGCACGGCAGGCGCGTTCGGCAGGCCAGGCGGCCGGCCGTCACGCGGCCGGAAGTCGAAGAAGCAGCGGCGCCAGGAATTCGACAACATGCAGGCGCCGACCATCGGCGGCGTGCAGATCCCGCGCGGCAACGGCCAGGTCATCCGGCTGTCCCGCGGCGCCTCGCTGACCGACTTCGCGGACAAGATCGGGGTGAACCCGGCCTCGCTGGTACAGGTGCTGTTCCACCTTGGCGAGATGGTGACCGCGACGCAGTCGGTGAACGACGAGACACTGCAGCTTCTCGGTGCCGAGCTGAGCTACAACGTGCAGGTCGTTTCCCCGGAGGAAGAGGACAGGGAACTGCTCGAGTCGTTCGACATCGAGTTCGGCGAGGATGAGGGCGAGGACGCCGACCTGGTGCCGCGCCCGCCGGTGGTCACCGTCATGGGCCACGTCGACCACGGCAAGACCAAGCTGCTTGACGCGATCCGGCACACCAACGTGGTCGCGCACGAGGCCGGCGGTATCACCCAGCACATCGGTGCCTACCAGGTCAACACCGTGGTAGACGGCCAGGAGCGGAAGATCACCTTCATCGACACCCCAGGCCACGAGGCGTTCACCGCCATGCGGGCCCGCGGTGCGGAGACGACCGACCTGGTGATCCTGGTCGTGGCGGCCGATGACGGCGTGAAGCCGCAGACCACTGAGGCGCTCAACCACGCCCAGGCGGCCGGGGTGCCGATCGTCGTGGCAGTCAACAAGATCGACAAAGAGGGCGCTGACCCGCAGCGGGTCAGGGCACAGCTCACCGAGTACGGCCTGGTGGCCGAGGAGTTCGGCGGCCAGTCGCTGTTCGTGGACGTGTCGGCGCGCAACGGCACCGGCATCGACGACCTGCTCGAGGCGGTGATCCTGACCGCCGATGCGGAACTGGACCTGCGGGCCAACCCGGACCAGCAGGCTCAGGGCACGGCGATCGAAGCGCACCTGGACAAGGGCCGCGGTCCGGTCGTGGACGTGCTCGTGCAGCGCGGCACGCTGCGGGTGGGCGACTCCATCGTCTGCGGCGAGGCGTTCGGCCGCGTCCGCGCGATGCTCGACGAGAACGGCGATCAGGTACGCGAGGCACTCCCGTCCCGCCCGGTCGAGGTACTGGGCCTGACCGGCGTGCCCGACGCTGGTGACAGCTTCCTGGTCGTCGACGACGACCGGGTGGCCAGGCAGATCGCCGAGCGGCGGGAGGCCAGGGAGCGCAACGCCATGTTCGCCCAGCGGCGGCCGCGGGTCACCCTGGAGGACCTGGAGTCCGCGCTCAAGTCCGGCGAGCGCGAGGAACTGCTGCTCATCATCAAGGGCGACGTGTCCGGCTCGGTGGAGGCCCTGGAAGACGCGCTGATGCAGCTGGACGTCGGCGAGGAGGTGCAGCTGCGGGTCATCGGCCGCGGGGTGGGCGCCATCACCCAGGACGACGTGAACCTGGCCATCGCCTCCGACGCCGTGATCATCGGCTTCAACGTCCGGCCGGCCGGCCGGGCCGGCGAGCTGGCCCAGCGCGAGGGCGTCGACATCCGCTACTACTCGGTCATCTACCAGGCGATCGAGGAAGTCGAGGCGGCGCTCAAGGGCATGCTGAAGCCGATCTTCGAGGAGGCCCAGCTCGGCACCGCGGAGATCAGGGAGGTCTTCCGGGTGCCGCGGGTCGGCAACGTGGCGGGCAGCATCGTCAGGTCCGGCACGATTACCCGCAACAGCAAGGCCCGCCTGATTCGCGACGGCGTGGTGATCTCCGACAACCTGACGGTGGAATCGCTGCGCAGGTTCAAGGACGACGCCACCGAGGTGCGCGAGGGCTTCGAGTGCGGAATCGGCATCGGCTACAACGACGTCAAGGTCGGCGACACGATCGAGACGTTCGAGCTGCGGGAGAAGCCGAGGGCCTGACCACAGCCGGCTGCACGGGAGATCAGGCGTGTACGTGGGTGCCCTGACCCTGGACGTGCTGCTCGGCGACGTCAGGTCGCTGAAGCAGAAGCGCTCAGTGGTCAGGCCCCTGATCGCCGAGGTGCATCGCCGGTTCCCCGGCGTGGCAGTCGGCGAGACCGGGTACCTCGACCTGCACCGCCGGGCCGAGATCGGCATCGCCGTGGTCAGCTCGACCGCGGCGAACGCCGTAGCCGTGCTCGAGGCGTGCGAGCGCTTCGTCGCGGGCCGCCCCGAGATTGAGCTGCTCGCTGCGCGACAGCGGCTGCTCACCGAGGATGGGGAGTGATGGCATTGAACCAGTCCAGGGTGCGCCGGCTGGGCGACCGGATCGCGCAGATCGTCGCGGAGATGCTGGAGCGGCGGATCAAGGACCCGCGACTGGGCTTCGTCACGGTGACCGAGGCGCGGGTGACGGGCGATCTGCGCGAGGCTACGGTTTTCTATACGGTCTACGGCTCCGACGAGGAAGTGGCGGACACCGCTACCGCGCTTGCCAGCGCGACCGGCCTGATCAGGTCGGAGGTCGGCAGGCAGACCGGCATCAAGCACACGCCGTCGATCAGCTTCGTGCGCGACACCGTGCCCGACACCGCGCGCAGCATCGAGGACCTCGTCGCTAAGGCCAGGCAGGCCGACGCCGAGGTCGCCGCGGCACGGGCCGACGCCGTTCCGGCCGGGGATCCCGATCCGTACCGGCAGCCCGCAGCCGATGAGGGGGATGAGCCAGGCGGCAACGGCACCCGGGCAGGCCCGCTAGGGAATTACCCGGCTGGCGCTGACAGCCCCGCGGGCGGGCCGAGAGAATCCCGGTCGTGACAGCTGGCCCGAATTTCCTTGCCACGGCCGACTGGGCCCGCGCCGTCAAGGTTCTCCAGGAGGCCGACGACGTCTGCCTGGCCTGCCACCAGCGGCCGGACGCGGACGCGCTCGGCTCGATGCTGGCGCTTGCGCAGGCCCTGCTGCTCCGGCCCGCAGGACCGCCGCGCGTCGTGGCCTCCTTCGGTGACGTGCCGTTCGAGGTGCCCGCCATCCTGGCATTCCTGCCAGGCCTTGAGCTGCTCAGCCCGCCCGGCCAGTTCCCTGCCCGGCCGCCGGTCATGATCACCCTCGACGCGGCCAGCGTCGACCGGCTCGGCGCGCTAGCGCCGAGCGCGGCCGCGGCGGGCGAGCTGATCGTGCTCGACCATCACGCGTCCAATGCCGGCTTCGGCACCGTGAACCTCGTGGACCCGGCTGCGGCGGCCACCGCGGTGCTCGCGGACGAGCTGATAGCCAGGCTCGGCATCGAGCTGACCCGTGACGTCGCGCTCGGCCTGTACGCCGGCCTGGTCACCGACACCGGCTCGTTCAAGTTCTCCGCGACCACCCCGGCGGTGCACGAGCTGGCCGCACGGCTGCTGGCCACCGGCATCGATCCCGGCGTCGTGTCGCGGCACCTGTACGACACCCAGCCCTTCGGCTACCTGCGGATGCTGGCCGGGGCGCTGGGCCGCGCCGAGCTGGACACCGCCGCCTGCAACGGACTCGGCCTGGTCTGGACCACGGTCACCCGCGCCGACCGCGCCGCGTCCGACCTGCCGCTGGACGCGGCCGAGTCCGTCATCGACGAGGTGCGCAAGACCGCGCAAGCCGAGGTTGCGGTGGTGCTGAAGGAGGCAGACGACGCCAGCTGGCAGGTCTCGGTCCGCTCCAAGTCGGTAGTCGACGTGGCCAGGGCCTGCGCTGCCCTGGGCGGCGGCGGCCACGCCCGCGCTGCCGGGTTCTCCGCTTCCGGCAGTCCGGATGCGGTCATCGCCGCTCTAGCGGAGTTGCTGGACCGGCCATGAACGCCAGCGGCCTCGTGGTGGTCGACAAACCCCAGAACTGGACCAGCCATGACGTCGTGGCCCGCATCCGCAAGCTGGCCGGCACCAGGCGCGTTGGCCACGCCGGCACGCTGGACCCGATGGCGACGGGCGTGCTCGTCGTCGGAGTAGAGCGAGCTACCCGGCTGCTCGGCCATCTGACGCTGAGCGACAAGGAGTACACCGGGACGATCAGGCTGGGCCAGACCACCGATAGCGACGATGCGCAGGGCGCCATCCTGCGGCTCGTTTCCGCCCATGACGTCAGTGACGAGGACATCAAGCGGGCGGCTAGCGGCCTGACCGGCGACATCCAGCAGGTGCCGCCGGGCGTGAGCGCGATCAAGGTCGGCGGTGAGCGGTCCTACCGGCTGGCGCGCGCGGGCCAGCCGCCGGTGCTGGCGGCACGGCCGGTGACCGTCAGCCTGTTCGCGGTGGAGGCGATCAGCAGGCCGGGCGATCTGGTCGACGTGGACGTGCGGGTGAGCTGCTCGAGCGGGACCTACATCCGGGCGCTGGCCAGGGATCTCGGCGCCGCCCTCGGCGTCGGCGGGCACCTGACGGCGCTGCGCCGTACCCGGGTCGGCCCGTATGAGGTCGGCCAGGCGCATACGCTGGACCGGCTTGCCGAGCGGCTTGAGCTGATACCGCTGGCCGACGCGGCCGCGGCCGCATTCCCGCGCCGGGAGCTGAGCGCGGAGGAGGCAGTGCTGCTCGGGCACGGCGGGAGGCTGCCGGCCACCGGCGCCGGCGCCGGGCCGGTGGCGGCGTTCGGCCCGGGCGGCGAGCTGATCGCGCTGCTGACCGAGGAAGACGGCCTGGCTCGGTCGCTGGCAGTCTTCGCCCCTGCCGGGGCCTGACGCGGCGGTGTGGCAGGCTTGGGGGACCGCCCGACTGGCAGGGGGTTAGCGCAAATGCAGCGGTGGCAGGGCCCGGCGGAGGTGCCGGAGGACTTCGGTCCCTCCGTCGTCACCATCGGCAATTTCGACGGCGTGCACCGCGGCCACCAGCGGGTCGTTTCCCGCGCCCGCCAGGTCGCGGGAGAGCTCGGGCTGCCAGTCGTCGTGGTCACCTTCGAGCCGCATCCGGAGGAGGTGGTCAGGCCGGGCTCGCATCCGCCGTTCCTGTGCTCGGCGCGGCGCTGCTCGCAGCTGCTTGCCGGCCTCGGGGTGGATGCCGTCTGCGTCATCGCGTTCACGCTGGAGTTCTCCAGGCTCGACCCGGACGAGTTCGTGCGCGCGGTACTGGTCGACCGGCTGCACGCGGCCAGGGTGGTGGTCGGGGACGACTTCAGGTTCGGGCACAAGGCGGCTGGCGACGTGACGCTGCTGGCCGAGCTTGGGGAGAAGTACGACTTCGCCGTCGAGGGCGTTCCGCTGCTGATGGAGCATGGCGTGCGGGTCTCCTCGACCGAGATCAGGGCGAAGCTGGCGTCCGGCGACGTCGCCGGGGCCGCGGAGGACCTGGGCAGGCCGCACCGGGTCGAGGGCGTGGTGGTCCGCGGTCATCAGCGCGGCCGCGCCCTCGGCTTCCCGACCGCGAACCTGGAGACGCCGCCCTTTGCCGCCATCCCGGCTGACGGTATCTACGCGGGCTGGCTGGCGCTGCTCGACACAGCCGACGGGTCGGAGGTGCAGCGGTGGCCTGCGGCGATCTCAGTCGGCACCAACCCGACCTTCGACGGCCAGGACCGGACCGTCGAGGCATACGCGCTGGACAGGGACGACCTGGACCTGTACGGCGAGCACGTGGCTGTCGACTTTGGGCAGCGGCTGCGGCCCACGCTCAGGTTCGAGTCCGTGCCGGACCTCGTCGCCCAGATGCACCACGACGTCGCGCAGGCGCGCCAGCTGCTCGGCGACTAGCAAGACACCGCCTGGCTGCCGGGCTACGTTAGGTCCAGCGGCCGGGATCACCCCGGCCGGGGGGAGGGACAGCGGGATGGCGCATCCGAACGAGGACCTGCTGAGGCGGGGATACGAGGCATTCGCGGCCGGCGACATCGAGACGGTGCTCGCCATATTCGCCGACGACATTGCCTGGCACATCCCCGGCGAGAGCCAGCTCAGCGGCGACTTTCATGGCCACCAGGAGGTCCTTGACTTCTTTGGCCGGCTCCTGGGACTCACCGATGGCACGTTCCGCCTGGACGTCGAGCAGATCCTGGCCAACGACACGCACGGCGTGGTGCTCGTAACCGCGTACGCGGCCCGGGACAACCGCGAGCTCGTGATGCCCGAGGTCCATGTCTGGCGGCTGGCGGATGGTAAGGCCACCGAGCACAGGTCATTCTTCTGGGACGACGCGGTAACCGACGGTTTCTTCGGCTAGCCGGCACTGCTGGCGGGTGGCTGATGTGTCAGCGGTGGTCGCCGCGTGGTACCGTTTAGTGTCGGCCGGGGCATCCGGCCTGGTCAGCTGCGCCCTCAGGCGGCTGGCTACCCTCGGGGAAGCCCGGCTCCCGCAGGCACGGCCTGCAGGGCTGGCGCGCACCCGATATGCCCTGGCAAGGCCGAAAGGCCCGGCCGGGATCGCAGGAACATGACCAGTCAATAGGAGCAATGTGCCGCTCAACACCACGGTGAAGCAGGAGATTATCGCTGGGCACGCGACCAGTGAGGGTGACACCGGCTCGCCGGAAGTCCAGGTCGCGCTGCTGACCAGGCGGATCTCCGACCTGACAGAGCACCTCAAGGTGCACAAGCACGATCACCACAGCCGTCGCGGGCTGCTGCTGCTCGTCGGCCGCCGCCGGCGGCTGCTGCAGTACCTAGCCCGCACCGATATCACCAGGTACCGGGCGCTGATCGAAAAGCTCGGTCTGCGCCGATAGGCAAGCGCGCGGCATCTGCCGCGCGTTCTTGCTAACGGCGGTACCGCCTCACAATTGCATAGCAGAGACGAGATAAACCGTCCCGCGGCCTCCGGCCAGGAGCGCTGACAGCGCCCTCGGGGCCGGTCCTCGGTAGTGGTCTTCGGGTCAGGGCAGCTTCCGCCAGCGCGGCAGCAGCCCGGGCCGAGGGCTTCGATCGAAGACCGGCCGGCAGCCGAACCCGGCGAGATACGGTGCGCGGTGCCTGCCAGGCAGGCAGCCCCGCGCCGGGTAGCCGGCCCAGACGCTCCTCACGGCGGTGGACAGGCGCGGGACCTTCGCATCAAGGAGGTCACCCGTGGAGGGTGTCTACACAGCCGAGGTCACCATTGACAACGGCTCATTCGGCACGCACGTCATCAGGTTCGAGACCGGCAAGCTCGCTAAGCTGGCCGGCGGTTCTGCCGTCGTCTACCTGGACGACGAGACGGTTGTGCTGTCGACCACGACCGCATCCAAGAGCCCGCGTGAGGGCTTCGACTTCTTCCCGCTCACCGTCGACGTCGAGGAGCGGATGTACGCGGCGGGCCGGATTCCCGGCTCGTTCTTCCGGCGCGAGGGCCGGCCGTCCGAGGACGCCATCCTGACGTGCCGGCTCATCGACCGGCCGCTCCGGCCGTCGTTCGTGAAGGGCCTGCGCAACGAGGTCCAGATCGTCGAGACCATCCTCGCGCTGCACCCCGACACGCTGTATGACGTGGTCGCGATCAACGCCGCGTCGATGTCGACGCAGCTGGCCGGGCTGCCGTTCTCCGGCCCCATCGGCGGCGTCCGCGTCGCGCTGATCAAGGGCCAGTGGGTCGCGTTCCCGACCTACTCCCAGCTTGAGGACGCCACCTTCGACATGGTGGTGGCGGGCCGGGTGCTCGAGGACGGCGACGTCGCGATCATGATGGTGGAGGCAGAGTCCACCCCGAGCACGCTCAAGCTGATCGCGGACGGCTCCTCCGGCGCCGTCGCGCCCACTGAGGAGACCGTGGCGCAGGGCCTGGAAGCCGCCAAGCCGTTTATTGCCGCGCTGTGCGCGGGACAGCTCGAGATCGCCAGGCACGCGGCCAAGGAGACGGCCGAGTTCCCGGTCTTCGTGGACTACGGCGAGGACGTGTTCGCGGCGCTGGAGGCCGAGGTCGGCAGCGACCTGGCCAACGCGCTCACCATCGCGGGCAAGAACGAGCGCGGTAACGAGACCGACCGGATCAAGGCCCTGGCCACCGAGAAGCTGTCGGATCAGTTCGAGGGCCGGGAGAAGGAGATCGGCGAGGCGTTCCGCGCGCTGAACAAGAAGCTGGTCAGGCAGCGGATCATCGGGGACGGACTGCGCATCGACGGGCGTGGCCTGGAGGACATCCGGCAGCTGTCAGCAGAGGCCGGCGTGCTGCCGCGGGTACATGGCTCGGCGCTGTTCGAGCGCGGCGAGACCCAGGTGCTCGGCGTGACGACGCTGAATATGCTCCGGATGGAGCAGATGATCGACACGCTGAACCCCGAGAAGACCAAGCGCTACATGCACAACTACAACATGCCGCCGTACTCCACCGGCGAGACCGGCCGCGTGGGCTCGCCGAAGCGGCGCGAGATCGGCCACGGCGCGCTTGCCGAGCGTGCGCTCGTCCCGGTGCTGCCGACCCGCGAGGAGTTCCCTTACGCGATCAGGCAGGTGTCGGAGGCGATCGGCTCAAACGGCTCCACCTCGATGGGGTCGGTGTGCGCGTCGACCATGTCGCTGCTGGACGCGGGCGTGCCGCTGAAGGGCATGGTCGCCGGTATCGCCATGGGCCTGATCCACGAGGGCGGCGAGTACGTCACGCTGACCGACATCCTCGGCGCCGAGGACGCGTTCGGGGACATGGACTTCAAGGTCGCCGGAACCAGGGACGTCATCACTGCCCTGCAGCTGGACACCAAGCTGGACGGCATCCCCGCGGGCGTGCTCGGTGCCGCGCTGCGGCAGGCGCGTGGCGCGCGCCTGACGATCCTGGACGTCATGCGCGAGGCCATCGACGCGCCGGCCGAGATGAGCGAGTATGCGCCGCGGATCATCACGATCAAGGTCCCGGTCGACAAGATCGGCGAGGTCATCGGCCCCAAGGGCAAGATGATCAATTCGATCCAGGAGGACACCGGCGCCGACATCACGATCGAGGACGACGGCACGATCTACATTGGCGCGACGGACGGGGCTTCTGCGGAGGCGGCCCGTTCCGCTATCAATGCCATCGCGAACCCGCACATCCCGGAGGTCGGCGAGCGGTTCCTCGGCACGGTGGTCAAGACGACCACGTTCGGGGCCTTCATCTCGCTGCTGCCGGGCAAGGACGGCCTGCTGCACATCACCCAGATCCGCAAGCTGCACGGCGGCGCGCGCATCGAGAACGTCGATGACGTGGTCAAGGTCGGCGACAAGATCCAGGTTGAGATCCGCGAGGTGGACGACCGCGGCAAGCTGTCGCTGGTTCCGGTCGAGGTCGTCGAGCGCGAGGCCGCCGGAGAGGATCTCGGCGGGCACGACGAGCCGCGGTCGCGCGAGCCCCGTGGTGATTACGACCGGGGCGATCGTGGCAGCCGTGGCGGCGACGACCGCGGGGACAGGCGCGGCGGGGACCACCACCGCAGCAGGCAGCGCAGCCGCGGCGGGTCACGCGACTCCGGCGGGTCCGGCTCGGGCAACTCCTGACGGCAGGCGTCATGACGGCTGATATGCAGCGGCTGTCGGGCTCGGACGGCGTTCGGCGCACCGTCCTGCCCGGCGGCCTGCGGGTCATCACCGAGGCGCTGCCGTCGGTCCGCTCCGCCGCGCTTGGCATCTGGGCAGGCGTCGGCTCGCGCGACGAGGACCCGCAGCACGCGGGCGCGACGCACTACCTTGAGCACCTGCTGTTCAAGGGCACGTCCAGGCGCAGCGCGCTGGAGATCTCGGCGGCCATGGACGCGGTCGGCGGCGAGCTGAACGCGTTCACGGCCAAGGAGTACACCTGCTATTACGCCAGGGTGCTCGACGCCGACCTCCCGCTGGCCATCGACGTGCTGTCGGACATGGTCACTCATTCGCTGCTCGCGCCGCGGGACGTGGACGCCGAGCGCGGAGTCATCCTCGAAGAGATCGCAATGAACGAGGACGACCCGGCCGACCTGGTGCATGAGGCGTTCGCGGCGCGGCTGTTCGGTGATACTCCGCTCGGCCGGCCGATCCTTGGCACCGTGGACTCGATCAGCTCCATCTCCAGGGACCGGATCGCCGAGCACTACCGGGCCAGGTACACCCCGGACTCGCTGGTCATCGCGGCGGCGGGCAACCTGGACCACGACAAGGTCGTGGCGCTGGTCGAAGCCGCCTTCGGTGACGTGCTCGGGCAGGCTGCCGCCACGCCGGCGCCGCCGCGCCTTGGCGGCAGCGAGGCAGCCAGCGCCAGCGGTACCGGGGCGCTGCTGCTGTCCCGCCCGGTGGAGCAGGCCAACCTCGTGCTCGGCTGCGCGGGCTTGTCCCGGACGGATCCGCGGCGGTTCGCCCTCGGCGTGCTCAATGCCGCGCTCGGCGGCGGGATGTCGTCGCGGCTGTTCCAGGAGGTCAGGGAGAAGCGCGGGCTCGCGTACTCGGTGTACAGCTTCAGCTCCCAGCACGCCGAGTGCGGGCAGTGGGGAATCTACGTGGGCTGCCTGCCGGCCAAGGCTGACGAGGTGCTCGCGATCTGCCAGGACGAGATCGCCAAGGTGATCGAGGATGGGCTGACGGACGAGGAACTCGCCCGCGGCAAGGGCCAGTTGCGCGGCTCGATCGTGCTCGGCCTGGAGGATCCCTCGTCGCGGATGAGCCGGCTGGGCAAGTCCGAGCTTGTCTACCCGGCGCTCGAGCCGGTCGACGACATCCTCGCCGAGATCGACGCGGTCACCCATGACCAGGTCGCCGCGGTTGCCGCCGACGTGCTCGGGCTGCGCAAGGCGCTGGCGGTGGTTGGCCCGTTCGACGACGCCAGCGCGTTCGACGCGGTGGTGGCCGAGTAGCGGCCAAGGCGCCAGGTAGTCAATTAGGTAGACAGTCAAGTACTGGAACAACTAGCGTTCCCGTCATGGAAGACGACAGCTGGCGCTGGTCGGTTGGAATCCCCGGCTTGATGCGGGCTGCCCGCGGCTGCTACGCGTCTGCGATCCAGGCCTGTCTGGCCGAGGCCGGCTTTGACGACCTGCCCCGCAACGGCGGCTTCGCGCTGGCATTGCTGATCCACGTGGGCGACCTCTCGCACCTGACCGGCGATCTCGGCGTCAGCAGGCGCGTGCTCGGCGACCTCATCGACAGCATGGTGATGCGCGGCTACCTGGAACGCGGCGCGCCGCCAGCAGGCGGCGGCCTCGCGCCGGTCGTGCCCACCGTTCGCGGCCGCGCCGCGGAGCAGATCATGGCGGAGGCGTCAGCGCGGATCGACGCACTGCTGCAGGAACGGCTCGGCGCTGACGGCTTCGAGGCGTTCCAGGACGG
>DASPWG010000072.1:0-57920 GCA_035621915.1 Streptosporangiaceae bacterium
GGCAGCGATGACCCGGCCCAGGTCGACCAGCTGACCAGGCTGGTCGAGCGCGGCGTGGCCGTAGCGGCCGCGTCGCGGTACATGCCGGGTGGCCGGCAGCTCGGCGGGCCGTTAGCCAAGCGCCTGCTCTCCAGGGCCGCGGGCCGCTCGCTGCAGCTGCTTGCCCGACCTGGCACCTGTGACGCCACTAACTCCTTCAAGGCCTACTCAGCGGACTTCGTCAAGGCCGTCGGCGTGGAGTCACGGAGCGGTTTCGAGGTTGGCATCGAGCTGACGGCTAAGGCCAGGCGGCTACGGCTGCCCGTGGCCGAAATACCAACCATCTGGCTGGAGCAGCCAGACCGCCGCTCTGCATTCAGGTTGGCCAGCTGGCTGCCCGGGTACCTGCGGTGGTACCTGTTCTGCTTCGGGCGACGGCTGCCGTCGCAGGTCACGCAGCCTGCTGACCGCGGCAGGCGGCGTTGACCGCGCGGCTGCCGCAGATCCGGCTGCACCGCCGGAGCCTGCTTCTTCCGCGCCGCCGGATACCATCGCCGAGCAGCCTGCTGCCCCAATTCCGTGCCCTGCGAGGGCTACCGCTGCGCCATGAGTCGCCGTCCTGGCCGCGACTGCCGCCGCCGACGGCACTCGCCCTGCCTGGCCGCGCCGACACCGGCGGCCGTGGCGATGCAGCCTGGTGGCCGCGGAGAGCGCCGATGACCGTCCGGCTGCCGCAGCTGCGACCGCCCTGGGTACGGCTGCCGTGGACGCGGCTGCCATGGATCCGGCTGCCCGCAATCCGGCTGCACCGCCGGAGCCTGCTTATGCCGCGCCGCTCGCTGCGGGCCTGGCCAGCTCTGCGGTTGCGGTTCGACCGCCTGCCCGCGCCCCGGCTGACCGTGCCGGTGCCGCTGCGGCCGACCCCCCGCACAGCGGCGCTCAGGCCTGCTAAGCCGGCTAAGCCGGCCCGGCCAGCGCGGCCCGCCTGGTCCATGCTCGCCGCCGGCGGGGCGACCTGGGCCCTGTGCGGACTCTGCCTGTTCATCCTGTTCCTGCGAATGTCCCGCACCGTCCCGGTCAACTCCGACGGCGCCTCGAACGCCCTGCAGGCCTGGGCGATGCTGCACGGCAACCCGCTGCTACGGGGCTGGCAGCTGTCGGACGTCTCCTTCTACAGCACCGAACTGCCGCAGTACATGCTGATCGAGCTGGCGCGGGGGCTCACTCCCGATGTTGTGCACGTGGCCGCCGCGATGACGTACACGCTCGTGGTGCTGCTGGCGGCTAGGCTGGCCAAGGGGCACGCCAGCGGCGCTCAGGGCTGGCTGCGGGCGAGCCTGGCTGCCGGCATCATGGTGGCGCCGCAGCACTCCGAGGTCACGGTGCTGATGCTGTCGCCCGACCACGTCGGCAGCACGGTCCCCGTCATGCTGGCGTGGCTGCTGATCGACCATGCCGGGCGGCGCTGGTATGTGCCTGCCGCCTCGTTCGCGCTGCTGGCGTGGGCACTGGTAGCCGACCAGGTCGTGCTGCTGACCGGGGTGGCGCCGCTGGTGCTTGTGGGCCTCGCGGGCGGCTACCACAAGGTTGTCAGGAACCGCGAGCCTGCCAGGTCAGGATTATTCGAGCTTGGCCTTGCCGCGGCCGGGCTGGCCGCGGCCGAGGCGGGGTGGCGGGCCCTCTTGCTGATCAGGCACAGCGGCGGATTCCTGGTGTGGCCGGCCAGTAACAGGGTGATCGGCTTCGCCGGCCTCGGCCAGAACCTGCTTCGGACCTACGAGGGCGTGCTGCTGCTGTTCGGCGCTGACTTCATGGGCCAGCGGGCCGGCTACGTCGTGGCAATCGCCATGGCGCACCTGGCGGGGCTGGGGCTGGCCGCCTGGGCCGTCTGCGCGGCCCTGCGCCGGTTCGCGAGCCGCGACCTGGCCGTCAGGCTGCTGGCCGTGGCCACGATCGTGAGCCTGGCCGCCTACGCGCTCGGCCCGAACGCCGTCCAGCCGCTGAGCAGCCGGGAGTTCGCCGCCGTCCTCCCGTTCGGCGCTGCGCTGGCCGGCCGGATCCTGGCGGCCAGGCTGAGCCGTGCCAGGCTGGTGCCAGCCCTTGCCGCGGTGCTGGCCGTCTATGGCGTCGGCGTGGCCAGGGTGGTAGCCCTGCCTCCAGCGCCGGCCCAGAACCAGGCCCTGGCGGACTGGCTGGGACAGCACAGGCTGACCTATGGCCTGGCCGGGTACTGGATGGCCAATTCGGTCACGCTGGACAGTGGCGGGAGCGTTGAGCTGCGCTCGATCAAGCGGGCCGACCACCTGGTGCGCGCCGACTGGTGGGAGATCCAGCAGAGCTGGTACGACCCGGCTGCGCACGTGGCTGATTACGTGGTCCTGCCGAGCAACGGGGCGGGCCCGTGGCCAGGTCCAGGAGTGAACCCGCCCACATTGCAGTCGGTGCTGGCCAGCTTCGGTCAGCCTGCGCGCGTTTACTTCCTACCGGGATACACTGTCCTGGTCTGGAGCAAGAACCTGCTGGCTGAGATGCGCTGAGCGCCCCGGACCTAGGCCCGGCCCAGCCTGCGGTCGCTCCGGCGGCCCGGAACGGTCCCTGCGCGGCGGTAGGCTGGCAGGGCTTTTCTCCCCCGATTTCGAGGATTTCCATGCGCCGCATTGCTGCGTTCCTGCTGGTCCCCATGATCGCCTGTGCCGCCGCCCTGGCGGGCTGCTCGTCATCGGGCCCAGGGAACACCAACTCCACCGTCTCCGTGACTGGCGCCTTCGACAAGACGCCCAAGGTGACGATTCCATCAGCCTCGCCGTCGGGCCAGCTGTCCTACAGCGCGGCTATCAAGGGCTCCGGCGCCCAGCTAGTGGCCGGCGACGTCACCCTCGCCAACGTCGCGCTCTACAAGTGGAGCGGGACCTCCCACACGCTGGTGGACAGCACGTACACCAGCGGTCCGCAGCTGATCCCGTCTGAGATGCCGCTGTCTGGCCTGGCCGACGCGCTGAAGCATGCCACCCTGGGCAGCCGGATCCTGGCGGTGCTGCCGCCCAAGTACGGGTGGGGCAGCTCAGGTAACTCCGAGCTTGGCATCACCGGCAAGGACACGCTGGTGTGGGTGATCGACCTGCTCCAGCAGTACGCGCCGGGCGCGTCGGTCAGCGGCACGCAGACCTCCAATGGCGGTGGCGTGCTGCCGACGGTGACCGCCAAGGCCGGCCAGCAGCCAACCGTCTCGATTCCCAGCAACAAGCCGCCGAAGAAGCTGTCGGTGACCACGCTGATCCAGGGCACCGGGCCCGCGCTCGCGGCCGGCGACACCGTGGTGGCCCAGTACGTCGGCGTGAACTGGCGGACCGGCAAGGTCTTCAGCGCATCGTGGCCGTCCACCAGCCAGCCGGACGGCGAGCCGTTCGCGTTCGAGGTTGGCGGCCAGGTCATCAAGGGCTGGAGCGTGGGCCTGGTCGGCGTCAAGGTCGGCAGCCGGGTCATGCTGGTCATCCCGCCCTCGCTCGGCTACGGCTCCGCAGGCCAGTCGAGCGCGGGCATCAAGGGCACCGACACCCTGGTGTTCGTCATCGACATCCTGGGCGTGCAGACGCCGCAGCCGCTGACATCCTGACGCCCTCTTCGCGGGGAACGACGCGCTAGCTTCCCCCGCCCCGGCCTGCGGGCCGCGGCGGGGGAAGGCTGGCGGCGTGCCGCCCCGCGGCGGCGGCGGCCAGGAAGTAAGCCGGGTCCTCGGCCAGGCCGCGGCCCATGCTGGATAGCCGGACCGGGCAGGCCTGCAGCACTTCCGCCAGGCCCGCCACCGAGACGCGCACCAGGTTGTGGCGGCCGGCCAGCGGGGCCGCCGCGGCCATGACCTGGGCGCCGAAGTCGCCGGGCAGCTCGGGCACCACTATGTCAGCGGCGGTCAGGGCCGCCCGGCCGTAGGCGGTCAGGCTGTGATGGGAGATGCCGCGGTGCCGCTGCCGCGGGTCGGCCTGGCTGATCCGCAGCGAGCCGACCGGCCTGCCACCGAGCACGGCGGCGGCGTTGACGGCCTCCCCGCAGGCCACGCCGGAGAAGCCCCAGCGCGTGCCGGTGCCGAGGTTGCCTGGGCCCTGGGTGACCACCGCCAGGTCCGCGCCGAGCACGAGCCTGGCTGCGAGCAGGCCGCTGTGCAGGGTCACTGCCTCCACGTCCCCGCCGAAGGACTGGCCCGCGGTGACGGTGCCGGTCAGCCAGCCGAGCTCCTTCAGGGCCGCGGCGGTCCGCGAGAACCAGGCGGGAAGCGCCCCGCCGTCCAGCATGACGTAGGTCACCTTCGGCGGCGCAGAGTCCGCGGCGACCGGCCGTTCCGCCCGGTAGCCGGCCAGGATGGCCGGGAGGGCGGAATGCAGGTCGGCGATCACCACCGGCAGCCCGCCGAGATCGTCGGCATCCCGCATCTGGTCGTAGTGCGCGGAGCCCTGCTCGTCGGCGCCGAGGACGGTGGCCTGCAGCGGCGTGTACCTGGCCTTGATCAGGTGGCCGGGGCCGTCCGCGTCGGGCGGCAGCCGGTCGGGGATCGCCACGACCAGCGCGTATCCGCCGGTGCCGAGGCCTGCCTCGAGCGCGCCGACGTTCAGCAGCACGCGGTCCCCTGGCTGCGGCATGCCGGTCATGGCCGGGTAGGCAAGCGCCGGGACGCGGCTGCCGTCGACGATTACCTCGAGCTCTACTGCGCCCGGCCAGGATTGGCCAAGGGCCGAAACCTCGCCACTACGCCACCTGATCACTCAGGCAGGGTAGCGTCGGTGGCGGGGAAAGGAAGGCGATGTCCAGGCGCAAGACCGATCGGCTGCTGAGTCTCGTGGTGTGCCTGCTGTCGGCCCGGCGTTACCTGACGGCCGCTCAGATCAGGGAGGCTGTGCCCGGCTATCCGGACTCCTTTGACGCGTTCAAGCGGATGTTCGAGCGGGACAAGGACGAGCTGCGCGAGCTGGGCATCCCGCTGGAGACCGGGGTGAACGCCGGCAGCGACGAAGAGCCGGGCTACCGGATCTCACGTCAGGCTTACGAACTGCCCGACATCCGCCTCGAGCCGGACGAGGCCGCGGTCCTCGGCCTGGCCGCCAGGGTCTGGCGCCGGGCCGAGCTGGCCGGCGCCGCCGAGGGAGCCCTGCTGAAGCTCCGGGCCGCCGGGATCGAGGCCGAGGACGTCAGCCAGCCGGGCATAGAGCCGCGGCTGCAGACCGGGGAAGCCGCCTTCGGGCCGCTCTGGGAGGCCGTCCGGGACCGCCGGCCGGTCACCTTCGGCTACCTGGCCCCCGGCCGCAGCACCCAGCAGCAGCGGCAGCTTGAGCCGTGGGGAGTGGTGAACAGGCGCGGCCGCTGGTATGTCGTGGGACGCGATCGAGACCGGCAGGCGCAGCGGGTGTTCAGGCTCAGCCGGATGGCGGGCGAGGTCAGGTTCACTGGTCCGGCCGGAACGGTCAGCGTGCCGCCCGGCACCGACGTGCGGGCCGCCGTCAGGGACTGGGACGGCGAGGGCCCGCCGCCGCGCACCTGCCGGCTGCGGATCAGGTCAGGGGCCGGCTACGGGCTGCGCCGGCACGCGGTGAGCGTCAAGCCGGATGTGCAGGCCGGCTGGGACATGGTCGAGGTGAACTACTCAGACACCGGCTGGTGGAGCGAGCACCTCGCCTCATTCGGCGCTGACGTCATCGTCGAGGAGCCGGTCGACCTGCGGGAAGCCGTGATCGGCAGGCTGAAGGGAGTGCTGGCATGACCGCCGGCCAGGCGGACGCCACAGCGCGCCGCGGCCGCGGACGGCCGCCAGGCTCCGGCCGGCAGACCGGAACCGCCCGCGCGCAGGCCGGCCAGGCCGCCACCGACCGGCCGACAGCGACCGACCGGCTGCAGCGGCTGCTGGCCCTGGTGCCCTACGTAGTCAGCAGGAACGTGGTGGGGATGGCGGAGACCGCGGCCGCATTCGGGATCACCGAGCGAGAGCTCGTCGACGACCTGAACATGCTGTGGTGCGTGGAGCTGCGGTCACCCGATCCGTACTGCCCGATCGACCTGTCCTACGAGGGTGGCGAGATCATGGTCAGCGAGGCCGAGGCCATGGACCGGCCGCTGCGGCTCGGGGTCGACGAGGCGTGCGCGCTGCTGGTGGCGCTGCGGATGCTGGCCGAGCTGCCGAGCATCGGCAATGGCTCGGCGCTGAGCCGGACGATCGCCAAGCTGGAGGCCGCGGCGGGCAGCGCCGCGAGCCCGAGTGCCCAGGTCGCGGTCCAGGTCGACCACGTGACGGGCCAGTCGGTGGCGGTGCAGGTGGCCGACGCGCTCAGCCGAGGCCGGCGCGTGCACATCGCCTACTACGTGCCGGGCCGCGACGAGGCGACGGAGCGGGATGTGGACCCGATGCGGCTGCTCCTGGTCGAGAGGAGCAGCTACCTGGAGGGCTGGTGCAGGCGCGCGAATGCCGTCCGGGTCTTCAGGCTGGACCGGATCCTGTCCATCCAGGTGCTTGACGTGGCTGCCGAGGTGCCGGCCGAGGCCGAGCAGGTGGACGTGGACGGCGGCCTGTTCCGCCCGTCTCCGCAGGACGTGCGGGTGGTGCTCGAACTGGCGGCGACGGGCAGGTGGGTCGCCGACTACTACCCGTGCGAGCTGGTGGAACAGCTGGCCGACGGCAGGACCAGGATCACGCTGCGAACACCGGACACCCAGTGGGTCCGTCGGCTGGCGCTGCGGCTGGGGGAGGACGGCAAGGTGATCTCGCCGCCGGACCTGGCCGCCCAGATCTGCGATGACGCTACGGCGGCTCTTGCTAACTATGCGTAGTTCAACCTTATAGACACTGCTATGTCGCGTTAACGTACTGGCTACCCTGCGTCCGCCCCGTCGCCACGTCTAGCAGTTTGCATAGACCCCGCGTGTAGACTCTTCGTCGAGGACCGACGGGCCCGAACACCCTGCTGAATGGGGAAGAAATGTTTGATCCGAGCGCACCACACATCATCATTCTCTTCATCGTGGTCCTGCTCCTGTTCGGGTCCAGGCGACTGCCCGGTGCGGCCAAGTCGCTTGGACAGTCCATGCACATCTTCAAGAAGAGCGTGGCGGGCCTGGACGTGGACGAGGAGAGGCCCAACGCGGCGACCGGAACCGCACCGAACGCGAGCACTGCCATCAACCCTGCGACGACGACCCTGCCGCCGTCCGTGCCAGTAGCCCAGAACCTGGCGGTTGGCCAGCCCCTCTCGGGCCAGGACCAGAGCGCCCAGATTCAGGAGCTGCAGCGTCAGGTCGAGGAACTCCAGCGCCAGACTGCCGCCGGCAGCGCCGGGCAGAGCAGCCAGCCCTTCTAGCTGCTAGCAGACCGAGATGGTCATGCCGGACGACGGCCTCCTGGGTCCGGCGCCCGCCGGGGAGGCGGCCACATACTCGCGCAGCCGTCGGGTGAATCCCGAGGCGCGGATGCCGCTGATGGAGCACATCAGGGAGCTCCGCAACCGCGTCGTCAAGATCACCGTTGCGCTCTTCATCGGTGCCATCATCGGCTGGTTCCTTTACAAGTACGTCTGGAGCTTCATCGAGAGGCCGTACTGCCGCATCCCGCAGCGCCCCAGCCTCTACGGGGGCCGTGGCTGCCAGCTGTACGTCACTGGCCTGTTCGACGGGTTCTTCCTCAAGCTCCAGATCTGCATCGCGTTCGGCGCGATCCTGAGCTGCCCGGTCTGGCTGTACCAGATGTGGGCCTTCATCGCCCCGGGCCTGTACCGCCGGGAGCGCCGCTGGGCTTTCATGTTCGTCGGGATCGCGGTGCCGCTGTTCCTGATCGGCGCGACCATCGCCTACTTTGCGATGTCGAAGGGGATCAATTTCCTGCTCGGCCAGATTCCGCATGGCGTGGACGCGATCATCACGATCAACACCTACCTCAGCTACGCGTTCGCGATGGTGGCGCTTTTCGGGCTGGCGTTCGAGCTACCGCTGGTGTTCGTGCTGCTCAACATGGCCGGGGTCATGACGCACAGCCGGTTCAAGAAGTGGCGCCGGATGATCATCTTCCTGGTGTTCGCGTTTGCCGCCTTCTTCACCCCGAGCCCGGATCCGATCAGCATGCTGCTGCTCGCGGTGCCGTGCGTGGTGCTGGTCGAGGCGTCTGAGGTGTTCATCTGGGTACACGACCGGCGCAAGGCCCGCAGTGGGAGCCTGGCCTATCCGGGCCTCAGCGCGGAAGAGGTCGCACAGTACGGGCTGGACCAGCCGGTGACCGAGCTGGACAGCTCGGGCAGGTAAGGGCTGGGTCGCAGCGGCCGGGCGGGCAGTAGCCCGGCCGCCGCACTATGACTAGCTGTTCTCGCATGCCGCGGCACGCCTGCCTCGCAGCAGACCGCGACGCCGGGCCCGGCTGGCGGCCGGCACGGACCTGGCCTTGTCGGCTGCCACGCCGCGAAGCACGGCCGCTGCCTCGCGGCGCCGGTCGGCAATGCGCTGCTCAGCTAGGTCGGGGAGCAGGTTCTGGTACATCGGATTCCCTCCTTGGCCGCGGGTCACAGTGGCCCGCAGTGAAGAGACTCGCGGTAAGGCCCCGGCCGGCGGATCGGGCGCATTCCCTATTTCTGCCGGCGCCTGCCTTAGCCGGGCCGACCGCCTCAGTCCGGGCCTAAGACAGGCCGGTAAGCTGGTATTTCAGGGTTTCAAGTGACCTCCCCGGACCCAGGGCGTGGCCCTTGAGGAGGCAGCACTGATGACGGACCCGATCCTTGCCGAGTACTACCAGCAGCGTGCTGGCGAGTACGACGAGGTGTACCTCAAGCCCGAGCGGCAGCGCGACATCGCCGCGCTCAAGTCGCTGCTGCCGCCGCTGGTGGCTGGCAGGCACGTGCTGGAGATCGCCGCCGGCACCGGCTACTGGACGCAGGTGATCGCCCCGGTAGCGGCCAGCGTCACCGCGACCGACCTGAACCCGGAGCCGCTCCGGGTCGCGGCCGGACGGGACTACGGCCGCGCCGCACCGCTGCTGACTCAGGCCGATGCCTACCGGCTGGCGGACGTGCCCGGCGAGTTCGACCTGGTGTTCTGCGGGTTCTGGTGGTCGCACATCCCGCGCGCCGACGTCGAGAGGTTCCTTACCGGCCTGGGCGAGCGGGTACAGCCAGGCACGACGCTGGTGATCCTGGACAATCGCTATGTGCCGGGCAGCAACCACCCGATCAGCAGGACCGGACCGGATGGCGACACCTATCAGCTGCGCAGGCTGCGCGATGGCCGCGAGTACGAGGTGCTGAAGAACTTCCCCTCGCGCGACCAGCTCGCCGCCGACCTGGCGGGGCAGGCCGCGGGGCTGCGCTACACCGAGCTTGAGCACTACTGGCTGGCGTGCTGCGAGCTGACTGGCCCGCAGCCCACCTAATGTAAGCGTTATGAGCTCCCCGGACAGCCCCGCAGATCGGTATCGGGCCTCCCGGCTTCGCCGGGAGGCCGACGGGCCGAGGCTGATCGCGTTTCAGCAGCTATACGGGTTTGAATTTGACGAGTTCCAGCTGGAGGCGTGCCGGGCCCTGGACTCGGGTCACGGCGTCCTGGTGGCCGCGCCCACCGGGTCAGGCAAGACCGTCGTCGGCGAGTTCGCCGTGCACCTGGCGCTGGAGCAGGGCCGCAAGTGCTTCTACACCACGCCGATCAAGGCGCTGTCCAACCAGAAGTACAACGACCTGGTCGGCCGCTACGGGGCGCCCAGGGTCGGGCTGCTGACCGGGGACAACAGCATCAACGGCGAGGCGCCGGTGGTGGTGATGACCACCGAGGTGCTGCGGAACATGCTGTACGCCGGCTCGCTCACCCTGGACGGGCTGGCCTACGTGGTGCTGGACGAGGTGCACTATCTTGCCGACCGGCTTCGCGGCGCGGTCTGGGAGGAGGTCATCATCCAGCTGCCCGAGTCGGTGCAGGTCGTCGCGCTGTCGGCGACGGTCAGCAACGCCGAGGAGTTCGGCGACTGGATCCGGCAGGTGCGCGGCGGCACTACCGTGATCGTGGACGAGCACCGGCCCGTGCCGCTCTGGCAGCACATGCTGGCCGGGCGCCGGCTCTACGACCTTTTCGCGCGTAACGGGGCCGTCAGTCCTGAGCTGCGGCGGCTGGCGCAGCGCGAGACGGGGGACAGCTGGCGAGCCAGTTCCAGCCAGCACGGTGCCGGACGGCGCGGCCCTGCGCGCGGTCGCGGTCGTCCCGCGCCCCTCCGGCCACCACGGCGGCCGGACGTGATCGAGCGGCTCGACGCCGAGGGACTGCTTCCGGCGATCACCTTCATCTTCAGCCGGGCCGGGTGCGACGCGGCGGTGCAGCAGTGCCTGCTGGCGGGGCTGCGGCTGACGACACCACAGGAGGCGGACGAGATCGAGAAGGTCGCCGTGGCCAGGACCGGGTGGCTCAGCGACGCCGACCGGCTGGTGCTCGGCTACGCCGAGTGGCTGACCGGGCTGCGGCGGGGAATCGCCGCGCACCATGCGGGCCTGCTGCCGACGTTCAAGGAAGTGGTCGAGCAGCTGTTCACGGCTGGCCTGATCAAGGCCGTGTTCGCCACGGAGACGCTCGCCCTCGGAATCAACATGCCGGCCAGGACCGTCGTCATCGAGAAGCTGGACAAGTGGAACGGCGAGCATCACGCCGCACTGACCGCGGGCGAGTACACCCAGCTCACCGGCCGGGCGGGGCGGCGCGGCATCGATGTGGAGGGGCACGCGGTCGTGCTCTGGCAGCCGGACGTGAACCCGGTCGCGGTGGCCGGGCTGGCCGGAACCCGGACCTACCCGCTGAACTCCAGCTTCCAGCCCACCTACAACATGGCGGTGAACCTCGTCGGGCAGGTCGGCCGCGCCCGCGCGGCCAAGCTGCTCGAGTCCTCGTTCGCCCAGTTCCAGGCCGACCGCGGCGTCGTCGGCCTGGCCAGGCAGGCCTCCAGGCTGCGCCGCGAGGCGGAGGAGGTCCCGGTAACCTGCGACCGCGGCGACGTCGCCTCCTACGACGAGATCCGGCGCGAGCTCACCGGGCTCGAGCGGGACCAGGCCAGGCAGCGGTCCGCGGCCGCGCGCGCGGAGGCCATCAGCTCGCTGGCGGCGCTGCGGCGGGGCGACATCATCAAGGTGCCGGCCGGGCGCCAGGCGGGCTTCGCGGTCGTGCTCGAGCCGGGCAGCGGGCCGGACGGCCTGCCGCTCCCGCTGGTGCTGACCGCGGGCCGCCAGCTCAGGCGGCTGTCGGTGGCGGACTTCCCCGTGCCGGCCTTGGCGATCGAGCGGATCGCGATCCCCAAGTGGTTCAGCCAGCGCTCGCCCGCCAACCGCCGCGACCTGGCCTCGACCGTGCGCAACAAGGTGGCCGGCGTGCAGCTGCCAAGAGGTGCCGCCGGGCGCCCGGCCAGCGGCAAGGACACCGCGGCCGCCATCTCCGCGCTGCGCCGCCGGCTGCGGCAGCATCCGTCTCATTCCTGCCCTGACCTGCAGCAGCACCTGCGCGACCTGGAGCGCCGGGCGCGGCTGCAGCGGCAGGCTGCGACGCTGGAGGAGCGGGTCTCCGGCCGCTCGCATGTGCTGGCGCGCACGTTCGGCCGGGTATGCGCCGTGCTCGAGGGGCTCGGCTACATGGACGGCGACTCGGTGACGGCGGAGGGCAGGCGGCTCGCGGCGCTGTACACCGAGCTTGACCTGCTGGCCGCCGAGTGCCTGCGGCGGGGTGCGTGGGACGGTCTCAGCCCGGCCGAGCTGGCGGCGTGCGTGTCCGCGCTGACCTTCGAGTCGCGCCGGTCAGAGGAAGCCGCCCCGGCGCGGCTGCCGCACGGCCGCGCGCGCGAGGTCCTCGCGCAGATGCTCAGCATCTGGGGTGAGCTGTCGGCCGTCGAGGAGGAACAGCACCTGTCGTTCCTGCGCGAGCCTGACCTCGGCTTCGCGTGGGCGGTGCACGCCTGGGCGCGCGGGACGGCGCTGGACAAGCTCGTCGGCGACGAGCTGACGGCCGGGGACTTCGTGCGCGCGATGAAGCAGCTCATCGACCTGCTTGGCCAGATTGCCGTGGCCGCTTCCGGCAGCGAGCTGGCCGCCACTGCGCGCGCCGCCATGGACGCGCTGCGCCGCGGCGTCGTCGCGTATTCGCCGGTGGGCAGCGACGACGAGGGAGACGACATCCCGGTCAGCTGACCTTGCACAGGCGCCGGACCCCGGCCTGCCCAGGCAAGCGGGGACAGCGGGGCGGGTCTGCGGGTCCCCGGCTGGCCGAGTCTGGTGCGCCTTTCACGCTGCCTTTCCGCATGGCGTTAAGTGCGCAGATAATGGTCTGGGCCCAGGCGGACATGGGGAGGGGTCGCCATGGAGCATTCCGTGCAGCCTGATGATCAGGGTACTGAGGCGGAGGGCAGTCCAGCGGAGGTCACGGAGGCGGACTGCCGGGAGGCCGTCCGCCTCGAGCCCGGCAATGCGCACTACCGCCACCGCCTTGGCAAGGAGTTGCTTGCCAAGCAGGAGTACGCCGAGGCCGAGGCTGCGTTCAAGGAGGCAGTGCGCCTCGAACCTGGCAATGCGCAATACCACGACGACCTCGGTGAGGCGTTGCTGGACCAGGGAAAGGACGCCGAGGCCGAGGCCGCGTGCCGGGAGGCGGTCCGACTCGAGCCTGGCAATGCGATGTATCACAACGACGTCGGTGTGGTCCTGTACGCGCAGGAGAGGTACCCGGAGGCGGAGGCGGCCTGCCGCGAGGCGGTGCGCCTCGAGCCGGGCAACGCGGTATGCCAGAACGACCTAGGCCAAGTTTTGCTTGCCCAGGAGAAGTATGCGCAGGCGGAGGCGGCCTGCCGCGAGGCGGTGCGGCTCGAGCCGGGCAACGCCCAGTACCACGACGTTCTGGGCACCATTCTTTTGGCCCAGGAGAAGTATGCGCAGGCGGAGGCGGCCTACCAGGAGGCGGTGCTCCTCGAGCCGGATCGTGCCCAGTACCGCCGGAACCTCAGCGCAGCGCTCTACCGCGCGCAGAGGTACCCGGAGGCGGAGGCGGCCTGCCGCGAGGCGGTGCGGCTTGAGCCGGGCAACGCCCAGTACCACGACGATCTGGGCGCCACTCTCTTGGCCCAGAAGAAGAATCCCGAGGCGGAGGCCGCCTTCCGGGAGGCGGTGCGGCTCGCCCCGCAGGACGCCCTGTATCACGACGACCTGGGCCTGGCCTTGTCCGCTCAGCGGAAGAACTCCGAGGCGGAGGCCGCCTTCAGGGAAGCGGCGCGGCTCCAGCCGGATAACGCATCGCTCCACAATGACCTGGGCCGGGTGCTGTACGCGCAGGAGAAGTATGCGCAGGCGCAGGCGGCGCAGGAGGAGGCAGTCCGGCTGGAGCCGGGCATCGCTGCCTACCGCGCGAACGTGGCGAGTGACCTGCTTGCGCAGGGAAACTACTCCGAGGCGGAGGCTGCCTGCCGTGAGGCGGTCCGGCTGGAGCCCGAAAACGCCTCCTACCACAACGACCTGGGCCGGGTGCTGTACATGCAGAAGAAGTACGCCCAGGCGCAGGCCGCGCAGGAGGAGGCGGTCCGGCTGGAGCCGGGCAGCGCCGCCTACCGCGCGAACGTGGCAAGCGACCTGTTCGCCCAGGACAAATACGCCGAGGCGGAGGCCGCCTATCGGGAGGCGATCCGGCTCGAACCAGGGAACGCTGAGCATCACCGGAACCTTGGCGCCGCGTTGTTCGCCCAGGAGAAGTACGCCGAGGCGGAGGCTTCCTGCCGGGAGGGGATACGCCTCGCTCCGGCTATACCGCGCTACCACGATGACCTTGGCGCCGCCCTGTTCGCCCAGAATAAGGACACGGAGGCGGCGACGGCTTTCGGGGAGGCGATCCGCCTTGAACCAGGAAACGCGCGCTATCACCGGAATCTGGGTGTTGCCCTGCTCGCGCAAAGCAAGTATCCCGAGGCGGAGGCTGCGATCCGGGAGGCCTTGCGGCTGGAGCCCGAGAACGCCTTGTACCGCAATGACCTAGGCCGGGTGCTGTACGCGCAGGAGAAGTACGCCGAGGCGGAGGCGGCGCAGCAGGAGGCGGTCCGGCTAGAGCCTGGCAACGCCTTGTACCGCAATGACCTGGGTCGGGCGCTATATGCGCAGGAGAAGTACGCGGAAGCGGAGGCGGCGCAGGAGGAGGCGGTCCGGCTCGAGCCGGGCAGCGCTACCTACCGGGCGAACGTGGCGAGCGACCTGTTCGCGCAGGAGAAGTATGCGCCCGCCGAGGCCGCGTTCGGCGAGGCGATCCGCCTTGAACCAGGGAACGCGCAGTACCACCGGAGTCTGGGCATTACCCTGCACGCGCAAGGAAAGCATCGCGCGGCGGAAGCCGCGTTTGAGGAGGCGGTCCGGCTGGAGCCGGGTAACGCCTCCTACCGGAGCGACCTGGGCCGGGTGCTGTATCTGCAGCAGAAGTACGCGCAGGCGCAGGCGGCGCAGGAAGAGGCGGTCCGGCTTGAGCCGGAAAGCGCTCGGCTTCACGACGACCTCGGCGACATCCTCTATGTACGGGAGAAGTACTCCGAAGCGGAGGCCGCCTATCGGGAGGCGGTCCGGCTGGACCCCGAGAACGCCTTGTACCGCAATGACCTGGGCCGGGCGCTGTTTGCGCAGGAGAAGTACGCGCAGGCGCAGGCGGCGCAGGAGGAGGCAGTCCGGCTGGAGCCGGGCATCGCTGCCTACCGCGCGAACGTGGCGAGTGACCTGCTTGCGCAGGGAAACTACACCGAGGCGGAGGCTGCCTGCCGTGAGGCGGTCCGGCTGGAGCCCGAAAACGCCTCGTACCACAACGACCTGGGCCGGGTGCTGTACATGCAGAAGAAGTACGCCCAGGCGCAGGCGGCGCAGGAGGAGGCGGTCCGGCTGGAGCCGGGCAGTGCCATTTACCGAGCCAATGTGGCGGCCGACCTGTTCGCCCAGCAGAAGCACGCGGAGGCGGAGGCCGCATACCGCGAGGCCATCCGCCTTGAGCCGGGGAACGCGCGGTACAACCGAAGTCTGGGTGTTGCCCTGCTAATGCAAGGCAAGAATCCCGAGGCGGAGGCCGCCTTCCTGGAGGCGATCCGGCTTCAGCCGGGCAGCGCCTTGTACCGCAATGACCTCGGCCGGGTGCTGTATGCGCAGGAGAAGTACGCCGAGGCGCTAGCGGCGCAGCAGGAGGCGGTCCGGCTGGAGCCGGGCAGCGCCACCTATCGGGCCAATGTGGCGAGCGACCTGTTCGCCCTGGCGAGATACACCGAGGCGGAGGCCGCGTTCGGCGAGGCGATCCGCCTTGAACCACGGAACGCGCAGTACCACCGGAACCTGGGTGTCGCCCTGCTCGCGCAGCGCAAGCATGCTGCGGCGGAGGCCGCGCTTGGCGAGGCCATCCGCCTCGCCCCTGATACCGCTCTGTATCACGACGACCTCGGTGCCGTCTTGTTCGCGCAGAAGAAGTATGCCGAGGCGGAGCCTGCCTACCGGGAGGCGGTCCGCCTCGAGCCAGACAGCGCGCGACTCCACGACGACCTCGGCGACGTCCTGTTTGTCCGGGAGAAGTATGCCGAGGCGGAGGCTGCCTACCGGAAGGCGGTCAGCCTGGAGGCCGGGAATGCCTCGTACCACAATGACCTAGGCCGGGTGCTTTATACCCAGGGGCGGTACGCTGATGCGCTCGCCGCCCAGCAGGAGGCGGTCAGGCTGGAACCCGGCAGCGCCACCTACCGGGCCAATGTGGCGAGCGACCTGTACGCCCAGAGGGACTACGACGAGGCCGCGGCCGCATACCGGGAGGCTATCCGGCTCGAGCCGCGAAGTGCGCGATACCACGACCGCCTCGGCGACGTCCTGTTCGCCGCTGAGAATTTCGCCGAGTCGGAGGCTGCCTACCGCGAGGCGACGCTGCTCGCGCCAGACAATGCCATTTACCACAATGACCACGGCGCGGCTCTGTATGCGCAGCAGAAGTATCCTCAGGCGGAGGCTGCCGCCGAGAAGGCCACCCGAATAAGCCCTAAGGACCCCACCTTCCAGCATAATCTCGGCCGCGCTCTCTTCGCGCAGCAGCGTTACCAGGAGGCCGAGGCCGCCTACCAGACAGCGGTTGACCTCGCGCCCGAGATCGTCCTGTACCACGATCAGCTTGGTGCCGTCATGTACCAGCGAAAGCGATACCAGGGCGCGGAAGCGGCTTACCGGAAGGCGACGGAATTGGAGCCGCGCAATGCGGTGCATTTCGATGATCTAGGAATGGCTCTGTTCGCCCGGCAGAAATACACCGCCGCCGAAGAGGCGTATCGCGAGGCCGTGAGCCTGCAGCCGGCTAACCTTTCCTATCTCAATCACCTGGTTGAAGCGCTCTTGTGGTGCGGGAAGCGTGAACAGGCTATCGCCCAGTGCCGAGAGGTCATCCAATCCTACCCGGACACACCCAGATGCCATGACATGCTGGCGCGCGTGCTATACCATCTCCATTCTTATCGTGCTGCCGAGATAGAGGCACAGAAAGCAATCTCGCTGTGGACGTCGGTCGGAGACTCCCGCCTCGAGGACATCGCCGTCTCGCGGCTGAGCCTGGCTAGAATTCTGCTCGCACAGGACCGCCTCGCAGAAGCCGTAGAGCAACTGACGACGGCGGAACGCAATTACGCGGATAACGCCGTGCTCCATCATCTCCTCGGCGTGGCACTGGAGCGTCAGGGACACGACATGGAAGCCAGGGGCGAGTACCGCAAGGCTATCGCCATCGGCGCCACCGTG
Organism: Streptosporangiaceae bacterium; assembly: GCA_035621915.1. Lineage (GTDB taxonomy): Bacteria > Actinomycetota > Actinomycetes > Streptosporangiales > Streptosporangiaceae > JAJYUU01. The sequence continues at coordinate 16,728 of DASPWG010000072.1, forward strand.
CGGCTGCGGTTCGACCTCGCGCTGCTGCTTACAAAGAATCGGCAATTCAGCGAGGCAGCCGAAGAGGCATACCGGGCACTGGAAGAGGAGCCAGACTCGTGGCTGCCCTTCTACGCACTAGGCCTGATCGGCCTCGATCAGGCCGACGAGTATCATGACGACTCCTTCTACCGGGATGCAATACAGAACTTCAACCGCGCCCTGGACCGGGTGACCGGACCGATATCTCAGTTTGCGCAGGCGCCAGAGGCGACAATTCACTTGCGACTCGGATACGCATACGGGAAGCTCCGGCGGACGGGCCGCGCGAAGGAAGAGTTCCGAAAGGCAAAGGATGCGGCACGGGATCACTCCCAGACGTGGTTTGAGGCGGACGCGAATCTCCGCAGGTATCAGAACAGGCAGGCACCAGCGGAGTCAGAGAGCCTTCAGATGGGCGTCTTCGTAACGCTCGGCCTGCTGCTCGCCATCACGATTGCCGTGCTCGAAGTCAAGCATCGGCTGACTAGCCCGTATCTCGTTACCCTGGTCGCCTTTACAATGACGCTGTTTATTATCTCCTTCTATCTGCCTATCATGAGCAGAATCACGCTGGGCCCGGTCTCCCTGGAAAAGAAGGTGGAGGAGGCTGGCGCGGGCCAGCTGGCACCGATTCCGATTACCCCGGGTCCGCTCGAGACCGAGCTGGGCGACTGGAAGACCGACGAACAAGGACCGTCGGGTGTGCCTGGGCCGGTCGGCTTGCCTGGGCAGCCGCTTCCCACTCAGCGCGAGCGTAAGCCCACGCAGGAAACCCTCGAAGCACCGGAGCCTACGTCCCCGGCCGAGCAGGAGCGGGTGCCTACCGAACTGGGCCAGGCCGGGGGAACGCCGGCAGCCGCTGCTGTCAGGCCTGACGGCAAGCCCGCTACGCCGAACCAGGCAACCGAGGCGCCGGTACCCGCTTCTCCTGCGGAGCCGCAGCCAATTTCGCAGCGTCCGCAGGCAAGCAAGGTGGCGTCGGCTTCGCCTCGTCTGACAAAGCAACCGCTAGCGTGGTCTGCGAGGTCATCGAATCGCATCGGCGACCGGCCCGAGAGTCCTGCCGGGGGCTGAGACAGGTGTGGTGGCGGGAAAGTGCTGGGCCGGGGACTCTCCGCAGCCCCGGCCCAGCACTGGCTGCGGTTACGAACTCGGCGTGATGGTGACCGTGAGGATGTCCCTGTACAGCGCGGGGTCGGTGGCCGACACCACCCACTGGGTAGTGCCGGTGCCGAGGGCCGTGCCGTCCTTCGGCAGCGGCTTGGGCGAGCTGTAGCCGGAGAACACCATGGTCAGCGTGCCGTCCGGGTTCTGCACCACGGCGGGGGAGTAGGTCCGGCCTGAGTAGTACCCGCTGATGCCGAGCGGCTCGTCCTGCCCGCCGGCCAGCGCCGCGTCCTGCTCCTCGCGGGCGGAGAACGTGTAATCGGTGCTGATGAGCGAGACCGGAGGCGACCAGTTCACGCCGTCTGCCGACGTGCTGTAGAAGATCTGGTTGAACGAGTCGCTGTCGCCGTCACCGCACCACGCGCCGGACAGGAACATGGTGTAGCTGCCGTTCCGGTTGGCGATGATCGAGCCGCGCGACCCGACGAAGCGGAGCTCGGTCGGCTCGGCGCTGCCCGGCGCGACGTTGGCCGGGCCGCCGCCGGAGGTAGTCGGGAAGGCGGTCGCGGCCGGGTCGTTGATATCGGTGGACGCGTCCGGGCTGCCGAGGATGCCGAGATCGGTGAAGGTGATGCCGTTGTAGGTGTAGGCAGCGCGCAGCACGGTGTAGTCCTCGTTGTTCTTGAACAGCGTGAGCGGGCTCGAGCCGCCCTCGCCGATCTGGCTGAGCGTCGAGTATGGCGCCGTGCACGCGTCCTGCGCGCCGACGAGGTCACCCGGAGCGAGGGTGAGCCCGTTTCCCGCAATCGAGGTGCAGCCGGTGAAGTCCGTCGCGTCCTCGCCGGTGCAGGTGACCGCGACCGCGGGACCTGGGCTCTTCTTCGTGCCCGTGCCGAGCTGCAGCGTGTAGCTGCCATCGCTGCCGGCCGCGTAGGCGGGGTAGTCGGTCGAGGTCACCGGGACCGTGATCGGCGTCGACGAGCTGAGGGTCAGCGCGGCGGCGTTGGTGGTGGTCGCCTCGGCGTAGTAATCGAGGATCTTCTCGCCGTAGACGATGACCGTCGAACCTGGCGGGGCGCCCGGGTAGCTGCGCAGCGTGCCGACGATGCCGTCGGGCGCTACCAGGCCGCTGGTCTGGCCGGCGTGCGCCGGCACGATCGGGTCGGTGGTAAGCAGGTCACCCGCCGACACCGTGACGCCGCCGACCTGCGTGGTGGTGCAGTCGCTGAGCTGGGTGCTGGCGCCGTTGACGTTCACGCAGTACACCGTGGCGCCGTCGATGTAGAACCGGCCGGCCACGTTGGCGTTGAACAGCGACGCTATGGACGCTGACGGGCTGGTGATGTCCACCGTCGCGCCGAGCATTCCGGCGGCGTCATTCGGGCCCTGCGGGATGGTCACGGCGGTGGTGACCGTGGACAGCGCCTCGACCAGGGTGTCGCCGGCGCTGACGGTCACGCCAGCCGCGGACGTGCAGCCGGTCAGCGAGTCGGTCCCGGTGCCGGTGCAGGTAATGGCCTGCGCGGCGGGGCTGGCAGCGGACAGGTCCTCGAAGTCCAGCGGCGCGCCGGGGGCACCGATCTGCTCAGGACCGGTGCCGAGCGTGCGCACCGGCAGCGTCACCGGGGTCGCCGAGACCGCGACCGTCGCTGCCGCCCTGGTGTCCGGGTCCACGCCGACGGCCTGGCTGGCCGGGAGGCCCGCGAGCGGGTCGGGGCCGAACTGGTCGAGCCGGTGCACCAGCAGGCCCACGCCGACGGTGTCAGCGGTCGGCCGGTTCACGGTGTAGAGCAGGTCGCGGCCGCGCACGTCCAGCACGAACGGATGGCCCTGGCCGTTGTCGTTGGTGTCGCCGCTCGGGCAGTAGCCGGGGTTCTGCTCCAGCGCCTCGCCGACGAACTGCCAGCTCTTGCCGCCGTCGGTCGATCGTGCGGCGACGATGGCCTCGTCAGTGTCCTTGGGCCGGTAGTCGAAGTAGCCGAGCAGGCTGCCGTCGGCCTCGCGCTGCACGAAGGGGAAGTAGTACGGCGACATCGGCAGCGACTCGCCAGCAGGCTCGCGGTTCACCGTGCCGCTCTCCGGATTCGGGCCGCCGCTGCTGCAGTAGCCGGGCACCGGCCCGGGCGTGCCGGCCACACCGCTCGCATACGGCGGCGTGCCGCTGCCGGAGCTCGCGCCGGGGTAGACGGCCAGGTTGGGCTCGGTTATCCCGCCCGCCGTGGTGGTCGCGCCGCCGGGGGTGTAGGTGGGGAACAGCAGGCTCGGGCTGTAAGACGCGCCCTGCGTCGGGTCGCCCTGCGAGGTGGTCCAGGGGCCGCCCGCCACGCTGTCGAGCGCCGGCGTGGCCGCCGAGTAGGAAACGGGCTGCGGGCCCTGCCACCAGGACTGGGCGGCGGCAGAGGTACCCGCGAGTGCGACGGCCGCGAGGCCAGCTACCGCAGGGACGGCGATACGTCGGGATATCCGGCGCAACGTGCTCTCCTTGAGGAATCGGCATGGTCCGGCACCCTGACTGAACCACCGGAACGGTCGCTGAACTGCGGCGTTTCCTATGGATTAGCCGGATATTCACCAACGGTCAGGCATGCGTAGCCTGCGCGGCGTCCGCGGTTCGGCCGCGGTTCACCGGGCGGCAGCGGCCACCTTCCGCAACTGCTCGGCGTGGCAGTCCCGCTGCCACTGCTGCGTCATCCGCGGGTCCTGGAAGGGCTCACCCGCGCGCAGCAGGTCCAGGTAGTGCAGGTCGGCTGCCACCCGGCGGCGGAACTCGGCGGCATCACCCACGTGCCCGTGGCCTGGCACCACCCAGCGGACGCCCGGCAGCCCCGCGAGCCTGGCCAGCCCGTCCAGGTAGTCGCCGAGCGGATCGTCGGCCTCGGTGTCGAGAATCGGGATCTCGATGTCGGAGAGCATGTCGCCGGCCACCAGCACGCCCGCGGCCGGGATGAACACGGCGCCGTGTCCCGGCGCGTGCCCGTCGTGCGCGATGACCTGCGCATCCTTGCCGTCCCAGGGAATCCGCGCGCCGTCCGGCGGCAGCGGCGTCAGCTGCCCGAACAGCTCCAGGTCGTGGCCCGGCTCGCTGCGCAGCAGCATGTCGGTCATCTCGCTGCGCATGGCCTCGAACAGCCGTACCGCACCGGGCGTGGCGTAGCGCGGCGGGCTGCCGAGCTCCCGGCTCCACAGGACGTGATCCCAGTGCGGGTGGGTGGCGAAGCCCGCCTGCAGCCGCAGCCCGGCGGCAGTGATGTCGGCCGCGAGGGCGCTCAAGTCGGCAACGGTAAGCGCGGGATCGATCAGCAGGCAGTTGCCGTCGCCGACCACGAGCGTGCTGGTGCTGGTGAGCCGCTGGGCGGTGGCGACCAGCACGCCGTCGGCGATCTCCGCGAAGCGATGCATGACTTACTTCTTAGCGCACCGCAGGCGGGCCGCACGAACGGTTACTCCCTGGCGCGCACCTTGAAGTACATGGTCGGGTGCCAGAACGAGTTCATGCGGTGGAACCCGATCCGGGTGCCGGTGTGCGCGGCGCCGAACGTCCAGTTGCCCCAGGCGTAGAGCTCGACGTGGCCGGTTCCGAAGAACGCCAGGTCGCCGCGGCGAGCCTGGCGCTTGGTGATCCTGATGAGCAGCGGGCTGGCGAGCATCTCCTGCGTCGTCCTCGGCAGCGTGATGCCCGCGTGCATGTAGGCCGCGTACACCAGGCCTGAGCAGTCGAACGAGGCGGGGCCAGTGCCGCCCCACCGGTAAGGCTTGCCGATCTGCCGTCGCGCGTAATGCCACGCCTCGAGCCGCTGGCTGACTCTGGCGGCGGCCTGGTTAGCCGCGCCCGCGGGCCGCGGCGATGCCAGCAGGGCGATCAGCGGTGCCGCGGCAGCGATGGCCGCGATCTGGCCAAGCCGACGCCGGCGAGCGGGCCTGGATGCGGGTACTGGAGCGAAGCGCTGGTGCACGAGCACTCCCCTGACGCAGTTGCGCCCGGACGCTACACAGGCGCCTGACCTGTGGGACGCTAGCAGCCGGCCTGCGCTGACCTGCGCAGACATGCCGATGCTTCAGATGCGGGAAACGACGGGGCCATTGACCGCAGCGCGCTCTGGCCGCTGAGCCGGCCTGGCGCTCGCGAAGGGGTCGGCTCAGTTGCCGGCGAGCGAGGAGACCGGCAGCTCGTAAACGCGCCGCACGCTGCTGCCGAGCCTTGTGATGTCCGCGCCGTAGACGTGGATGGAGATGGCCACGTCCTGCCCGTAGTTGCGGACCCGGTGGATGTCGCCGGGCGGGGCGAACCCGCTGACCTCGCCGACGTTGTTCTGGCTGCGCCCGAGCTCGGTCAGGTGGCTGCCGTCGGCCGACAGCGAGTACAGCTCCTCGTACTCGGCACCCTGGATGACGCCGAAGACGCACCAGGTCACGTGGTCATGGATGGGGGTGACCTGGCCGGGCAGCCAGACCATCGCGGTCACGGAGAACGAGCCGTCGGGCTCGGCATGCAGGACGTGACAGCGGTAGCCCTCTGCATCGCCTGCCCGCTCCTCGTCGGTCAGGACCTCGGGGCCAGGCAGGTGCCTGCGTAGCTCGGCAGCCACCAGCTCAGCGGTCCGCTGCCAGTCGGCGTGCTGGCTGGTGACGGCTCTGATGGCCTCGATCAGGGCAGCAGGACAGCGGGTACGGACTGGCGCGATCACAGTCATGGCGTGAGGCCTCCCTGCCGTTGCTGGTCGTGATCAGTGAGATCTACCCCAGCCTAGGGACTGACTAATGCCAGACTCCAATGCCAATAACCCATGAACCCATAGAGGGCGGGCATGGATTGCGAAGCGGGCAGCCCGTGCCGCCGCGGGCTGGCAGGATGCCCGCATGGGCACGCTCATGCTGCTGGATTCCGCCTCGATGTACTTCCGCGCCTTCTACGGCGTGCCCGAGACCATGACGGCGCCGGACGGCACCCCCGTGAACGCGGTGCGGGGCCTGCTCGACATGATCGCCAGGCTGGTCAGGGCGCGGCGGCCGGCCCGGCTAGTGGCCTGCCTGGACGAGGACTGGCGGCCCGCGTTCCGGGTCGCCGCCATCCCGTCCTATAAGACACACCGGGCAAATCCGGACGGCTCCGAGCAGGTGCCCGATGCCCTGACGGCGCAGATACCGGTCATCCTCGAGGTGCTGGACGCCGCCGGGATAGCGACGGTCGGCGCGCCAGGATACGAGGCTGACGACATCATCGGCACGCTCGCCGCCAGGGCCGACCAGCCGGTCGAGGTGGTGACGGGGGACAGGGACCTGTTCCAGGTTGTCGACGACGCCCGGCGGGTCAGGGTGGACTACATCGCCCGCGGAGTGGCGAACCTGGAGGTAGTCGACGAGGCGGCCGTGACGGCTAAATACGGCATTCCCGGCCGGTCATATGCCGCCTTCGCGGCGCTGCGCGGGGACCCCAGCGACGGCCTGCCCGGCGTTCCCGGCGTAGGCGAGAAGACGGCGGCCGCGCTGATCAGGTCCATGGGATCGGTGGAAGCCATCGTCGCGGCGCTGGACGCCGGGCATGGCGGCTTCCCGCCTGGCAGCCGGGCCAAGCTGGCGGCCGCCCGGCCCTACCTCGAGGCGTGCATGGTCGTGGTCAACGTGGCCACCGATGCCCCGGTCACGGCGGAGGGCTGGCTGCCGTCGGTGCCCGCCCAGCCTGGCCGCATCGCGGAACTTGACCAGCGCTACGGCCTGGATTCCTCGCTTGGCAGGATGCTGTCCGCGCTGGCGGCGAACCCCGGCTAGCGCTGCCCTGGGAGGCCGCTGTCCAGCACTTGCAGCGCCACCAGGCAGGTGTCGTCCTCGGGGTCGGAGCCGAGTGCGCTGAGCGCGGCGCTGACGACCAGCTCGGGGTCTGAGATCTGGCGTACTGCCTCCAGCAGCATCGCCAGGCCCTCGTCCAGGTGCTGGTCCCTGCGCTCCAGGAGTCCGTCGCTGTACATGAGCAGCACGTCACCCGGCTGGAGCTGCACGGTCGCGGCACCGTAGCTGCACTGGCACGCGCCGAGCAGGATGCCCTCCGGCTGGGGCAGCGGGCGCGCCCACGGGCCCCGGATCAGCACCGGCGGCGGGTGTCCGGCCTGCGCCCAGGTCAGCATGCGGCTCGCCGGATCGAAGTAGCCGGCCACCACCGATGCCGTGTGCTCGAGCCCGACGTGCAGGGCGAGGTCGTTCAGCCAGCCCACGAGCTGCTGCGGCGGGAATCCGGTGATCGACAGGCCCGCCAGCGCGCCCCTCAGCCGCGCCATTCCCGCGGCCGCGGCCAGCCCGTGGCCGGCCACGTCGCCGATGGCCAGCAGCACCTTGTCGCCAGGCAGTTCCGCGGTGATGTACCAGTCGCCGCCAACTCGGCTCGCGCTGGAAGCCGGCAGGTAGCGAACGACGGCCCGCAGGCCGGGCAGGTCGAACGGCTCGTCATGCAGCGGCAGGATCGCCCGCTGCAGTTCCAGCGTCACATGGCGCTGCATCGCCAGTTCCGCGGTGAGCCTCGCCCTGGTGCCGCGCTCGGGCAGGCTGGCGTCCACCACGGGGTCGATCGGCGCGCGGCTGGGCAGCGGCGTCGCGGCCTCGGGGCGCGCGGAAAGAGCCGCCGTACCCGGGCGGCTTGCTTGCGGCTGGACTGGATCTGTAGTCAGCATGACTGCGGTGATTTACTTGGCCGTCCAACAAGCGTGCGGCATGTCCCGCTGCCCTGTCTAGACCAGCACTGTCTAGATACGGCGAAACTTCGCCAGGATGAGATGATGCGCAGGCGGGGCAACGACGCCCTGCTCGCACCAGAATGCGCACGGAGGACGTCATGGCACAGGACCTAACCGACCTCTACCCGGCGGCAAGGCTCGGGCAGGTCACAGCTGCCACCGCCGCCGCGGGACTGGACGCGCTGCTGCTCACCCCCGGCCCCGACCTGCGCTACGTCACCGGCTACGACGCGCATCAGCTGGAACGGCTGACCTGCCTGGTGGTACCCGCGCAGGGCGATCCGCTGCTGATCGTGCCCCGGCTTGAGGTGCCGGCCGCGCAGGCCTCGCCGGCGGGCAGCCTGGGCGTCGAGATCGTCGGCTGGGAGGAGACCGACGACCCGTACGCGCTGGTGGCGGCGAGCCTGGGAGGCCCGGCGCGAGTCGGCCTCGCCGACCGGATGTGGGCACTGATGGTGCTGCGGATGCGCGCGGCGCTGCCAGGCACCGAGCAGCTGCTGGCCAGCACCGCGCTGCGGGGGCTGCGGGCACGCAAGAGCCCCGCCGAGGTGGCCGCGCTGCTGGCGGCGGGCGAGGCCATCGACCGGGTGCACGCCAGGGTGCCCGGCTGGCTGCGTCCCGGCCGCACGGAGGAGCAGGTGGCCGCCGACATCTGCGACGCGATCCTGCAGGAGGGTCATGCCAGCGTCGACTTCGCGATCGTCGCCTCCGGGCCGAACGGCGCGAGCCCGCACCACACCGCGGCCGGCCGGGTACTGCGGCCCGGCGACGCCGTCGTGGTGGACATCGGCGGCACCATGCCGAGCGGGTACTGCTCGGACTGCACGCGGACCTACGTGATCGGCGACCCGCCGGACGACTTCGCGGCCTACTACCAGGTGCTGCAGGCGGCGCAGGACGCCGCCTGCGCGGCAGTCCGGCCAGGGGTCAGGGCCGAGGCCGTGGACGCGGCCGCGCGCGAGCCAATCGCCGCGGCCGGCTACGGCGAGTACTTCGTGCACAGGACCGGGCACGGCATCGGGCTGGAGACGCATGAGGACCCCTACATCGTGGCCGGCAACGCCGAGCTACTCGAGCCCGGCCACGCGTTCTCCGTCGAGCCGGGCATCTATCCCGGCCCGCACGGGGCCAGGATCGAGGACATCGTGGTCTGCACGCAGGACGGGGTGCAGCGGCTGAACAACATCACCCGCGACCTGGTGGTGGTACCCGGATGACACCAGCGGGCGTAGAGCGGGAGAGCAGGGACGAGACCACCGCGGCGCTTTTCGGCCTGGCCAGGGAACTGGCCAGGGACGAGGTCGCCCCGCGGGCGCAGGCGGGCGAGCGCGACGCCGCGTTTCCCCGCGATGTCTTCAGGCTGCTCGGCAAGGCCGGCCTGCTTGGCCTGCCCTATCCGGAGGAACTTGGCGGCGGCGGGCAGCCGTACGAGACCTACCTGCAGGTGGTCGAGGAACTGGCGACCGCGTGGCTGGCCGTGGGCCTCGGTGTCAGCGTGCACACCCTTACGTGCTTCCCGCTGGCCACCGCCGGCACTGCGCGGCAGCAGCAGCGGTGGCTGCCCGACATGCTCGGCGGCGGCCTGCTCGGGGCCTACTGCCTGTCCGAGGCCGGCAGCGGCTCCGACGCCGCAGCGCTGCGCACGCGCGCGGTGGCTGACGGGGACGAGTACGTGATCGACGGCGTCAAGGCGTGGACGACGCACGGTGGCCAGGCTGACTTCTACACCCTGTTCGCCAGGACCTCGGGTGAGCATGACGGGCCCGGACGGGCCACCGGGATCTCCTGCCTGCACGTGCCGGCGCACACGCCCGGCGTCGGCTCAGCGCCGCCTGAGCACAAGATGGGCATGCGCGCCTCGGTGACCGCTCAGGTGACCTTCGAGGGGGCCAGGGTGCCGGCCGGGAACCTCGTCGGCGAGCGCGACCGGGGCTTCCGGATCGCGCTCGCGGCGCTGGACGCCGGGCGGCTGGGCATCGCCGCCTGCGCCACCGGCGTGGCCCAGGCGGCACTCGATGTGGCGGTGCAGTACGCCGGGCAGCGGCGCCAGTTCGGGCGGCCGATCGCGGACTTCCAGGGAGTGCAGTTCATGCTCGCGGACATGGCGACCGGGGTGGCGGCGGCACGGGCGCTGTACCTGGCCGCGGCCAGGCGCAAGGACGCCGGGCTCGCCTACACCCAGCAGGCGGCCATGGCCAAGCTGCTGGCCAGCGACGTCGCGATGAAGGTGACCACCGACGCGGTGCAGGTGCTCGGCGGGTACGGCTACGTCGAGGACTTCCCGGCCGAGCGGCTGATGCGCGAGGCGAAGGTACTGCAGATCGTGGAGGGGACCAACCAGGTCCAGCGGCTGGTGATCAGCCGGGAACTGGCCAGGCAGAACTGAGTAATTCCGCCGCGCCGGGCACGGCAATGCCGTGCCCGGCGCGGCCCCCTCAGCGGAAGGACCCTGCGGTCAGCCCGGAAACGATCCGCCGCTGCGCGAACAGCACGAGCACCGCGATCGGCACCGAGATGATGACGACTGCCGCGTCGATGAGGTTGTAGTAGATCGCGTAGGGGCTCTGGCCGAGGCTCACAATCGCCTGCGTCGCCAGGTACCGCGACGGGCTTGTCATGAACGACAGCGTGAGTATGAAGTCGTTCCAGGTGAACATGAAGGCCAGGATCGCCGTGGTGAACACGCCCGGCAGCGCCACCGGGATGATGATCTTCCGTAGTGTCCGCAGCCTCGTGCTGCCGTCCACCAGCGCCGCTTCCTCCAGTGACTTGGGGATCTGGGAGAAGTAACTGGACATCAGGAACGTGGCCAGCGGCAGCGTGTAGATCAGGTCGGCGATTATCAGGCCGGGGTAGGAGTCGAGCAGGCCGATGTGGACGTAGATCCTGAACAGCGGGCCGACGATCGCGATGACCGGGAAGAAGTTGGCCAGCAGGATGAAGCCCAGCCACACTGGCTTCAGCCTGATCTCGGTGCGGGCCAGCGCGTAGCCGGCCAGCGCGGCCAGCAGCACAGTCACGATCGTGGTGCAGCCGGCCACCAGGACGCTGTTCAGCAGCGGCCGGATGAAGTCCTGCTGAGTGAAGTCGTCGATGTAGTTAGAGAACGTCACGTGCCCAGGAAGCAGGCTGGTGGTACCCGCGTCGATCTCCTGCGGGGTCTTCAGCGAGGTGTCCACGATCCAGTAGAACGGGAACAGGCTGACGATCACGAAGATCGCGAGCAGCAGGAAGAAGCCGGTCTTCCTGGCAAGCTTGCCTGGCGTGAGTGCCCGGGCCTGACTCTTGCGGGGCGCGCGCAGGGCGACCTCGGTTGCCGCGCTCATGATGACCTCCTCCTCCTCATGCTGCGGCCGGCTCGACGCGGAACAGGCGCACGTAGACCCCGGCGATCAGCAGTGCGATGATCACCAGCGAGACCGACACCGCACCGCCGTACCCGTAGTCGAACAGGGTGAAGAACGCCTTCCAGTTGAGGTAGGCGAGGACGTTCGTGGACGTGCCAGGGCCGCCGCTGGTCATGATGTACACGACGTCGAAGACCATGAACGACTGGATCGTGCGGAAGAGCAGCGCCACCATCAGCGCCGGCTTCAGCAGCGGCAGGGTCAGTCGCCTGAAGGTGTTCCAGGCGTTCGCCCCGTCAATCTTCGCGGCCTCGTAGATGTCGGACGGAATGACCTGCAACCCCGCCAGCAGCACGATCGCTATGAACGGCGTGTTGCGCCAGGCATCGGCGACCAGGATGGCTGCCCAGGCCGTCCAGGTGCTGTCCAGCCAGGTGGTGGTGGCCAGCGGCAGGTGCAGCTTGGTCAGCACGAAGTTGACGAAGCCTTGCTGCGGGTCGAACATCGTCCGCCACAGTTCGGCGGACACGACGGTCGGGACTGCCCACGGGATGAAGACGGCCGCGCGCACCAGGCCGCGCCCGCGGAACTTCTTGTTCAGCGCCAGCGCGATGCCGAGGCCGATCAGGGTCTCGATCACGACGGACACGACAGTGAAGCCGAGCGTGTGCTCGAGTGCCGGCAGGAACTGGTTGTTGGTGAAGAGCTCAGCGTAGTTGGCCAGCCCGGCGAACCCGCGCTGGAAGGACAGCAGGTTGTCGTGCTGGAACGAGTTATAGATGTTGTAGATGAGCGGATAGGCCGTGATCACCAGCAGGACGATCAGCAGTGGCGCGATGATCATGTAGCCAAAGCGCCGGTCGCTGGCGAGCAGGGTCTGCGCGTTCCCACGCCCCGCCCGGGTCCTGCGGGACCCGGGCGGGGCGACGGCTTGCTGGTCAGCTGCCACGGTCAGCTCACGAGCCGGTCGAGTACAGCTGCTGGACTGTCGGCGCGGTGGAACTCAGCGCGGCGGACGCCGTGGACTGGCCGCTGAGCACCGAGGAGATCATGGTCTGGAACTGAGTGGAGATGTCCGGGTACACCGGGGTGACCGGCCGCGGCGTGACCACGGCGTAGACGGCCTTCTCGTTGGCAAAGTACGGCGCTGCCTTGTAGAGGGTGGCGTTGTAGGCGGCAGTGACCGACGGCGGGTCGCCGGCTGCGATCGCCCTGTTGTCCTGGGCGGTGACGCTGGTCAGGTACTGGATCAGCTCCCAGGCCGCGGCCTTGTGCGTGCTGCGGGCGTTGATCGCCAGGTCATCGCCGCCGAGCGAGGACTGCGGGGTCGCGCTCGGGAACGGGACCCACGCCGTCTTCCCGTACACGGCCGGGTAGGTCGGCTTGCCGTTGGTCGTCGACTCCGACAGGGCGTAGATGTAGGGCCAGTTGAGGGCGAACGGGGTCTGCCCGGCCAGCCACGCCGCCTGGACGTTGGACTCCTCCCAGCCGGTTACTGCCGACGGCGAGATTCCGTAGACGTGGATGGCGTCGTACATGAACGTCAGCGCAGCGGTGTTGGCCGGGGTGTCGACGTTCTTGAGCTGGGAGATGCCGATCTGCGCGCCCATGCTCTGCCAGGCCGTGACGGCTCCCTCGTACTCTGCGCCCTCGAAGGCGTAACCCTCCTTCAGGCTCTTGTCGGTAGACAGCGCGGCCTTGGCCTCACTGACCAGCTGGCTCTCCGAGGTCGGCGCGGTCTTGATGATCGAGGTGTTGTAGTACAGCCCCTCGGCGTTGATGAACCACGGGATCGCATAGGTCCCGCCGTTGAAGGAGCCGGTGGCCATCTGCCCTGCGAAGAACGCGCTGGTGTCTGGCTTGAACGAGTTGAGGTTATCGATCCAGCCAGCCCTGGCAAAGGTCGCCGGCCAGGTCACGTCGGTGGTTACCACGTCCGGAGTGGACGAGTCCGCCGTGAAGTAGTGCTCAAGCTGTTCCTCGGCCACGTCCGACGTCGGCGACAGGGAGAGGATCGTCACCTTGATGTTGGGGTGCAGCTTCTCGAACGCCGCCACCGCGGCTGTGGTGGCCGATCCCTCGGAGCCGAGGCCCTGGGTGGCGAAGACGATCGTCTGACTGGCACTCGCCGAGACCTGGGCCCCGGACGAGCTCGACGAGCTGCCGCAGGCGGCAAGGCCGGCGACGAGAAGCCCGCCCGCGGCTATCGCCGCGAGCGACCTGCGGTTGGGTGCTGCTGGCCACGCGGTCATGGTGGCCACCTCCTTTAATCGGAGCGGATGATCTGCCTCAGCTCTGCGGAGAGCTGGGTGAGTGTCGCGCTGACTGACTGTCGCTGCGCGAGCGCCTGATGTACTGCACTGGAAATCGCAAGGCTGAACTGGTTGTAGTTGACGAGCGCCGGACGTGGCTTGGCGGTCAGGATGGCCTGCTTGAGTACGGGCAGGAACGGGAACTGTTCGGTCAGTGCCTGCTGGCTGTACAGGCTTGTCCACACCGGCGGCAGCGCGGAGCGCTCGAGTATGTAGCGCTCCGTAGGCTCACTGGTCAGGTACTTGATGAACGCCAGTGCGGTGGCCGGGTGCTGGGCGTAGGCGCTGATGGCGAGATTGGCGCCGCCAAGCGTGCTCGAACCCGGACCATGCAGGCCCGGCAGCGTGGTGACGCCGAACTTGCCCGCGACCACGTTGCCAGGACCCGGCTGGCTGGCGTCGCCGTAGACGTACGGCCAGTTCCGCAGGAACAGCAGCTTCCCGGCCTCGAAGGCCTGCTGGGAGGCGGCCTCGTTCCAGCCGAGTGCTGCCTGCGGTATCCAGCCCTGCCGGAATCCGCTCACCAGGAACTGCAGCGCCTCCGCGGCCTGCGGCGAGTCCACCGTCACCGCCGCGCCGCTCGGCGAAAGCAGCGACCCGCCCGCCGACTGCACGGCCTCGGCGAAGTTGACGGTCAGGCCCTCGTAGGCCTGGAACTGGCCGCCATAGCCGCCGATGTGGTAGCGCGGTGCGAGCGTCCTGGCCAGGTAGGCCAGCTGAGCCCAGGTCTTGGGCGGTGCCGCCCCGGCCGCGGCGAGTATGTCCTTGCGGTAATACAGCAGGCCCGCGTTGCTGGTAAAGGGCACCGCGTAAAGGTGGCCCTGGTAGGTGGCGGTTGCTACCGCGGGGCGCAGGAACTGCGAGAGCGGGAACTGGCGCGCGCTGAGCGGCGTGATCCAGCCGCTGGAGGCGAACTCGGCCGTCCAGATGACGTCCAGGCTCATCACGTCGTACACGCTGCTGCGCGCCTGGAGGTTGGTGACCAGCTGGGCGTACTGGTCGTCGGAGTCGTCGGGCAGGTAGATCGGGGTGACCTTCTGCGTCGGGTGGGCGGCGTTCCAGCTGGCGATGAGCGGCGCAAGGTACCCGGTGTCGAGCTTGCCGGTCGCGAACGTGATGGGGCCGGTGCCGCTGATGGGCCCGCCCGCGCCCGCCGCACTGGCAGCACCGGCCGGCGAGATTAACGAGCAGCCGCCGAGCGCAAGGGCCGCGCCAATGGCCGCCGTAATGGCGCCCAGCCGCGCTCTCGTCCGCGCGCCGCGCTCGATCAGCCCCACTCTGGGCCACGCTTTCTGCCGGCGTTGTGGCCGCCCGGCCCCTTGGCTGCCGTGCAAGCTGCTGGCATGCCGGGGCGGCCAGTACATGCTTGTTATATACGCGTGTTAGGTAGTAGTCAACGATCTATCTACCGATGCCAGAATGGCAGGTGGGATTGGTACACACCACGCGCATCGTGTGCGACCATGTGCAGCGAGGGCAAGGTCGGCTTGCCGGGGAACGCCTGCCCGGCGGACGCCTCGCGGCCCGCAGGCGGGAGAGGGGACGATCGCCATGCGCATGCCGCTGCTGGCCCTGCTGGCGAAAGAGCCTGCGCACGGCTATGAGCTGAAGGCCCAGCTCGAGCAGATCTTCGGCGAGGCCTACCCGTCACCGAACATCGGCCAGATCTACGTCACCTTGCAGCGCCTGGAGCGCGACGGCCTGGTGCGAAGCCAGGACGTGGTGCAGGCCACGCGGCCGAACAAGAAGGTCTACGAGCTTACCGAGGCCGGCCGTGAGGCCCTGGTGAACTGGATGGACCGGCCGAGCGACGGCCCGCGGGTGCGTGACGACTTCTTCATGAAGCTGGTCCTCAGCCAGCTCACCGAGACCTCCGACCGGCTCGGTCTCATCAACCGGCAGCGCCGCCACTATCTGGGCCAGATGCGCAGCCTGTCGGTGCTGGCGGAGGAGGCGTCCGACCGTCGCATTCCGCGGCTCCTCATCGAGGGTGCGATGCTGCACCTGCAGGCCGATCTCGACTGGCTGCAGCGCTGCCAGGAAGAGCTGGTGTGATCTCCGGCGGCGAGCGGTTCCTGCTGCGGGCCAGCAAGCTCACCAAGACCTTCGATGGCGACGGCAGCGCCGTGCAGGCCGTTCGCGGCATCGACCTTGCGCTGCGGCCTGGCGAGTTCGTCGCCATCACCGGGCCGTCGGGCTCCGGCAAGTCGACGCTCCTGCACATGCTCGGTGGGCTCGAGCCGCCAACCAGCGGCCAGATCTGGCTGGCCGGCCACCGCGTCGACGGCCTGTCCCAGGCGCGGTGGGCGGTGCTGCGCCGCAGGCACATCGGCTTCGTGTTCCAGTTCTTCAACCTGGTCTCCAACATGACGGTGGCCGACAACGTCGAACTGGCGGCGCTGATGGGCGGCGCCACCAGGAAGCAGGCCCGCGCCCGCCGGATCGAGCTGCTCGCCGACCTGGGGCTTGCGGCCAAGGCCGACGCCGCGCCGGCCAGGCTGTCGGGCGGGGAGCAGCAGCGGGTCGCGATGGCCAGGGCGCTTGCCAACCGCCCGAGCCTGCTGCTGGCCGACGAGCCGACCGGCAACCTGGACAGCGCGGCGAGCCGGGCGGTACTGCGGCTACTCGGCCGCGCGCACGCCGACGGGCAGGCGATCCTGCTGGTCACGCACGACGCGAGGGTCGCGAGCGCGGCCGACCGCGTCGTCAGCCTGTTCGACGGGATGGTGATGGACGACGCAGCCGTCCGGCAGTCGGCAAGGCCAGCTTCGCTGCCGAGCGTGCTGAAGCTGCGGGGCTGAACCAGTGCGCGCGATGGTGCGCTGGATCCGCGCGGACCTGCGTGCCAGCACTGGCCAGGCACTGGCCGTGGTCTTGGTGGTGGCGGGCGTGGTGGCCGCGCTGTTGCTATCGGCGGCGATGCTCGAGGGTGCCACCAATCCCTGGCAGGGTCTGTTCACCGCGACCAGGGGCGCGCAGATCTGGATGCACCTGGCGCCCGGCACGGATACGGCGCGGCTGCGGTCGCAGGTGCCGGGCATCCAGTCCGTCGCCGGGCCGTACCAGGCGACGGCCGCGACGCTTGTGCAGCCCGGTCAGCAGACCAGGGTGGAGCTGCAGGCCATGGCGCCGGCCCAGCGGCCGGGCAGCTACCGGCCGCTGCGGGTGGACGGCAGCTGGCTGCAGGCCTCCGAAGCCCGCGGCGTGGTTCTCGAGGCGACGTTCGCGCAGGCCATGCGTGTCAGCGTGGGCGACGAGGTAGTGCTCGACAACGTGGACGGCACCAAGACCCTGCGGGTCGAAGTGATCGGCCTGGCCGAGACCGCCGAGCAGGGCTTCTATCCCGACCAGACTCCCGGCCTTGTCTGGGTGCTGCCCGCGCTGCTGCGCCGGATCGTGCCCGATCAGGATTACACCGAGCAGGTGGTCGGCCTCCGGATCGCCAACCCGGATGCCACCGCCGTAGTCGTGCAGCAGGTCGTGACCCAGCTGGGCAGCAGCGCGGTGGGCAGCGTGTCGACCTGGCAGCAGGTGGAGCAGTCGATGGCGCGGCGCGACCCGCTGCTCGGGCTCCTGCTCGCCCTGTTCGGGCTGGTGGCGCTCGGCGCTGCGGTACTTGCAGTGGTGAACGTCTCATCCGGGCGGGTGCTGGTGCAGCATGCCGAGCTTGGCATGCTGCAGACGCTCGGGTTCACCCCGTTGCAGGTCATGGCCATGCTGACCGCCGAGCACGCCATCTTGACCTGCGCCGGAATCCTGGTGGGCCTGGCAGCAGCACGGCTGCTCGCCCCGATGCTGGTCGGCGCCGTGCCCGGCGTGACCGCGGCCGGCGCCGACGTGCCCGTCGGCTGGGCACTGCTGATCCTCGGCGGCATCCTGGCCGCGGTCGTGCTGGCGACGGCGCTGCCAGGCTGGCGCGCCGGGCGGATGTGGCCAGTGGCTGCCGTGCGTGCCGTGCCGCCTCGCGGGCACCTGTCAAGGCTGGCTGCCACCGCGATGGCGGCCCGGATGCCGCCGGCCATGGTCCTCGGCGCGCGGGCGGCGTTCGTGCGCCGGATGTCGGCGGTGCTCACGATCTGCGGGCTTGCCGTGCCCATGCTCATGATCACAATTGGCCTTGGCTTCTGGGCTACTCTGGACCAGGTCCAGCAGCACCCGGCCGAGATCGGGCTGGCGTCCAGCATTACGGTCGGCCCTGGCCCGCTGACCCTGCACCAGGCGGACGCCCTGATCCGCAGGGACCCGGATGTGCAGGCTGCCTACAAGTGCGTCAAGGTCGTGGCGCTGGTTCCCGGCGAGACCACCACGATCACGACCCTGGGCATGGGCACGTCGACGCAGCCTTACCCCTTCGAGGTCGTGCAGGGTCATCTCTACCATGCGCCCGAGCAGGCGGTGGCCACCCAGGCGCTGCTCGACGCGCTGCGACTGCACGTCGGCCAGTTCGTCCGGATGTACTTCGGCGGCGTGCCGGTGACGTTCCGCATCGTCGGCCGCATTATCGACCCGCAGTACGACAGCGAGGTGCTCGCCTACGGCTACGACACCCTCGGCTACGAAGGCGCGGCCGCGCCGATCGCGTTCTACAGCCTGGTTCTGCGCCCAGGGGTAGCGCCCGCTGCAGCAGCGGCCAGGCTGCTGCGGATGTCCGGCGGCAGGCTGAACGTGGAGCTGGTGAGCAATCCCGCTGACCAGCTTGGCATCGTGCGCGCGGCGCTGGCAGCGCTCATCGTCGTGCTTACGCTCACCGGGCTGACCAGCCTGCAGACCGCGTCCCGGGTAGGAAGCAGGGATCACGAACGGGACGTGCGGGTGCTGCACGCGATGGGACTGACACCGGTCCAGGTCAGGACGGCCGTCGTGGTCCGAACCACGGTGCTGGCGCTGGTCGCGGTCACGCTGGGCGCCATGGTGGGCGTGGCCGCGAGCGGCGCCCTCGTCAGCGCGGTATCGCGGCTGTTCGGCCTCGGGACCGGCCTCGGCTCGGCGCCGCCGGCCGGCACCGTTGCCGCCGCGATGGCGCTGGCCGTCGGCCTGGCCACGGTGGTCGGCGCGCTGACGACGCGGTCAGCCGACCGCGCGCCGGTCGCCGTCGTGCTCGGTCCCTGAGGACTCAGGTGCCTGGATGGCCAACCGATAGCCCGCTCGACGGGTCGAAGAACTGCAGGTTCGAGGTGTCCACGGCCAGGCGCGCCGACGAGCCTGGCTTGATCCCGCTGCGCGCGGCGACCCGCGCCGTCCACTGCGTCTTGTTCTCGCCGAGCGGGATGGCCTCGTCCTCGCCCTCGTCGGCCCTGGCGTGAGTGATGCTGGCGTGCTGGACGGGCGGTACGTCGATGGTGAAGATGACGTGAATCTCGCTGCCCAGTTCCTCGGTCACGTTGACGTGCACCGGCAGCTCGGGCCAGGACGGGTCGGCCAGGCTGGAGTCCTCGAAGTCCGACGGCCGGATTCCGACGATCAGGTCCTTGCCGAAGAAGTCGTCCAGGCCGGGCCTGGCCGCCAGCAGCGCATCGGGCACGGACAGCCGCTGGCCGCCGAACACGATGGCCGCGCCGCCGTCCCTGACTAGCTGCGCGGTGGTGAAGTTCATCGCGGGCGAGCCGATGAACCCGGCTACGAACAGGTTCACCGGCGAGTTGTAGAGCGTCTGCGGGGTGTCGACCTGCTGCAGCCTGCCGTCCCGCAGCACGCAGACGCGCTGCCCGAGCGTCATGGCTTCCACCTGGTCGTGGGTCACGTAGACGGTCGTCACGCCCAGCCTCGAGTGCAGCTGGGATAGCGACGCTCGCATCGAGACGCGTAGCTTGGCGTCCAGGTTCGACAGCGGCTCGTCCATCAGGAACGCCTGCGGCTCCCTGACGATGGCGCGCCCCATCGCGACTCGCTGGCGCTGGCCGCCGGAGAGCGCGGCGGGCTTGCGCTTGAGGTAGTCCTCGAGCCCGAGCATGACGGCCACGTCCCTGACGCGGCGGGTGATCTCGTCCTTGGGCGTCTTGCGCTGCTGCAGCCCGAAGGCGAGGTTCTGCTCGACCGTCATGTGCGGGTAGAGGGCGTAGTTCTGGAACACCATGGCGATGTCGCGGTCCTTGGGCGGCAGGTCATTGACGACTCTGCTGCCGATCGTGATGGTCCCTGAGGTGATGTCCTCCAGGCCGGCTATGGACCGCAAGGCGGTGGACTTGCCGCAGCCGGATGGGCCGACCAGCACCATGAACTCGCCGTCGGTAATGTTCAGGTTGAGGTCGTCGATTCCCTTGACGCCGCCGGGATAGACCTTCTCGACTTGATCCAGAACGATCTGCGCCATGGAATCCTCCGGTGTGCTGCTGGTGCCCGTGGTGGTGACGGGGCCGGTTAGGCCGTTCTGGCCGGAGCGTACATGGCGGCGTGGCCGGGAGCTATTAGCCAGATCAGCACGTTACGGGAGCGTAAGGGCCGTGACTAAGCCGTTACTTTGTCCTCCGATGAAATAAGCGAAAGTGCAGCCGGGCCCGGCTGCACTTTTGTGTCCTTCGCAGCAAACGCGCATCACGCGTTACGGTGACCGGGTGGAGGAGATCAACCGCAAGATCATTACGCTGCTGGCCGCCGACGGGCGCATGAGCTTCACCGAGCTGGCACGCCGGACGGGACTGTCTGTCTCCGCCGTGCAGCAGCGCGTACGGCGGCTGGAGCAGCGGGGCGTAATCAGGGGCTACAGCGCGACCATCAGCGCCGAGGAGGTGGGTCTCCCGCTGACTGCGTTCGTGTCGATCAAGCCGTTCGACCCGGCGGCGCCCGACGATGCGCCCGACCGGCTTGCGCACCTGCCCTCGATCGAGGCGTGTCACAGCGTGGCGGGGGAGGAGAACTACATCCTCAAGGTGCGGGTCTCCTCGCCCAGGGAGCTAGAGGACGTGCTGCAGGAGATACGCGCCGCGGCGAACGTTTCCACCCGCACCACTATCGTGCTCAGCACGCCGTTCGAGAATCGCCCGCCGCACGTCGGATAGGTCAGGACGCGACGGCGAACAGGCGCAGCGGCCCGGCGTCGCGCACCTCCAGGCCAAGCGGGATGATCGCGGCAGTGCCGCTGTGCTCCGTGGCGGCTGCGGCCAGATCCTCGGCTCTCGTGGCCACCACGGTCGCGCCATGCAGCAGGGCATGGTCGAGGAACGCCGTGTAAGACCTGCCGTCCCCGGTCGGCGGCGCGGCCAGCACCACGTCCTGCGCGCCTACGTCGGCTGATGCGGACAGCGCTCTCAGCTCGGCTGCCATATCGAGGTGAGTGAGGCCATTGGCATGCAGCGAGCCATCCGGCCTGCGCGCATATGGGAGCAGCGCGAGCTCATGCGGCCGGGGCACCGCCGGGCGCAGCGAACCCATGGCGAGCAGCGAGCCGAACGGGGTAGCAGCCGGCGCCTCCCCGAACGAGATCACCTGGCGAACCCAGGAGCGATCGGCGGCGGCCAGCGCCGGAGCCGCCAGCGGCTGGGCCGTCATCAGCATGCGGGCGCCGCAGTCCGCAAGCTGGCCGGCGATCTCGGTGACCGACAGCTCCGCGCTGACCGGCGAGGGAATGCCTCCGGCCGCACTGATGGCGTGGTAGGCGAGCACGTAGGACGCTGCGTCCGGCACGTACACGCCGACAATGTCGCGCGGCCGCAGCCCGCGCCAGGCAAGCCCGGCGGCAGCGCGCTGGATGACACCGGCCAGGTCGGCGAAGGAGTACGGCGGCTCGGAAGCGCGCTGCAAGAGCGCAGCGCGAGATCCGTACGCCGCCGCCACCCCGATCAGCCGCTGCGTGACAGACGTCTCGTGTTGCAGGCTGCCATTCACCGGTGGACTCCCGGCGCCCCGTTGCAGGTCCGCTGATGTCACCACACGACTCTATGCAAGCGCGCCGCGGCATGCATCGTCAGGAGTGTGTAGAGGGCTATGTAATCGCGGCGGCGCACGAGCCCTGGCCCTGTACGGCCCGGGCCCGCGCGCCGCATACCGGCGGCCCGAGGAGCGGCCGGGCCGCCCTGCGAGCCCGGGACCGCACCGCCGTGACTACCACGCGCGCCCGGCCGGCCACCCCCCCTCCTGGTGGCCGACCGCCGCGAGAGGCAGCCCCGATGCTGAAGGGTATGTAGTCCGGTAGGCGCAGAACATGCACCGATTGACGCATTTTCCTGTGCATATTCCGCCCGGCCGGCTGTGCAGGCGACTCGCGTCAGCCGCGCGTGCCCGAGGGCCGGTCAGCCGTCCAGGCCGCAACCTGGGCCCTTGAGGTCACCCCGAGCTTGCCGAAGATGTTGGCGACGTGCCTGGCGGCGGTGGCCGGGCTGATCACTAGTTCCTCGGCGATACCGCGGTTGGACAGACCGCGCGCGATCAGCTCGGCGATCTGCCACTCGCGGGCGGTCAGTGCGGGCTTGCCGTTGTCGCTGCCCCGATGGCTGCGCTGCTGTGAGCGGTGCGGCGCCCCGTTCGCGGCTGCTGCGCAGTCAAGTGCGCAGCCCACCGCTTCGTCCACGCCCATCCGGGCACCCTCGGCATGCAGCCGGTCCGCTCTGTGCTCGCCGACCTGACGCCGGGCGGCGGTCAGCACCTCATCCGGGCGAGCCGTCGCCGACCGCACCGGCCCGACAAGGTCGCGCAGCGCGGTCGCTGCGCCCTTGAGTCGCACCGCGGCGGTCGCATCCCCGGCCGCGACCGCAAGCGCTGCGACGGCGTCAAGGCCGCGGGCGATCCCGAGCCGCTGACCGGTGGCCAGGCTCAGGCGCAGGCTCTCGCTGAGGCTGGCCGACGCCGCGCTGAGATCACCGGCCGACAGGCTCACCCAGCCGATCCCGGCCAGGCACCTGGCGATCTCGTTCCTGGCATCAATCTCCCTGAACAGGGCTAGCGCGCTGCCGAAATGGCGCAATGCGGCCTCGCTGTCGCCCTGGGTCCTGGCCAGGGTGCCGAAGCCGTAGAGCGCGTGCGCCACACCCCACCGGTTGTTGTCGCCCAGAACCTGAAGCGCCGCCTCGAACACCTCGTTCGCCTGTGGGAGCCTGCCGAGCCTCGACAGCACCATGGCGTGGCCGGTCAGCGCCAGCCCCTCTTCCCACGGGTCCGCGTCGGCTCGCGCGGCGCAGACCGCGGCCTCGATGAGGGCCAGGGCCTGTCCCGCTTGGCCGGCCCGCAGGCTAATCAGCGCAAGCACGCGCAACGCTCCCGCGCTGCCGGCGATCTCGGCGCTCCTGCACAGTTCGGCCGCTGCCCCGGCGGCCGTCGCCGCCCTGGCGTAGTCCTGCTGCTCGAAGGCCAGCTCGGCGCTGAAAGTCAGCGCGCGCGCCCGGACCGAAGGCGCGACGGCGACGCCGAGCTGCAGGAATTTGTCGAACCAGCCCAGGCCTTCGGAGACATCCCCGATCACCACCCACGGCGCGCGGAGCGCCGAGCACAGGCGCAGGCCTAGCTCCGCCTCGCCATACTCAAGTGCGGTGGCCAGCGCGGTGCGGTAGTTCGGGAGCTCGCGCGCGCTGCCCAGGTACAGCACCACCCGCTCGCGCCAGGGCGGGTCACCCCGCCTGAACGCCTTGTCGGTGATTCCCTCCACCAGGCTCAGCATGTAGGTCAGGTGCCGCATCCGGATGGCAGGCTCCTCGGCGGCGGCAGCCAGCCGCTCGCCGGCGTACTCCCTAATGGTGTCGAGCAGGCGGTAGCGGGCCATGCCGTCGCGCTCGTCGTCCAGGGTGACCAGCGACTTGTCGATCAGCCCGGCGAGCAGGTCGAGAACGCGGTCACGCGGGACCTGCTGGTCGGCGCATACCTGCTCGGCCATGTCCAGGCTCCAGCCGGAGAACACGGCAAGGCGCCGCAGCAGCACCTTCTCGCTGGAGGTCAGCAGGTCGTGGCTCCAGTCGACTGCGGCGCGCAGCGTCTGCTGCCGCAGCGGCGCGGTCCGGTCGCCCGAGGCCAGGAGGCGGAAGCGGTGGTCAAGCCGGGCGGCGATCTGCTCGGCGGACAGGGCCCGCATACGTGCGGCCGCCAGCTCGATTGCCAGCGGCATGCCGTCGAGTGTGCGGCACAGCCGCGCCACGGCGCCGGCGTTCTCGCGGCTGAGGCTGAATCCGGGCCGGACCGCGGCGGCGCGGTCGAGGAAGAGGCGGACGGCCTCGTGCGCAGCCAGGTCCGTCACCATCGGGTCTGGCGGCAGGTCAGCCGCCGGCACACTGAGCGGGGGCACCCGCCAGACGGTCTCGCCCCGGACGCGCAGCGGTTCCCTGCTGGTGGCCACGACGCGCACCGACGGGCACTGCGCGAGCAGCCGCTGCGCGAAGTCGGCGACTGCTTCAATCAGGTGCTCGCAGGTGTCGAGGACCAGCAGCACCTGCTGGTGGCGCAGTGCGTCGGCGAGCGTGGCGGTGACCGGCCTGTCCGGCTCCTCGCGGATCCCGAGCACGGCGGCGACGCGCTGCCCGATCAGCGCCGGGTCCTGGGTGTCAGCGAGCTCGATCAGCCACGCCCCGCCGGGGAGCCGGTCGGCCAGTCGTGCTGCCAGCCGGCCCGCGAGCCGGGTCTTGCCGACGCCACCGGGGCCGCACAGCGTGAGCATGCGCACGTCGGCAAGCAGGACCGCCAGGTCGGCGAGGTCCCGCTCACGGCCGACGAAGCTGTTGGGCTCCGCCGGCAGCCGGGCGGCAGCCGTGGGGATGGCTGCCAGCGGCATATCGGTAGTCCCGTGCATACGGATTGCATTCTCGCACTACCTCCGTGCCCGGCGCAGAGGTCACAAAAAGGAAGTCAGGCCGGCCTGATTTCATAACAGAGCGGACGATATAAGGCGGCCCCCTGCGCATCGCCGGAAATCGGGGTAGCGGCGGCGGGTTTCCCGGCGCAGGCCCGGGCCGCGGGTCAGAAGCGCGCCGAGATCGACGCGGCCTGGAAGGTACTGCTCGAACGTCGCGCTGCGAATGCCTCAGCCGATTGTGACCTCGACCGGCTCGCTGTAGTGCAGGCGCCCGAAGTACATGACCTTGACGATCGCCCACCACTGCTCGCCGGGACGGCCGGCGGGCGAGGCCGTCACGTCGAACCGCACGGCGGCGCGCCCGCCGGCCTCGACGCTGAATCCCGCCGTCCACGGGCCCGCCTGGTGCCAGCTTCCGTACGGCGACACCAGCTGCGCCTCACCGCGGATCGGAGAGCTGCAGCGGCTGGCCACCGTTACCTCGATTGGCACCGTGCCGCCCGGCGGCACCGACACCTGCTCCGGCGAGACGGTCACCTCGATCTCGGCTGCCGTCGCGTCGTCTACTAGCTGCTGCGCGACGGCGAAGTCGGCCAGCGGCAGGTCGGCCGCGGGCCGGGCTGGCTGGCCGATGCTCAGCAGCACGCTGTCCTCCACGGCCTGGCCGTCCGGCCCGGTGGTGCTGGCCACAAGGAAGCTCCGGCCGGGCGGGCCGCCAGCCGCGGCCGCCACCGTCAGGTCCCAGCCCAGGTGGCCGAGCGGCGGCAGGTCGTACCGCAACGGTCCGGACGGCTGCAGGCTGAAGCCGGGCGGGGCCTCGAGCTCGACCACGCCAGCGGCAGCGCGCGGCCCGCCGGCCACGGTGAGCCTGACCAGCGCGGGCTGCCCGCCGTCGAGCGTGATCTCGGCAGGTGACAGGTGCACGGCCACCGGCATGTTGCCGGCTGGCGCCGGGCCCTTGCCGTGCAGCCAGTACCTGGCATAGACCGGCTGGGCTGGCTCGAGCGGACCGGCCCCGGCCGGCCGCTCGCCAGCCACTGCGCCGGTGGCGCTGGCCGGAGTCAGAACGGCCGTCGTCACTCCGGCGGCCGGCACCGGCACCAGGGCCGCGCCGTCGGTAAGGGGGAGGGCAGGGCCGACCGCGTCCTCGCACAGCATGGCCGAGCGCGCTTCAGCCAGGCCGCCGAGCAGCCGCACCCTGGCGTCCTGTCGGCCCGCGCCGCCCAGGTCGCGGAGGCGGACAGTGACGCCATCGGCCGGCTGCGGCTGCCCGGACGGGGCGAGCGGGTTGCCGAACGGCTTCAGCGTGGAAAGCGCCACGGCGGCCGGGGTCACGCTGGCGAGTTCGGCGCGCGGCGGCAGTGGCCCGGCATGGATCCCGGTGACGGTGGCCAGCAGGTCGTGGTTGTAGTCCTGCCCTGCCGCCGCGAACCCGGCGGTCCGCCAGTCGCCAGGACCGGCGGCGAGCGCGTACTCGAACGTGTGGCTCCAGTGCTGCCACGCGAAGCTGCTGCCGTCGGGCGCGGTGCGCCTGACACCGTCGATCCAGACACCACACGGCCACGTGCTGCACGAGCGCATGAGGGCCATAGTCAGCGCGCCGTCCGGCGTGACCAGGCCGCTTGGCGTGCCGCGGTTCAGCAGCGCCACGCTGTGGCCGGCGAGCGCGGTCGCCGCCCCGCCGGCACCGCCGGCATCGCTCGCGTCCGGGGTCAGGCCGGACCCGGCCGCGACCTCGGCGTCGGCCAGGTCGGCGATCAGGTCCGCGATCTGGGCCGGCGTGTCCCGCGCTGCGACGATCAGGACCGGCAGGTCAAGCGGGCCGCGCACGTCGGCGCCCGGCGCGAAGGCCCCGGCCCGGCTGCGCACGGCAGGGATCCAGATCCGGCCGGCACCAGCGGCCAGCTGGGCAGAGATGGCCGCCGCGGCCGCCGGGCCCGCCGCGGCCAGCACCGCGGCGGCGAACTCGTTGTCCTGCGGACCGCCGAGGCAGATCCGGAAGTCGGGCAGGTTGGAGTCGAGTTCCAGGTAGCCGTACCGGGTCCCGGATGGCAGCGAGCAAGTGGCGGTCACGCCCTGGCTGGCGAGCGCAGCGAGCAGGTCACGGGCAGAGGAGCGCAGCGAGGGCGGGCAGACTACCTCCGCCACGCCGATGGCCTGCAGCTGCGGGCCGCCCGGAGCGTCCGGCAGTGACACCCGCGCGGTCGACCCGACAGCGAGCCACTCGGCCGCCGGGCTGTCGAGGGTGTAGGAGTGCTCGGCAACGTCGACGTCGGTCTCGCCGGGCGGGCGGCCGATGACCGAGACAGCTGTCTGGTATACCGGGAGCCCGCCCGGCACGTTTGCGGCGAAGCGCACCCGCAGCAGGTGGTCCTGCCCGATGGAGCCGTCCACGTGAGTACGGAACTCCACCCGGTCCGCGCCGTCCCACAGCAGCGTCTCCTGCGTCACTCGCAGGCCGCCAAGCTGGATCTCGGTCACCAGGCGGGAGCCGACGGGGCAGCGTTCCGCCCTGACTGCTGCTGGCTGTGCGGCCGTGCCGGACGCCGGGCCCGCCGGGCACAGCAGCCACGGCCCCTCGGCCCAGCGCGGATGCGCCGGGTGCTCGGGCTGCAGCAGCAGTTCGTTGCCGCCGCCACCGGGCGCCAGCAGTTCGGTACCCGACCGCTTGTCCAGCACCCGGCTCAGCGTGCCGCCGCGCGCCGGGTCGGCCTGCACCAGGAGCGCGTCGTTCTCGATGCGCGGCTGCCCGGCCGCCGCCTCCACGCGCCAGCCCGCCGTGGCGGTGCCGGAGGCCGGGCGGACCAGGTAGCCGCGGTAGCCCACGCCGGGCACCTCGGCGGCGCGGAAGGTGATCGTCACTGACCGCAGGCTGCCGTCCGCCGTCCGGTTTTCGCCTTCGGCCAGGAACGGCTGCGCAGTCCCGCTGTCGTCAGCCAGCTCGAGCCATCCCGGCCAGCCCGCGGGCAGGTCAAGCCGGACCGTCGCCATCGCCGACCGCGTGAACGACAGCGAGTTGACCACGACGACCGCTAGCTCGCCCGCTGCGCCAGCCTGAAGGCCGGCGGTGTTGGCTGCGCCAGCCTGCAGGCTGGCGGTGTCGGCAAGGCTGGCCAGGTGCGCGATCGCGTCGCGGCGTGCCTGGTCGCCCCGTTCCCATGCCTCGCGCCAGCCGCCAAGAAGGTCGAGGTAGACCTGGTCACCCTCGGTCCCGGTAATGGCGTCGTGGTGCGCGCCGAAGACCAGCTGGCGCCAGGCCTTGTCCAGGCTGGCTGCCGGGTAGCAGGCTCCGGCCAGCCAGGCCAGCGTGGCCAGCCGCTCGCCGTCGAGCACGGCGACCTCGGCTGCCCGCTGGCCCTGCTTGGTGTCGGTGTAGGTGACGTCCTTGCCGGTGTAGACCGGATTCATGTCCCTGGTCTGCGGCGTGATCCAGATGTCGCGGTCGGCGGCCTCCGCGCGCACCGCCGCGAAGAACTCGCTTGGCACGGCGGTGACAAACCGCGGCCAGGTGTACCTCGCGTTCCACTCGCGGTGGATCGGGGTGGCCCAGCGCGGCGGTATCACGTGATCGCCACCGACCGGCAGCAGCACGTTGCGGGTAGCCGCGACCGGCTTGAGCTCGCGGAACTGCTGGTAGGCGGCGTCCAGAGCGTCCTGGAGCGTCTTCGCGTGGTGGCCGGCCAGCCAGCCCGCCGAATAGTGGTTGGGCATGTATGCGGTCAGCAGGCCGGTGCCGTCCGGGGACAGCCACTCGAATTCGGAGGCGAACTGCATCAGCTCGTTGCCGCCGGCCGAGCGGCTCGGGCCCCACTGGTGGAACGGGCCGCGCGCCCAGGAGGACTCGGTCAGCCCGGCGGCGGCCATCAGGCCGGGATAGCCGGGGTCGAACCCGAACGCGTCGAGCATCCAGGACGTCCGCGGGCGGCCGCCGAGCACGTCGCGCTGGTAGGCGAGGCCGTAGACGGCGTTGCGGATCGTGGACTCCGCGCAGGTCAGGTTCGTGTTGGGCTCGTTGTAGCTGCCGCCGACGAGCTCGATCCGGCCGGCCTTGATGAAGTCGAGCAGGTCGCCGCGGTCCTCGGGGTGGGCATCGAAGTGCGGCTTGAGGTAGTCGATCTCGGCGAGCACGAACTTGTAGTCAGGGTCGCGCCTGGCAGCGTCCAGGTGCAGCCGGACCAGTTCGAAGGCCGTGCGCACTTCGGGCAGTTCGCCCTGGTCGTCGGGCAGCAGCAGTCGTGTCTGCAGGAACTGCCCCTGCGTGCTCCACCACACCGGGTCGTAGTGGAAGTGGCTGACCATCCACATGACCCACCCCGGCTCGGCCACCGTGATCGTGGCGGCCTGCTCGGTGGACCAGCCCGGCCTCGATGCCACCGCGTGCACCTGCCTGGAGGAGCCGGGCAGCGCGGGCGCGGCGACCTCCACGCCCACCTCCACGGTGGCCTGCGCGCCCGCGGCCAGGCCGCTGAGTAGCACGGGCTCCGGCGTGCTGACCGACGGGCCATGGACGCTCACGGTCACAGGGCCGTCGTCGCCGCTCGCGCCGTCGCCCTGCAGGTGCACCCGGACGACTTGCAGCGGCCGTGCCGTGCTGCCGAGGAAGAGGTCGGTCGAGTCCACGCCGCTGATCCGCATGACCACATGCTCGCACGGCCTGGAGCTCAGCCCTCCGGCTGGCTCGCAGCCAGTCTCGCCAGCGCCTGCCCGGTCAGCCGGTACACCGTCCAGTCGTCCATGGCAACCGCGCCGAGCGACCGGTAGAAGCCGATGGCCGACTCGTTCCAGTCGAGCACCCACCACTCGAACCTGCCGTAGCCGCGCTGCACGCATAGCTGCGCCAGCTCAGCCAGCAGCGCCTTGCCGATGCCCTGGCCGCGCTTGTCCGGCGTGACGTACAGGTCCTCCAGGTAAATGCCGTGCGTGCACAGCCAGGTCGAGAAGTTCAGGAACCACAGCGCGAACCCGACGATCTGGCCGTCCTCCTCAGCCACGTGCGCGAACACGGCCGGGTCCGGCCCGAACAGGGCCTGGCGCAGCTGGTCGATCGTGCCGGTCGCCTCCGTCGGCGCGCGCTCGTACTCGGCCAGCTCACGGATCAGCCGGTGGATAGCCGGCACATCGGTCGGCCCGGCCCGCCTGATCACGCGAACTGGCCAGGGATGGCGAACCGGTAGCGCAGCCGGAACCGGTCGGCCGGGATCACGATGTCCGCGGTCTCCACCGGCTCGCCGCCGCTGAGGTGTGCCCGCTCGATGTGCAGGACAGGCGCGCCCGGGGAGAGCCGGAGAGTTTCCGCCTCGGCAAGCAGTGACGGCCGGACCGTAAGCTCTTCCAGCACCTGATCGACCTCGATTCCGATAGAAGCCATCCGCTCGATCACGCCGCGGCCGGCTAGCGAGCCCTGCTCAGGAAGCGCGACCGGCGTGCCCTCGGTCAGCCCGGCCGGCTCGTAGCTGGTGGCTAACTGCACTGGCTCGCCGTCCGCGGTGAGCAGGTACCTGGTCGCGGTGACCAGTGCCGTCGCGGCGCTGGCGCCGAGCCTCCTCGCGATTCCCGGCGGCGGTGCGACATGCTCGGTCTGATGTTCCCAGGTCAGCTTCCTGGCGTGGTCGGCGGGCAGTACGTCACCAGCCGGCCCGGTGTCCTCGAGCCCGAACGGCGAGCCGGGAAAGTGCAGCCGGCTGTGCTCAAGGCTCCGGCTCTCGGGCACCTGGCGCACGTAGGAACCCGAGCCGGCCCTGGCCTCGATGAGGCCCTCAGTTGCCAGCACCTGGAGTGCGTGCTTGGCGGCCGTCTCACCCACGCCGTACCTGGCGATGATCGCGTTGCGTGATGGCACCCTGGCACCTGGCGCCAGAACCCCCTCGCGGATCCGCATCCGGAGGTCCTCAAGCACCCGGAGGTAGACCGGGCTGTTTGATCTGCCCATAGGCCGTCGCCCCCGCCTCCCGGCAGCGCTGGCTGCCTGAGCTTCGACCACCCTGACGTTATTGTGGCCGACCTGGCGGGTCCCGGCACGTCCATGCCGCACTTTCTGCCCGGCGATTCCGGGGCTTCGCCCAGCGCACCAGCGGGTGCAGCGACATTACTGGCCTCTTCCACTTCGCCGGGACGCGGCCCACACTGTTAGCAAATAACACCACTGGTGCGCGCGCGGCGCGGCCGGCCATGGAGGTACGAGATGAGCGAGGCGGCACCCGTTCCGTTCACCGAGACCAAGGCACCGGAGTCGGCCGAGCGGCTGCACCGCGGCGCGCTTAGCCTGATCGACATCGCGGCCTCGACGATGGCCAACATCGGTCCCGCTTACAGCTTCTACTTCAGCTTCGGGTACATCGTCGCGACCGCCGGGATCGCCTCGCCGCTCACGATTATCGCCGCAGGCATCGCGATCGCCCTGCTCGGCAACACCCTTTCGCAGTTCTCCCGCGCGCACCCGTCAACTGGCGGGTTCATCACGTTCGTGGGCAAGACCTTCGGCGGGACCAGTGCCGTCACCACGGCGCTGCTGTGCGGCGCCGGGTACATCATCGCGATCTCGTCGGTGCTCGCGATCTCCGGCGGCTTCGTCTCACTGACGCTGCAGTACTACTTCGGCTGGAACATTCCGTGGATCATCTTCTCGGTGGTGCTGACGGCCGGCGCCGTGATCATGATGCTGCGCGGAGTCGGCGTCTCCACCAGGCTGGCCGGCTTCTTCTTCGCATTCGAGATGCTGGTGCTGGTAGTTGTCTCTGTCGTGGCGCTGGCCAAGAACGGCGGCCACCTGAGCGCCGCGCCATTCGAGCCCAGCCACATCACCAACGGATTCAAGGGCCTGGCGGCTGGCTTCCCGCTGGCGGTCTACCTGTTCATCGGCTGGGAGAACTCCGCCGCGCTCGCCGAGGAGGCCGGCAACCCGCGCCGTAACGTGCCGCGGGCTGTCTTCCTGTCGATCGCGCTGATGTCGGTCGGCTACCTGCTGTTCGCCTACGCCACCGTGAGCGGCTTCGCCAACAACGGCTCGAAGCTCGCCGCCGCCCCGATCCCGTTCATCACCGTCGCGCACAGCTCACTGGCTGCGCTGGCGGTCTTCGCCTACCTGGCGGGCTTCACCTCGACCATCGGCGTGCTCATCGCCGCGGTCAACTCGCAGGCAAGGCTGATCTTCAACGCGGGCCGGGAAGGGCTGCTTCCGCGCTGGATCGGACGGGTACAGGCGCCACGGCAGACCCCGCGCAACGCCATCTATGTCTTCGTCGGGATCGCGAGCGCGATCATCCTGGTCTGGGCCATCGGCCACCTGATCGGCGGGCATGCGCAGCAGGGCCAGATGAACCCGCTCAACTTCTTCGACGAGTCCGGCACCATGGGCACGCTGCTGGTGCTGGTGGTCTACTTCCTGGCCAACCTCGCGCTGCCGTTCTACTACCGCAGGTACCGGCCGGCCGAGTTCAGCATCGTCAAGCACGCAATCCTGCCGGTGCTGGGCATGGTCGCGGTCGGCGTTCCCGTCTACTACATCTGCAAGCCGCCGCTGGTATCGCCCTACAGCTGGTTCCCGATCGCCGGCCTGATCATCATCGTGGTCTCGGTGGTCTACGCCTACATCCTGACCAGGTTTGACCGCGGGCTGGGGGACCGGGTCGGCTCGATCGTCGCGGACGAGTAATCGGGGGTCCGGGGTCGTCCCCCGGGTAAGCACAACGCTGGCCGGCCACGCGGCTTGCCGCGGGACCGAAGTCAGCGTTAGTCGCTGCCCTCCTCCAGCAGGAGGTGGTAGCCGTTCGGCGTCCTGGCGTGCAGCACCCGGTACTGCCAGTCCTTGCTTGGCGTCATCAGCTCTTCGCGGTACCTGACCCCGGCCTCGTCGAGGCGCTTCTTGGCCAGCTCAAGGTCGCTGACGCCGAACTGCCAGGTCAGGACGCGGTCCGGGGTTGAGGGAGAGAAGTCTGCCCGCCATTCGATGCCGAATTCCAGCTTCCCGTGGCCGAGCGCAAGGAAATACGGGTACTCCGGACCCTCGTAGGTGACGTGGAATCCGAGCGCTTCGTAGAACCGTCGCTCCGCCTGCAGATCCCCGACGAACAAGATCGGAATGATCCGGCTGAACAATGCCGCCATAGCGGGACATCGTACCGACCGGGCCCGGCCCAAGTGCCACTTGCGCCAAGCTTCCTTTTTGCGGTGCGCTGTCTGATTGCCCGATCGGGTCCGCACGGACGTCTTCCCGGCCAATGAATCGGGTGGTAGTGGGTAGATTACACTTGGTTACGGCGAGCATGGGCGGCTGCTGCCGGCCGATGCCCGTCAGTGTCCGGTGATAGCGACTCGGGGGGAGATGTCACCATGACCACGCAGGCCGAAGAACTTCTCGGCGCCCAGGTAATCGGCGCCGACGGCAAGGTGGTAGGCACCGTCGAGCAGGTGTTCAGAGACGATGTGGACGGGACCCCTGCCTGGGCTCGGGTCCGCTCCGGCAAGACGGGCCGCTTCGTGCCACTCGGTAGCAGCCAGGTCAGCAAGGACGGCCTGAGCGTGCCGTTCGATTCGCAGAAGATCATGGGTGGCCCGAATATCGACGCCGGCCAGCACATGTCCGCCGCGCAGGCCGAGGAACTCAGCCGCTACTACGGCCTGACGGTCCCGACTCAGCAGCGCAGGACGACCGAGCCTGGCACGCAGGATGACCAGGCCATGATGACCGACTCCGACTGGCTGGTCCGCCAGGAGGAGCGGCTGCAGGTGGGCAAGGAGACGTACGAGACCGGCCGGGTACACCTGCACAAGTACGTAGACGTGGAGCCGGTCGAGCAGGCCGTGCACGTATTCCACGAGGAATACGACATCGAGCGGATCCCGATCACCGCGCAGGAGCGCATCAGCGGCAACATCCAGGAGGGCGACCAGGAGATCATCCTGCACGAGGAGCGCGCTGTCTTCCGCAAGGAAGTCGTGCCGGTCGAGCGGGTGCGCCTGGTGGCCAAGCGCGTCGAGGAGGACAAGACCTTCAAGGACGAGGTGCGGCGGGAGCGGATCGAGATCGAGCCGGAGAACTCGAGCGCCGGCACCGGTCCTGGCAACCAGGGCCAGTCACCGCGCAGCTAAGCGCCGGACGCGGACGCAGGAGCGTGAAGGTCCCCCGATGACGGGGGACCTTCCGTCTTTTTCAGCTACCGCTTGCGGGCCAGGGTCAGGCCGTCCCCGACGGTCAGCAGCACGACGTCGACCCGGCCGTCGGCCGCCGCGTGGTCGTTGAAGGCCCGGATCGGGACGTCCGAGATATCAGGGTCGGCCGCCCGGCCGTCGGCCAGCGTGTTGTCGGCCAGGATTATCCCGCCCGGCCGGGTCCGCGGCACGATCTCCTCCCAGTAGCCGATGTAGCCGGACTTGTCGGCGTCGATGAAGGCAAAGTCGATGTACTCCCGCGCCGGAAGCGCCCTGAGTGTCTCGATGGCCGGGCGCAGCTCCAGGTCGATCCGGTCGGCCACCCCGGCAAGCTGCCAGTACCTGCGCGCTACCGAGGTCCAGTCCTCGCTGACGTCGCAGCAGGTCAGCCTGCCACCGTCGGCCAGCCCGCGGGCTATGCAGATGGAAGAGTAGCCGGTAAAGGTGCCCACCTCGACGGCCTGGCGGGCGCCGATCAGGCGGGCCAGCATGGTCATGAAGGCACCCTGGTCGGGACCGATCTGCATATTCGCGCGTGCCCCGAAGCTGTGTTCGGTCTCGGCTGCCAGCGCGGTGAGCACGGCGTCCGGCTGCTCGCTGTGGGCCTGCGCGTAGCTCTCGATCTCCGTGCTGATCCACTCGGTTCGTCGGTTCATGACCCGGCATGCTAGCGGAGCGCGAAAACCGGCCAGGGAAAGCACATAGTCTCTTTTCCATGCCGAAGCACGTCGTCAGCTTCATCCCGAGCCCGCCGGTCAACGGCTTCTACGTCGGCCCGCTGTTCTTCCACTTCTACGGCCTGATGTACGTGATCGGCATCACCCTTGCGATCATCATCACCCGGCGCCGCTGGCAGGCGGTTGGCGGCAATCCCGACCTCGTCTACGAGGTGGCGCTGTGGGCCGTCCCAGCCGGGCTGATCGGGGCGCGGATCTACTTTGACATCACTACGCCGAATGACATCCCGCCGCACTGGTGGGGCGTGTTCGCGATCTGGTCAGGCGGCCTTGGCATCTGGGGCGGGATCGCGGCCGGGGCGGCGGCAGGTATCTGGCGGGTACGCCGGGCAGGCCAGGACGCCGGCCAGTTCGCCAACGCCATCGCGCCTGCGCTACTGGTCGCCCAGGCCGTCGGGCGCATCGGCAACTACTTCAACCAGGAGCTATTCGGCAAGCCCACCACCCTGCCCTGGGGGCTGCAGATCTCGCTCGCCCACCGGCCTGCCTCCTACCTTGCCTACGCCACGTTCCAGCCGACATTCCTGTACGAGCTGATCTGGGATCTTGCCCTGGCCGCGCTCCTGGTCTGGATCGGGCACCATCGGAGGATCCGGCCATGGGGCCTGTTCGCGCTCTACGTGGCCGGGTACTCGGCATTCCGGATCTTCGAGGAAACGGTCAGGATCGACTCTTCTGAGCATTTCCTCGGCCTGCGGCTGAACTTCTATGTGGCCACGATCATGACCATCGTCGGGCTTGCCTGGTTCATCCGCGCCCAGCGCCGGCCCGTCGCTGAGGCCCTGAGCGACCCGCCCGGCGGCGGGGAGACGCGCCGTGCCGATGGTGATGCGCCGGCCGAGGACGGCGTGCCAGCCGACGAGTCCGAGGCAGCCGGCGAATCCGGGCCGGCCGCCGATTCCGGGCCGACCCCAGCTACCGGGCCGACCGCAGATTCCGAGCCGGCTGCCAGGGGCCGGGAAAGCTAGATGACCGTCGCGGTCTTCATCGAAGCAGGCGGCCGCCGGGTATTTGCCTCCGCCCTGGACTGGCCCGGATGGGCCCGCAGCGGCAAGACCGAGGAGCTCGCCGTCGCCGCGCTGGCCGATTACCTGCCGCGGTACACGCCGATCGTGGCCAGGGCCGGGCTGAAGCCACCGGGCGGCGACCTGGCCATCGCGCAGCGGCACCAGGGCGTGGCCAAGAACGCTGACTTCGGCTCGCTCGGCGAGATCGCGCTGTCCGAGCACGCTCCGCTGCCGGCGGCCGAGGGCGCCCGCCTGGCCAGCCTCCTGGAGGCCGCATGGGCGGCGTTCGACGAGGTGGCGGCGGCCGCCCCCGAGCAGCTGCGCAAGGGCCCGCGCGGCGGCGGGCGGGACACCAGCCAGATCGTCGCGCACGTGGCCGGGGCCGAGGCCATGTACGCGCGCAAGGTTGGCCTGCCGCGCGACAAGGCGGCGGAGTCTGCGCCGGACGCGGTGGGTCTGCTGCGGGCCAGGATCAGCGCGGCTCTCCGCGCGCCGGAGGAGCTCGTGACGCCGGACAAGGGCTGGCCGCCCAGGTACGCGGCGCGCCGCCTGGCCTGGCACGTCCTGGATCACCTGTGGGAGATCGAGGACAAGTCATAGCCTGACTGGGCAGTCAGGCAACCGCGGCCAAGGGCGCCGATTTGCTGCGGAATCCGTAGCTCAGACCCGAGCTGGCAAGCAATTCAGGTAGGCCGGGCCAGGTTCCGGGCGGAATCTGTTGCGCATATCGCCATTTGAAGGTCAGAATGCGTTGCCTAAGCGTTGCCCGCACCTGGAGAAACCATGACCACAAGCACTGAGCCGACCGAGATCGGCGCCTCGGCCTCACCAGGCCTGAAAGCCAACGTCCTCGGCCTGTTCGACTCGGTCGTCATGGCGGTGGCTGGCAGCGCCCCCGCGTACACCATCGCGGGAAGCACCGCGGCGCTGGTGGCGGCGGTGGCGTTTGCCGGGCCCGCGGCGCTGCTCTACTGCGGCATCCCGATGCTGGGCATCGCCTGGGCCTTCGCCTACCTGAACCGGATCGAGGCCAACGCCGGCGCCAGTTACGCCTGGGTCGGCCGGGTCCTGCACCCGAGCCTCGGATTCATCGCGGGCTGGGCACTGGTGATCTCCGCGACGATCTTCATGGTTGCCGGCTCGCTGCCCGCCGGCTCGGTGACGATTGACCTGTTCAGCGCGAAGGACGCGAACAACACC
Organism: Streptosporangiaceae bacterium; assembly: GCA_035621915.1. Taxonomy (GTDB): domain Bacteria; phylum Actinomycetota; class Actinomycetes; order Streptosporangiales; family Streptosporangiaceae; genus JAJYUU01. Next base: position 53,036 of record DASPWG010000072.1, read on the forward strand.
GGCCTTGTCACAGCGGTCGGCGCGGTCTGGTTCCTGGTCATGGTCGCGCTGGTGATCGCCGGCGTCCGCGTCACGGCGCGCGCGCAGTGGATCATGTCCGGCATCGAGGTGGCCATCCTGGTGTTGTTTGCCGTCCTGGCGATCGTGCACTCAGCGTCGCACAGCGTCGCGGCGTTCTCCTGGTCGTGGTTCGGGTTCAGTCACTTCAACGGTCAGGCCGGGTTCGCCGCCGGCGGCCTGGTCGCGGCGTTCTATTACTGGGGCTGGGACGTCTCCTCCAACCTGAACGAGGAGATGAAGGACAGCAAGCGCAGCGCCGGGCTCGGCGGGATCATCGGCGTGCTCATCGTGTTCGCGCTGTACGAGATCTTCACCATCGCCACCAACCTGGCCATGCCCGCCAAGACGGTCCAGAACAACGCCGGCGACGTGCTGGCCGTGCTCGGCCAGGAGGTCTGGCGGGGCACCGGCGGCAAGCTGCTGGTCGTCGCGGTCATGCTGTCCACGATCGCGACGCTGGAGACGACCCTGATCCAGGTCACCAGGACGCTGTACGCCATGTCGCGGGAGCGAACCCTGCCGGCCTTCTTCGGCAAGATCCTGCCCTCCCGCCAGACGCCGTGGATCGCGACCATCGCCGTCGCGATCGTCTCGCTTGGCCTGTTCATAGGGTCCAACTACATCGGCTCGGTCGGGACCATCCTGTCGGACGCGATCGACGCCATCGGCATCCAGATCTGCGTGTACTACGGCCTCGCCGGGCTGACGGTGGTGGTCGCGTTCCGCAAGATCCTCTTCGTCTCGGTCAAGAACTTCCTGCTGATAGGCCTGTGGCCGTTCGTGGGCGCGCTGTTCATGTTCTGGATCCTGGTCTGGTCCATCAAGTCGAACACCAGCGACGCGGTCGTGATCTGGTTCGGCGTTGGCGGGCTGGCGATTGGCCTGATCCCGATGGCGATCTACTGGATCCTCGGCAGCGGGTACTTCAAGCAGCGGCCCACGCTGGGCTCGGTGGATCCCGAGGTGATGGCCGCCGAGGCTGCCGGGCGGTAGCTAAACGCGCGCGACCGGACGCGGCCGCGCTTGCTACCCTGGTCGGCATGCAGCGCGCAGGCATGACCACGACGCCGGAGTCCGTCCCGGCGCACTGACAGCTGTTCTTGTCCATGAGCCCCGGGGCGAGTGCCCCGGGGCTCATTCGCGGGTGCACTCGCCGTTACCTGGAGGAGCACCCATGCAGGACCACCGCAGGCTCGGCCGCGAGCTCGACATCTTCGATACCGACCCGCTGATCGGCGCCGGGCTGCCGTACTGGCTGCCGGCCGGCGCCGCGATGCGCCATGCCCTGGAGGAGTACGTTTACGATCTCGAGCGCAGGGCTGGCTACCAGCACGTCCATTCGCCGGTCCTGGCCAAGCGCGAGCTCTACGAGATCTCCGGCCACTGGTCCCACTACCGCGATGGCATGTACCCGGCCATGCAGATCGGCGCCGAGCAGGTGGTACTGCGGCCGAGCCTGTGCCCGCAGCACGCGCTGATCTTCCGGTCTCGCTCGCGCAGCTACCGTGACCTGCCGCTGCGGATCGCCGAGCTTGGCGGCATGTACCGCTCGGAACTGTCCGGCGTGCTCGGCGGCCTGACCAGAGTCCGGTCGATCCAGCTCAATGACGCGCACATCTTCTGCGCCGCCGACCAGGCTCTCGCCGAGGTCACCGCCGCGCTGGCGATGATCGGCCAGGCGCACGCGGACATGGGCATCACCGACGCGTGGTACCGGCTGTCCCTGCCCGGCCCGTCAGGCAAGTACGTGGGCGGCCCCGAGATGTGGGAGCAGGCAGCCGCGCTGCTGCGCTCGGCGCTCGACAGCCTGGGCCTGCCCTACGAGACCGGCGAGGGCGAGGCGGCCTTCTACGGACCCAAGATCGACGTGCAGATCGCCGATTGCTCGGAACGCGAGGCGTCCCTCTCCACTGTCCAGGTCGACTTCTACCAGCCCGAGCGATTCGACCTGGCCTACATCGGGGCCGATGCCGCCCGGCACCGCCCGGTCATGATCCACCGCAGCGTGATCGGCGGCCTTGAGCGCCTCGTAGCCCACCTGATCGAAGTGCACGCCGGTGCGTTCCCCCCGTGGTATGCCCCGGTCCAGCTTGCCGTGCTGCCGATCAGCGAGCCGCAGGTCGAGTCCGCCCGCGGTCTGGTCCTGGAGGCCATCGACCGCGGCCTCCGGGCCGAGCTTGCGGGTCCTGAGCATGGCACTCTCGGCGCCAGGATCCGGTCCAACCGCCTGGTGCCGTACCTGGCCGTTGTGGGTGCCCGTGAGGCCGCCGCGGGGGAGGCGTCACTGCGGCTGCGGACCGGCCGCCAGCTTCCGGCCGTCCCGGCGGACGAGATGCTGGCCCGGATCGGCGCGGTGGTGACCGCGCGGAGAGCCGGACAGCTCTTGACTGAGTAGACGGGTCTGTCTATTATCTCATTGTACAGACCTGTCTACTCAGAGAGCTGAAGCCGCACATGCGTCAGGATGAGCCGGCCGCCAGTGCGGTCATGCTGGGCCGCCGCCCGGCCAGCCGAATTACCAGCAGCCTGCAGGACGGCCTGGCCCAGGGCCGGCCGCGGCTGGGCGGGATGACCAGTCGCCGGCTGAGCGGCAGGCCTGCCGTGTTCGTGCTGGCGTCGGTGATCGTGGCGCTGCTGGCCTCCTCGGCCGCCCCGACCCCGCTGTACGCGATCTACCAGGCCAGGTGGCAGTTCACGCCGATTACCACCACGGTGGTGTTCGGCGTGTATGCGGTGGCGGTGCTGAGCGGCCTGCTGACGCTCGGAAAGCTGTCCGACCACGTCGGACGCCGGCCAGTGCTGCTGACCGCGATTGCCGTTCAGGCCGGCGCGCTGGTGATCTTCGCCACCGCTGCGGGAGTCCCCGAGCTGATCCTTGCCAGGGTGGTACAGGGCCTGTCCACCGGGGCAGCGCTTGGCGCGATAGGCGCCGCCATGCTGGACATGGACCGCGAGCTCGGCACCTTCGCGAACGCGGTGGCGCCGGGCATGGGCACCGCAAGCGGGGTGATCTTGTCTGCGCTGGCGGTCCGGTTCCTGCCTGACCCCACTCACCTCATCTACCTGGCCCTGATCGGCGTGCTGGCCTTGCAGGCGACCGCAATCACCGCGATGCGCGAGACGGTCAGCCGGGCACCAGGCGCGCTGGCCAGCCTCGTCCCTGAGATCGCGCTGCCGCGAGCGCTACGGGCTCCGGTGCTGACCTCGGTGCCCGTGCTGTTCGCGGTGTGGGCACTGGCGGGGCTCTACGGCTCGCTCGGCCCGGCGCTCGTGCACGGCGTCACCGGCTCCGGCAACGTGGTGCTGGGCGGACTGAGCCTGTTCGTGCTGGCCGCCTCGGCCGTCCTCGCGATCATCGTGCTGCGCCGGCTCGCGGCCAGCACGGTGATGCTGATCGGCATCCTGGCCCTGGTCGCCGGCGTCAGCGTAACCATCCTGGGCGTGAGCCTCGGGTCGGCGATGGTCTTCTTCGCAGGCTCGGCGATCGCCGGCGCCGGGTTCGGCAGCGGCTTCCAGGGCGGCATCCGCATGGTGGTTCCGCTGGCCGCCGCACACGAGCGGGCTGGCCTGGTCTCGCTGCTCTACGTGGTGTCCTACCTGGGGCTTGGCGTGCCAGCCGTGCTGGCCGGGTTCGGCGTGGTGCACGGCGGCGGACTGATCGACACGACCAGGTACTACGGTGCGGCGGTGATCGCGATGGCCGCGCTGGCCCTCGTCGGCCTGCTGAAGAACCGGCTCGGCCAGCACGTCGAGCCGGCCTGCTCCGGAGCGGGAAAGCTACGATAGACAAGCCTGTCTGGAAGGTGGCCATCGCCATGACTGTCAGCGAAGCGCACCAGGTCCGGCCGTCGGCCCGCGACCGGCTGCTAGCCGCCGCTAATGAGCTGTTCTACAGCGAGGGCGTGCATACGGTCGGCATCGACCGCATCATCGAGCAGGCCGGCGTCGCCAAGGCCTCGCTGTACAACACCTTCGGCAGCAAGGACGAGCTGGTCCGTGCCTACCTGGAGGGCCGCCAGGCAAGAGTCGCGCAGCGCATCGCGCACGCGGTGGAACGCTACGGCACTCCGCGCGAGCGCCTGCTGGCCGTGTTCGAGGGCCTGGCGGAGCTGTTCGCCGAGCCCGGCTACCGCGGCTGCGCCTTCGCCAGGGCCAGCGCGGAATCCCATCCGGGCGATCAGGCCGAGCAGGCCGCCGAGGCGTACCGCCGCTGGGTGCGCGCACTGCTGACCGAACTGGCCGCGCAGGCCGGCGCGCCCGAGCCCGAAGTACTGGCGCGCCAGCTGCACCTGCTCTACGACGGCAGCGGGCAGTCCGCGCGGATGGACCACGACCCAGAGGCAGCCGTCGCGGCCCGCGCTGCCGCAGCCGTCCTGCTGGACGCCGCCCTGGCCCGCGGGACGGCCAGGCGATCCGGCTAGCTCGCCGCCGCGACGCGCTTGGCCCAGTACTCCTGCCCCGCGTCCCCGAGGAGGTAGATCGGATCGTAGTACTCGTACTCCCGCTCCAGCGCGAACGCGTCCTCGTGCTCCACGCCGGTCCGGTAGTTCTTAGTCCAGTACGAGATCCCCAGCTCACGGTCGTAGCGTGCCACCTGGTGCACCCACCGCTTGCCCACGTACGGCACGTCGCAGATGAACCGGGGGGTGGCGAACCCGGGCAGGTAGCCCATGATGTCGTGCTGCAGCCGCTGCGCCTCGCCGAGCGACAGCCGCCAGTGCTCGCTGTTGGGGATCATGTCGCACATGTAGAAGTAGTACGGCATGATCTTGGCGTCGTCGAGCAGGGCAAAGCACAGGTCGAGGAGCTGCTCGGTCCTGTCGTT